>JBKQVI010000478.1:0-5477 GCA_052139985.1 Terriglobia bacterium
GCACGCGGGGCTGGTCGCCGCCAGGAGCCGCTGCACCGACAGCAACGGAGTAGTCTCGCGGTGCCCGGTATAGCCAGGGGGTGCGCCGATCAGCCTCGCCACTTCGTGGTCTAGCTGGAATTCACCACAGTTAATCGATAGAAAGTGCTGTTGGCTCCCGTGCAGCACCTCGGCCAGGACTTCCACCGTGCGCGTCTTTCCGGTTCCCGTGGGTCCGAGCAACAGAAACACCCCCAGGGGGCGGCCTTGCGGCGCCAGTCCCGACTGATGCGTTTGAATGAACGGCACGATTTGCTGAAGCGCCGCCGGCTGTCCCACCAGCTTTCGGGCGAGGACGTCCACCAACGCCGTCGAAATCCCGGATTGCAGCGAACCCACTGCGCGACCCTCAGATTCCTTTTTAGGAGGCCCTGTGTGCATTTCACACTCCGCCCGAATTTGAATCCCGGCCGGCAGGGGGCGATCTGCACGAGTCCTCCCCCTGATTACTACGACGTTAAGGTACGAGGTGAGTAAATCACAAACGCTGACGTGACGTCAAGAGACACTGAATGCGGGGTGGCGGGTCAAAAGCGTGTTGCTGACCGGTGGTTCCCTCGGGAGAGTGGGCCGCCAGCGTGTCGCCCCTTAATCCTCAAACCGCAGGAGCCACCTTCGCTGGCGACCGTCCGAGGCCCCTCGATAATCAGTGTGTTGATTTTGACAAGGCAGTTCATGTACTATCGCCGCTGCTTGAGGGGATGAGTATTCGCGCCGCATCGCGGATAACTGGAATGCACAAGCGAACAGTCCTTTCACTCCTGGTACTGCTGGGTCGCAAGTGCCAAGCGGTCCTCGGTGCCCGCGTTCGCGACCTCCGTGCGAAGTTTGTTCGGATGGACGAGTTGTGGACGTCTGTTCACACAAAAGAGGCTCACCTACGCCATGGGGATCCTGCCGAATGGGGAGACGCCTGCACTTGGGTGGCCCTGGACAGCGAGATAATCTCTCATCTGGTTGCGAAGGGCGAAGGCCCCAGCGCCTTGGAGATTGTTACTGACTTCAGCAAGAGTGTCGCAGGGAGACCCAAGTTACCTCGGATGGACTCAGACCGTACGTCGGAGCAATGGAAGAATGCTTCGGCGCCGACGTTGACTTTTCCCGATTCAGTAAGATTTGCTGCGAGCCTGATAACGCGGGACCGGATTGGTACGCGCCACCCCAAGTTATCGAAACGGGTCCACCCCGAGTCAGTGGCGAGCCCGATTTCTCGCATATCTGCACAAGGCATGTCGAGAGATCGAATCCGAATTAACTGATGCATCTTCGATGATTCACGCGGCTGGTAAATACATTCAGTACGAAGTTGGCAAACTTGAGGGCAGGTGTTGCTCTGTACATTGCTTGGTACAATCTCTGTTGTATTCACTAGGCGTTTCGATGCAGCCCGGCATTGGAATCCAAGGTCGCTGACCATATGGGGGCGCTGGGAGAGTCATTAAGCGCAAGCGTTGATTAGCCGATAATCTTTATAGGACCATTGACCCTTTAATGGGTTAGGGTTAGAGTACTTCCGTGCCGACCCATACGTGCATCTGATAGATTGGGTCCGGGCGAGAAGAGAACTCGCCGGGAGGCTTTTATGGGCCTTGGAAGCATGTTTCTACCTTTTGCCAAACCCGCGCTGAAGCGTGTAATCGAAGGCTTGCTGTCACTCAATGGCGCAGAACTGGAAGCTTTCCGTGAAAATCTTGGCCATATCACTGCCCCAGTCAACCGTCGTTCGTTTAAGAAGATAGCCCAGAGCCTTGCGCCTAAAATCCCGAGGATTCCCGAGAACGACTTAATTGAGGCTATAGCGATTGTGTGTCAGGTTGTTCGCGACGACGAGATATTAGAAGTGGTAGAAGATGCTGCTGGTGTACCCAGGGCAGACCGAGAGCGCCTGGAGGTCTTGCTCAAGACATTCAATGCTAATCGGAATCTCGCGAACATAATAGCCATGGATCGATTTCTTGATCGTGGTCCACGCATTGAACATTTGTCCTGGGTCTGCGACCTACGCACAAAATACCCTGATAGTTCAGGAGGACTTGAAGAGCCTGATGATCGAAGGAATGAAGAAGAAATTCGAATCGCGCTGGCAATATTTAGGCTGAAAATAGATGAATGGGACTGGCCTATATACTTTCAACTTGCAGAAAACGAGCTGGAGGAACTTATCGGAAATTTGCAGAAAGCGCGGACGCAACTTCAAAGATTAACCAAGAACGAAAGGTAGGAATGGCCATGGGAACCGCATTTGTGGAAGGGAAAGCACTCCGAAAGCTCGCAAAAGCCAAGTATATCTGCTCTCCAAAGAAGGCAAAAGCAATAGAAGAAATCATGGACCCGAAGTTCATGAAAAATTATCGCGTGCTTCTATGCAACATGATGCCAAGGCATCTCTCGGAATCTTTCGGAGACGAAGAAACTGGTTATATGGTCGAAGAGGAAGTGCAAGCTTTAGCTGACCTTAAGCGTGCAAATGCCGAGTTGCGCTCTTACATCAGTGGTCACCTTCCTCATCGCGAGATTTTCAGGCTAGCGGTGCTGTTTTTGATTTTCTTTTCTGGCACTTTGACAGTTCAGACCCTTTTGGGAGTCCTGCTTGTGTCACCCGTTTTTGCGTGGATTGGAATAGGATTAAGTGCGGCTGGAGCCTTACTCTCTTGGCTGGGGAGGTTTGACTGGGAAAACTGGATGCAAGGGAAGTTCTGATGTCGCTGATCCCGCTCTTTCTCCGTTACGGTGGAGGCGTCGTCTTCCTGATAGGAGTGTTAGTTTTCATATACGACATACGGCACGGCGCTCAGAATTACTGTAAGATGCTTAAGGTTGTGTGGCCTAAGGAGACGGCGGGTGAAGGGTTAGTAGGTGCGGTCAATAAAGGTGGAGTAACGATTTGCTCCGTGATTCTTCTGGTCTTCTTTGTCGATTCCGAACTTAAGGAGTGGTTTAGGCCAGAAACCAAGCCATGGCCGTGGTTTTTCTGGTTGATTTGTTTTTCCGCAGTTGTCGGATTGCTTGCCATTAGCATTTTGGTTTTGGCCAGCATTGAGAGAGGCAAGCAGCTTATTGCCCCACGCCGTAATGAGATAGAAAAGTAACCATAAACCCTGTCTCCGACCTAACAATCCAGCAACACACTATCGTCCCACCACCGAATGCGGGCCAGCCTTGAATCATCCGCGTTGCAAGTGTTAACATTACTTGCAACAGGCGCAAAATGGCGTTGGCAGAAAAGGGCGGCAATCTTCTTGGGCTCAACCTGGAAGAACTGGAAAGCCTCGCGGTCAGCTTTGGCCAGCCGGGATATCGCGGGCGGCAAATCTACCACGGGCTTTACGTCCGTCGCGTCCGCGAGTTTTCCGGGTTTACCAACGTCAACCGCGATTTCCGCGACGCCATCGCATCCCAACAGGGAATCGTCTATCCCCAAGTCGAGCATGAGTTTTCTTCGCGCGACGGCGCCGTCCGCTACCTTTTCCGCCTTCAGGACGGCAATCTGGTTGAAACCGTTTACATGCCGAAAGAGGAACGCACCACACTCTGCCTGTCGAGCCAGGTGGGTTGCGCTCTCGACTGCCGGTTTTGCTTCACGGCCTTGCTAGGCTCGAAGCGCAATTTGACCGCGGGGGAAATCATCGGACAAGTGCTGGCGGTGACCTCGGGGCAGAACATCATGCGCGGCTCCCGGCTGAATCTGGTCTTCATGGGCATGGGTGAGCCGCTCCTGAACCTGCCGCAGGTCATGAAAGCCGTGGAAATTCTCGCGGATCCGAAAGGCGTGGGCGTCCCGCTGCGGCGCATCACGGTTTCGACGGTCGGCATTCTCCCGCGCATCGAGGAACTCGCGCGCGACCCAATGCGGCCGAAGCTGGCCATTTCCCTCAATGCTTCGAGCGACGAGCAGCGCAACGCCCTGATGCCCATTAACCAGAAATACCCGCTGGCGGACCTGTTGCGTGTGTGCCGCGCTTATCCCTTGCGCCCGTGGGAGCATTTGACGTTCGAGTACGTCCTGCTGGATGGGTTTAACGATTCGGACGCCGACGCCCGCCGCGTCGCGGACCTGCTACGCGACCTCCGGGCTAAGGTCAACCTGATTCCCTATAATAGCGGCCCGGAGCTTCCCTACCGCGCTCCCAAGTTCGAGCGCGTGCTGGCCTTCCAGAAGATTCTTACCGACCGCCGCATTCCAACCTTCATCCGCATCTCGCGAGGTCAAGACATTCGCGCGGCTTGCGGGCAACTGAGCCTTTCCATCGGGCGATCGGGCGATCGGTTGATCGGATGAGCAAAAGCCGATTCGTTTCGGGGTGGCTTCCTGCTCACCCGATCACCGGATCATCCGATCACCCGATTTCCTGATCCCAATTGCCGCGGCTTGCCGTCCTGTGCATCCACCTTCCTGGCGGTGCGAAAAAAACAGATCGGTGCGGCACGCTGTGCAGTAGTCAGCCAGCAGAATGTTTGCGGACTTAAGTCCCGCGCTCGCGAGCTGATGCCGGGCTACAGTGGTCAGATCGAGGCGAGCCGCGGGAACGTGCTCAGGAGCGTGCCCGGGTGGGTACTCGCTCAAGAAGAGAATCGAATGGCGATCGGTGGCTGCCTCGGGACGATTGCGCAGTTTCTGGAAGAACGAACCGGCCTCCGAAAAACCTCCGTGGAAGGCATCCACAACTTCCTCGCCCACTTCGTAGCAGCAAGCACGAATCGATGGACCCAGCGCTGCAATGATTTCTTCCGCATCAGAACCAAATGCGCTCCGCATGTCCCCTACGGCTTTCTCGATGATCCGCGCCAGCGCTCCTCGCCAACCTGCATGGACTGCTGCCACCACACGGCGATGCGCGTCCACCAGCAGCACGGGAAGGCAATCGGCGATTCGAATGGTCAGGAGGGCACCGGCCTCCGCGGTAACCAGCCCATCTCCAGCCGGAGGGTCGGCAGCGGCGGGGACGAACGCCTCGGCGCCGGGCAGTTGATAACTCAGTTGACCGTTGCGGCCGCGAGTCACCACGAATGAATGGGAGGAATGAACCTGGTGTGCCGAAGCGAACTCGAATTCCTTCCCACCGAGCTGAGAGAGGAAGCGGCGGCGATTCTGTTCCACCCGCTCACGCCGGTCCGACGCCGTGAATCCCAGGTTGAGCCCTGCGCAAGGGGCTTGGCTACTGCCTCCGCGACGCGTGCTGAACGCGTGGACCAACCACGGCAATTCGCTCAGCCGTGCAGACTCAAGCCAAGCGAGGCCATCCCGCGACACCATGTTGAAAATTTGCGCGCCCAAATTTCGAATATAGCACAACGCCGGAATCAAAGTACCCAGCAACACGTTCCGTAATCCGTCCGTAGGGATTTGGCAGCGGTGGGTGCGGAGGCCGGATTGCGGGGTGGGAGTGAGGAAGAGACTGGTGGGGGGATTTCACCCCAAGGGTGGTAGATTACGGAGA
>JBKQVI010000479.1:0-10183 GCA_052139985.1 Terriglobia bacterium
TGGCCTACAGACGAGATCCCAGTCGGGCACGTCAC
This sequence comes from Terriglobia bacterium, assembly GCA_052139985.1. Lineage (GTDB taxonomy): Bacteria > Acidobacteriota > Terriglobia > UBA7540 > UBA7540 > Bog-366. The sequence continues at coordinate 36 of JBKQVI010000479.1, forward strand.
CAATGGAGTTCACATGCCGACCTGGGACTCAGCCGAGGCGGACGATCTCTGGACGAAAGCCTGCTGCAAAGATCGCTGGTTAGGGCCGACGGAAACCCTGGAGCAGGACATTCGCGTCATCTCCAACGCCACGCTCTGGCAATTCCGCACAGCCGCCACCAAGTCTCTTGTTGAATACGCCCGAGAACGATTGTCCCGGCAACTGGCCGCCTCCGGGGAGTCTCACGAAGTGGTTGAGGGGGCGAAACATTTATTCGATCCCAACGCATTGACACTGGGCTTTGCGCGCCGTTTCGCGACCTACAAGAGGCCGAACCTGTTGCTGCATGACCCAGAGCGACTACTTCGTCTGTTGACCAATCCCCAGCGCCCGGCGCAACTCATCATCGCCGGCAAAGCCCATCCAGCAGACCAGGAGGGGCAGGCATTGATCCATGAATGGATAAATTTCATCCGGCGGCCCGAGGCTCGCCCGCACGTGATCTTCCTCAGTGACTACGACATGTTGTTAACAGAGCGCCTCGTACAGGGGGTGGACGTCTGGGTCAACACGCCAAGGCGACCCCGGGAGGCATGCGGAACAAGCGGCATGAAGGTGCTCGTCAATGGAGGCGTCAATCTCTCGGAATTGGACGGCTGGTGGGCGGAAGCATACACCCCTGAAGTCGGGTGGGCGATGGGGGATGGCCAGGAGCATGGCGACGATCCCGGTTGGGATGCTGTTGAAGCGGACTCTCTCTACGATCTGCTCGAGCGAGAGGTTGTCCCGGAGTTTTATACCCGAGACGAGAGCGGCATTCCCACCGCATGGGTCAAGCGGATGCGTGAAAGCATGGCTCAACTGACATCCCGATTCTCAGCCAACCGCGCTGTACGCGAATACACTGAAGACCACTATATCCCGGCTGCGGCTGCCTACCGTGAACGGGCTGCCAATAATGGCGTAATCGGTAGGCAAATGCTCGATTGGCGGCACGCCCTGGAACAGAAATGGGTCAGGCTACACTTCGGCGAAGCGAAGGTTGAGACTGACGAAACACAGCACGTATTTGAAGTTCACGTCTATCTTGGGGACATTGATCCAGATGCCGTGCGACTGGAGATTTTCGCCAACTCTATGAACGACGGCTATCCGGTAAAACAGGAGATGAAGCGAGTTCGCCAACTGGCCGACGCGTCTGGCGGCTACGTTTACACCGCGGCTGTGTCTGTGGATCGGCCGGTAACAGACTATACGGCTCGTGTCATACCGCACCACGACGGAGTAGCGATCCCACTGGAATATGCACGAATCCTGTGGCAGCGATGATTCTATCGACGGGAGAAAAGACGATGAAGAAAGTGATCACAATCACCTGCTTGTGCCTGGATGTTGGCGGCGTCCTGCTCACCAACGGGTGGAATCATCAATGAAACCAGATGACCCACGCATCCTCACAATTAATGGCGGCTCGTCGAGCATCAAGTTCGCGCTGTTCGAGGTTGGCGCCTCGCTCCAACGGATTCTGGCGGGGGGGATGGAGCGGATTGGACTACCGGAGGCCAATTTGCGGGTGAAGGGCTTGAACCAGGCGGACAACTTTTCAAGATTAGTGGCTGCGCCGGACCATACGGTGGCGGTGGATGCTCTAATGGATTGGATCGAGGAACGCGTCGGGCCTGTTGGATTGACCGCTGTGGGACATCGAGTAGTGCATGGCGGACCGAAGTACAGCGACCCGCAGTTGATCACCGAGGAAATGGTCAAGGAATTGCGTCAACTCAAGGCATTCGATCCGGAGCATCTGCCGGAAGAGATCCAGTTGACCGAAGCGTTTCATCGACGGTTTCCTGAACTGCCGCAAGTGGCTTGTTTTGACACGGCTTTTCATAAAGACCTGCCGCGTGTGGCCCAATTGTTGCCGATCCCGCGCCGGTACGAGGCGCAGGGCGTCCGTCGGTATGGGTTTCACGGGTTGTCGTATGAGTTCCTTATGGAAGATCTGGCCCGCCTGGCAGGAGCGGGAGCGGCGCAAGGCCGGATAATCCTCGCCCACCTCGGTAATGGAGCGAGCTTGGCGGCGGTGCGCCACGGCAAACCCGTGGACACGAGCATGAGTTTCACCCCGACTGCCGGTGTGCCCATGAGCACCCGGTCCGGGGACCTTGATCCAGGACTGGTTTGGTATCTGGCGAGCACTGAAGGCATCGACGCAAAACGATTCAATGAGATGGTAAATTTCCGGTCCGGACTACTCGGCGTGTCCCAGACCAGTTCCGATATGCGCGACTTGCTTGAGAGCGAGGGCAGCGATGTCCGGGCAGCCGAGGCGGTCGCATTGTTTTGTTACCAGATAAAAAAATGGATCGGCGCATTCGCTGCGGCGTTGGACGGGGTGGACACTCTGGTGTTCGCTGGCGGCATTGGAGAGAAAGCGCCCATCGTCCGCGCTCGGATTTGCGACGGGCTGGAATTTCTCGGAATCGAACTTGAAGAAAAACAAAACGTGGCCAATGCAGGCGTGATTTCCACGGCGGCCAGCAGGGTTGTAGTCCGCGTCATTCCCACGGACGAAGAACTCATGATAGCCAAGACGGTCTATCGCGTTCTAGGTCTTTGCTCAAAAAAGGAGAATTGAACCATGAAGAAAAAAACTCTTTCCCCTGAACTGCTTCACAAGATTGACGCCTACTGGCGCGCCGCAAACTATCTGTCGGTCGGCCAGATCTATCTCTATGACAATCCTTTGCTGAAGGAGCCGTTAAAACTGTCTCACGTGAAGCCACTGGTGGTCGGGCACTGGGGTACGACACCGGGCCAGAACTTCATTTACGTCCACCTGAACCGGGTAATCAAAAAGTATGACCTGGATATGTTCTACATCGCCGGTCCCGGTCACGGCGGCCCGGCATTGGTCGGGAACACGTATCTGGAAGGTTCGTACAGCGAGATTTATCCCAACGTCAGCCAGGACGAAGCCGGGCTGAAAAAGCTGTTCACGCAATTTTCGTTTCCCGGCGGGATTTCCAGCCATGTTGCGCCGACGACGCCGGGATCGATTCACGAAGGTGGAGAGCTGGGCTACTCGCTCAGTCATGCTTTCGGGGCAGCGTTCGACAATCCCGGCCTGATCGTCGCCTGTATTATCGGAGACGGTGAAGCGGAAACTGGCCCTTTGGCGACCTCATGGCAGTCCAGCAAATTCCTGAACCCAATTACTGACGGAGCTGTGCTGCCGATCTTGCACCTCAATGGCTACAAGATCAGCAATCCGACCGTCCTAGCGCGCATCGAGCATGATGAATTGGATCAATTTCTACGAGGCTGCGGTTGGACACCCCACTTTGTGGAAGGCTCCGAGCCGAAAGAGATGCATGAACTCATGGCAAGTACTTTGGAAACGGTCATTGAGGACATTCGGCAAATCCAAAGCAACTCACGGAACAAGAACGATACGGCGCGGCCTCGCTGGCCAATGATCGTCTTGAGGTCACCCAAGGGCTGGACGGGGCCGAAAGTCGTCGATGGTCTGCAAGTTGAGGGCACGTTCCGAGCCCACCAAGTGCCGCTCTTGGTGGATCCCGAGCATCCTGATCATGTCAAGCAGCTTGAAAGCTGGATGAAGAGCTACAATCCGGAAGAACTGTTCGATGAGGACGGCCGACTCATGCCGGAATTGGCCGAACTGGCTCCCAAGGGTGATCGGAGGATGGGGGCTAATCCCCACACAAACGGTGGCATCCTGTTGCGCGACCTTCGAATGCCGGACTTTCACGTCCACGCGGTCAATGTACCTTCACCCGGCGCCGTTGATGGCCAAGATACACTCGTGCTGGGTAAGTTCCTGCGTGACGTGGCCAAACTGAATCAGGATACGAGTAATTTCCGTATCTTCGGTCCCGATGAGACGCTCTCGAATCTCTTGGGCGCAGTCTTTGAAGCGACCAATCGTCAGTGGGACGCCCGAGAGGTAAAGAATGATGAATTCCTTGCGCCATCCGGACGCGTGCTGGACTCGATGCTCAGCGAGCACCAATGCGAGGGTTGGCTGGAGGGTTATCTGCTCACAGGAAGGCACGGGTTATTTAACTGCTACGAGGCCTTTATTCACATCGTCGATTCGATGTTCAACCAGCACGCCAAGTGGCTAAAAGTCACATCGGAACTACCGTGGCGCCGCAAAATCGCCTCGCTGAACTATCTGCTCGCCTCCCACGTTTGGCAGCAGGACCACAATGGCTTCACGCACCAGGACCCCGGTTTCCTCGATCATGTGGTCAACAAGAAGGCCGACATCGTGCGAGTTTACTTGCCGCCCGACGCCAATTGCCTGCTGTCGGTCTTTGATCACTGCCTACGCAGCCGACACTATGTGAACGTGGTGGTTGCGGGAAAACATTCGCTGCCCCAATGGCTGAACATGGACGCTGCGGTCGTGCATTGCACGGAAGGCATCGGCATCTGGCAATGGGCCAGCAACGACCAAAATTCCGAACCGGACGTGGTAATGGCCTGTTGCGGAGACATACCCACGCTGGAGATCCTGTCCGCTGTTTCCATCCTTCGAGAGCATCTGCCCGAGCTGAAAATCCGGGTGATAAATGTCGTCGATCTCATGAGGCTGCAGCCCAGCACGGAGCACCCGCACGGGCTGAGCGACAGGGATTACGACTCGCTCTTCACAAAAGACAAGCACATCATCTTTGGCTTCCATGGATACCCATGGTTGGTCCACCGACTGACTTACCGCCGGACCAACCGCAACCTCCATGTCCGGGGCTACAAAGAAGAGGGCACGATCACGACGGCCTTCGACATGAGGGTGCAGAATGACCTGGATCGATTTCATCTGGTCCAAGACGTGGTCGATCGCCTGCCGCATTTGGGCTCTAAGGGAGCCTATCTTAAGCAGATGACGCAGGACAAGCTCATCGAGCACAAACAGTACATAGACAAGCATGGCCAAGACATGCCGGAAATCCGGAACTGGAAGTGGAACGCCTAGAGAGTATATGCGCCATGAGAAAGACACCAAATAAATCCGAAGCCGAGACAGGGCACGCGAAGCCGGCAAACGCCAAAGCCCCTGACATTGCTTCCGCGTCGGTTCCCGACACACTTGCTGCGCTCCAAGTAAACCCCGACACTGGACTTACGCACGCCGAGGTAGACCTCCGTCGGAAGGATCACGGTTACAATGAAGTGGCCGAAGAAAAGGATCGGCCCGTCCTTAAATTCATCCAGAAATTCTGGGGAATCTCGGCGTGGTTGCTCGAACTGATCATGGTACTGTCTGCGATACTTGGAAAATACTCGGACCTCGCTGTGGTGAGCGCACTGCTGGTTATCAACGCTGTGTTAAGTTTCCTCCAGGAGCGCCGGGCCGCCGGTGTCGTTGAGGCGCTGCGGCGACGGTTGCAGGTCAGCGCGCGCGTCCGGCGCGATTCGAGCTGGCAGATTATTCCCGCCCGGGAGCTAGTCCCCGGCGACATCGTTCGTGTGCGATCCGGTGACATCATCCCGGCGGACGTGAAACTCCTCACGGGAGCGTTGACCGTGGACCAGTCGGCGCTCACCGGCGAATCGAAAGACGCGGACAAGACGCCCGGTGAAGTACTTTCATCGGGGTCCGTCGTCCGCCGGGGCGAAGGCAACGGCGTGGTGATGCTCACTGGGGCGAAGACGTACTTTGGCCGCACCACGGAACTGGTGCAGAAGGCGCGGCCGATACTTCACATCGAAGCGGTCGTGGCCAAGGTTGTCCGGTGGCTTTTCGTTATTGTCGGTGCGCTTCTGGTTGTGGTGATCGTGCTGTCGCTAATCCGCGGAGCGCCGCTCATTGAAATGATCCCGCTCATGCTCGTACTGTTGATGAGCGCGGTGCCGGTCGCCCTCCCCGTTATGTTCACGGTTAGCATGGCTGTTGGGTCGAAGGAACTGGCCAAACGCGGCGTGCTGGTCACCCGCCTCAGCGCGGCGGAGGACGCCGCGACGATGGACGTACTCTGTGTGGACAAGACCGGTACGATCACGATGAATCAAATGGCGGTCACCGGCGTGATCCCGCTGGAGCACGCGACTGAAACCGACGTGCTGTTTGCCGGCGCACTGGCGTCGCGGGAAGCCAATCAGGATCCGATTGACCTAGCGTTCCTGGCAGCGGCAAAGGAGCGACACATCTTCGACAACCTTCCCAATGTCGCGCGCGTCTCCTTCGCACCATTCGATGCGAAGAACCGGCGGACCGAAGCCGTAGTCGAACAAAACGGGCAGCGGTTGCACGTGATAAAGGGCGCCGTCCGGACCGTCGCAGAGGGCTGCGGACTTCAGGTTTCGGCGATCGAAGCGTTGGAGGCGCAGGTCAGCGAATCGGCGTTGAAGGGATATCGCACGCTTGCGGTGGCGCGCGGTCCCGAGACGGGTACCCCTGCTTTGCTCGGATTGGTGACGCTATATGATCCGCTTCGACCAGATGCCAAGCAGCTTATTGCCGAACTCCGAGGATTGGGCATTCCGGTAAAGATGCTCACCGGCGATGCCTTAGCCGTCGCGAGGGAAATCGCTCAGGGGGTTGGGTTACCAAACATTCGGCGCGTGGCGGATCTCAAGGCAGCGGGCGCTCAGGCTGGCAACGAGGCGGTTGATTTGTTGGCGGGCGCCGATGGGTTCGCGGAAGTGTATCCTGAGGATAAGTACATTGTGGTGCAGCACCTGCAGGCAGCGAACCACGTGACAGGCATGACAGGCGACGGGGTCAACGATGCGCCTGCCCTCCGCCTGGCTGAAGTCGGCATCGCCGTCAGTACGGCGACCGACGTGGCCAAGGGCGCTGCGAGCGTCGTCCTGACCGAACCCGGACTGATCAACATCGTGGCATTGGTCGAGCAAGGGCGGACGATCTATCAGCGTGTTTTGACGTGGATCATTAACAAGATCAGCCAAACAATACTCACTGCGGCCTTCGTGGCCATCGCGTTCGTGGTAACCGGTAAGTTCGTCGTTTCCGCCTTTGTAATGCTGATGCTGGTCTTTATGCTGGACTTCGCGAAGATCGCGCTTGCCACTGATAATGTCAGGCCATCAAAAAAACCGGAAACATGGAACATCGGAGGCTTCATCGCAGTTTCCGTCGCGCTTGGTGTCGCGATGGTCGCTGAGACGCTTCTCCTGTTGTGGATCGCTTGGTCGCATTTCGGGTTAGCAACCAACAACAATGCCCTCTATTCCTTCAGCTTTCTTATGCTGCTCTACTTTGCTGTATTTTCCGTCGTGTCCGCGCGGGAGCGCCACTGGTTCTGGGCGACGCTGCCCAGCAAAACCTTCGCGTCAGCCCTTGCTGTGGATGCGCTCACGGGAACCATCGTGACGTTGGTGGGTCTCCCGGGACTCATGCCATTGCCTGGGTGGCAGATGCTCGCGATATTTGTTTATGCCATGGTCGCGTGCCTCGGCGTGAACGACGCCTTGAAGGTTGGTATGATCAAATGGCGCGTTCCTAGCGCCGTGGCTCAAGAAGCTATTCGATCTTATACCGCAGATAGCCACACGGGCTGATGAACTCTACGAATAGAGAGGCCCCTCGATGGCCAAGCAGGAGGCCATATGAAAGTCGTGACCACACTCTCCCCGCGGGACTACGATGCGGTTCTGTTCGATCTCGACGGCGTGCTGACCAGGACAGCGAGCGTGCATGCTTTGGCCTGGAAAAAGCTTTTCGATAGTTTTCTCGAGCAGCGGGCCACCCAGACAGGGGAGCCGTTCGTCCCCTTTGATATCGACGCCGACTACCATCGCTACGTCGATGGCAAGCCGCGTTACGCCGGCGTGGCGGCCTTCCTTGACTCACGCAGGATCGAATTGCCGATGGGTGGATCCGAAGACGGCCCCGACGTGCAAAGCGTTGTTGCTCTGGGCAATTTGAAGGACCGGTATTTCCTGCAACACCTTAAGCAACACGGCGTCGATTCCTATGAAACGTCGATCTCTCTGGTGCGCAAACTCCGGGCGCTGGATATCAAGACCGCCGTCGTGTCCTCCAGCGACAACTGTTCGGAGGTGCTCGAGGCAGCAGGTATAGCGAAGCTGTTCGACGCTCGAGTGGACGGGACCGATATCACCCGCCTCAAGCTCAAGGGTAAACCGGCGCCGGATGCTTTTGTGGAAGCGGCACGGCGCGTCGGGGCAGAACCTTCGCGTGCTGTAGTCGTGGAGGACGCGATTGTCGGCGTCGAGGCCGGGCGCGCCGGAGGATTTGGCTGCGTCATCGGCGTGGATCGCAGCGGGCAAGCGAAGCCGCTGCGCGATGCCGGCGCCGATGTCGTGGTGACCGATCTGGCGCAAGTTGGAGTCGCAGTCGACCCGCCTTCCTCTTGGTCACTGGTGTTTGAGAGTTTCGATCCGTCACAAGAGGGTATCCGCGAAGCCCTGTGCACGTTGGGGAATGGTTATTTCGCGACGCGCGGCGCAGCCGCCGGGACCGTGGCTGATGACATTCACTATCCGGGGACTTACTTCGCTGGCGGCTACAATCGGTTGCGCACCGATATCGCCGGCAGAGTGGTCGAGAACGAGGATCTTGTGAATTTTCCCAACTGGCTAGCGCTCGAATTTCGCGTCGCTGAGCAGAGCTGGTTCGATGTGCGAACCGTCAAGCTACTGTCTTACCGCCAGGAACTTGATCTGCGGCGCGGCATGCTGGTGCGGAGCATAAGCTTCGAGGATGGCCAAGGGCGGCGCAGTACTCTGAAGGAGCGACGGCTGGTCTCGATGGACTGTAAGCATCTGGGCGCGCTGGAACTGACGCTGACTGCCGACAACTGGTCTTCAGGCGTCACGGTGCGTTCGGGGATCGACGGGCGCGTGGTTAACGCGGGAGCGAAGCTGTACCGCAAGTTCAGTAACAAGCACCTGGAGCCGCTGGCAGGCAAGGTCGTCGGCGAGGACGGAGTGTACCTACTGGTGCGGACCTGCCAGTCGAATATTTATGTCGCAGAGGTGGAGCGAACGCAAGCGTTCCTCGACGGACAGATTCTCGATGTTCGACGCTGGGTCATCGAGGAACCGGGATACATCGCGCAAGAGTTCAAAGTGGACGTCAAGCAAGGCGAGACGCTAAGGCTTGAGAAAATTGCCTCTTTCTATACCTCGCGCGATCACGCCATTTCAGAGTGTGGGCTAGAGGCGCGCAAGGAGATCTCTCGCGCTGGTCGCTTCGATGCCGTTATGGCGGACCATGCGCATGCTTGGAAGCGCCTGTGGCGGCGCTTCGACGTGCATATCCGGCCGGCTGGTTCCGTTTTCAAGTTGAACGTCCCCGTGTTACTTCGTTTGAACATGTTCCACCTATTGCAGGCCGTATCGCCTAACTCCATCGGTCTCGATATCGGCGTGCCCGCGCGGGGCTGGACCGGGGAGGCATATCAGGGCCATGTGTTCTGGGATGAATTGTTCATCTTCCCGTTCTTCAATTATCGAATGCCCGAAATCACCCGATCGCTTCTGATGTACCGCTACCGGCGCCTGGGCGAGGCGCGGGCTGCGGCCACCGCGGCCGGGTACAAGGGGGCGATGTTCCCCTGGCAGAGCGGAAGCGATGGTCAAGAGGAGACTGAGGCCCTGAACCTGAACCCGCGCTCGCAGCGCTGGGTGGCGGACAACTCCTACTTGCAGCGCCACGTAGGCAGCGCCATCGCCTATAACGTCTGGCAGTACTTCCAGGTCACTCACGACATCGAGTTTCTGCAATCCTACGGCGCGGAGCTAATCCTCGATATCGCCTGCTTCTGGTCCAGCATCGCGAGATTTGATGGCAAGCGTGGGCGCTATGAGATTAGCGGCGTGATGGGTCCCGACGAGTTTCACGACGGCTATTCGGATTCGGCAAGGCCCGGCCTGATCAACAACGCCTATACCAACATCATGGCCGTGTGGGTGCTTTGCCGGGCGCTGGAGATCCTCGATCTGCTTTCCGACGCTCATCGTGCGGAGTTCAAGACGCGGCTAGGCATATCGGCGGAAGAGATCGCGCGCTGGTGCGATATCAGCCACAGAATGTATGTACCGTTCCATGACGACGGGATTATCAGTCAGTTCGAGGGTTACGAAAAATTGCGTGAGTTCGATTGGGAGGACTACCGGACCAGGTACGGCAATATTCAGCGTCTTGATC
>JBKQVI010000480.1:0-14042 GCA_052139985.1 Terriglobia bacterium
TGACGCACAGGACGAGGCCCACGCTCCATGGCAGGCGGCCGCCGAACGAGAACCGGTTCTGCCAGCGTGCGGCGCGAGCCATCAAAAGGCTATTTAAAGTACAAAGAATTCATATGGACGAAGCGGCTTCGAGCCAGAAAGCGGAGTGGATGGACAAAGCTTATATGCGGAAGTGAGGCGGTGGCTGGAGTTGCGCGCCCACAATTGACCGTGGCCCGCTTGATACGGGGAATTCAAAAGGAGGTCACATGAGATTCCCACTTTCTCCAAAGGCAAGTTTCGTCGCGGCGCTACTCTTGCTTACAGCAATGAGGGGAACCTCCCACGCGCAAGACGTCGATCAAGCCCACGATGGCAATGTGGCGGGCCAGGCACCCGCCGGCTCTGCGGCTGCCGCCGTGCCCCCCGGATGGCGGCTTGATCTACACAGCTCCGCCCCCCTGCCACAAATCCATTTTCCCGCGGAGCGGCAAACGGCCGTTCACGCGTCGATTTTGCCTTCTGCGCCGAACTTCGCCAGGTTCGGTCAGACGGCCCCCGCCCCCAGGCTCAACACTTCCAATCCTTTCGACGTGCAAACAGGTCAGAGAGCGGATGCCCTCAACCCCAAAACACCAAGGACGCCGCCGCTAAGAAATCCCGCGCAACAAGACTTGTGCTCGGTCCCGCTGCTGCGCGTGCAACCCAGCCCAAGTACGTACTTCACGATCGGACAAGCGCCGGCACCGCCGGTGGATCGGGCCATGGTCGTGGAACCATCGGCGCCGTCCTGCGATGAAACCACATCCGCGCAGAAACCGGGGATGACCCTGCCGCTGCCGCCCAAGTGGTCCGACCATTGATGTGATGTTCAAGCGGGTAACCACGGTGGGCGCTTTTCCGGCCGTGGGCTTTTCTCAGGCGCGACACCTCAAAGGCGAAGGCAAGTAGTCTATCGGGATGGGACACGCCGCCACCGTTGCGACCGCCGCCATCCCGGCGAAAGCGAAAGAAGGCTTTTCCTTAAACTTCACAGAGGCGCTGTGCGTGCGCGGCCGCGGCGCGGGCAGGCGAATTTCCGCAAGGTTGGTTGTATCCGAAGAAGATGAATCGAATGCCTTCAGTTCGAAAGGGTTGGTTGTTTAGCCTATTTAGGATAGTGTAATGGATGTAAACACAGCGAAGAAAACTCCGCGTATGAGAACTCCTGCGAAAACTCTGGATCAGATGAGCAAGGTGGTGGTCGGCTTCCTAAAAGGCGACCGCATCAAGGGCTATGTGTGCGAGTTTTCCGCACTGGAGGACTCTTTCGATCTTCTTCCCCAGGACGACCCTCTGCAGGGACAGGCAATAAAGGTCGAGATGAAGAACCTCAAGGCAGTCTTCTTTGTGTGGGAGTTCGCCGGCAACCCTGAATACCATAAATCCCGGCGTGCGGGCGCACCCGGGGACGGCCGGACAATCGAAGTGACTTTCACTGACGGAGAAAAGATTGTCGGGAGATCGGAGGGATATAACTCGCAGCGAATCGGCTTTTTTATGTTCCCCGCCGATGCGAGGGGCAATAATATTCGTATCTTCGTGGTCACCAAGAATACTCGCCAAGTTAAACTTGTCTGAACTGTTCCTCTTTGTGTCGTGCGACTGGGGGAAATGGTGTCAGGACTGGGGGATAATAAAATGGTTCCTGACACCATTTTCTCCCCCGCGCTACTCGCTTCCCGCATAGCGACAGGCAGTGGACTCCTGGCCGGGGATCTTTCATTCGCGGCTAGGGAAAGCCCACGATCAAAACCACGCTGGCCGTGGGCACCCTTCGCGTCATTCCTAGGGGATAAGCGCCTTCCAGATGGGCTCTACCCAATCATCTTTGGCCATATCGTAGGCGATGAAATCGCCATCGAATTGCCAGTAAGCCCACGCCCAGCCCAGGGATTCGGCTGTGCGCGCAACGCAGGCGGTGTAGCGGACGCGGGAGTCCATGTCGCCTTTCTCGTATGCTCCAAATTCACCGAGAAAGATCGGACGCCCCTCCTTTTTCGACCATTCCTGCACGCCGGCGAAATCCTCTTCCACGCGGTGCTTCTCCGCCTCGGTGCCCCAGGTCACGCCCGAGAGCTTTGCCGTCTCCTTATTCCAGCTCGCGCCCTGGTGCGTAAACTCCATCGGCAAGTAATAGTGAATAGTGACGATGATGTGGCGGTCGTCAGCGGGCAGTTCCAGCTTGTCAAGGTAGTGGATGTTGTTCCAGAAAGCCGGACCGATAATGACGTTGCGCGTGGGATTGGTCTTGCGAATCACGGCGAGGGTTTCCTTCAGCATGCCGTTCCAAACCGGGGCGGTCAATTGGCGATTCGGCTCGTTGAGCATCTCAAACACAACGCTATTTGGCGCGTCCTGGTACCGCGGCGCGACCTGCTCCCAAAATGCCAGTAGCTTGGTCCGGCAGCCGGCGGCATCGACGGCGCATCGGTTGTAGTCATGCTCGTCGAGGATGACCGTCAGGTTCTGGGCCTGAGCGCTCTTCACCACCCAGTCCAGGGTTTTGAGCCAAGCCGGGCGCAGGCGGTACTGCCCGTCCATATACCGGAAGCCTTCCATGACGACTCTCACCGTCTGAAACCCGCCCTCGTGGATTCGCTGAAAGTGGCGTTCCTGGAAGCGTGCTTTTTTGAATTTACTCCACATCGGATCGCCGGAAAGGATATTGACCCCGCGGCCCATAACTTTGACCTGCTCGGATGCGTCGATCGGCTCAAAACTCGTATCCCCGGCCGGAGATGATGCCAACCGTGGCGACAGGCTCATGGGCTGGCTCTTATTGCCTCTAGAAACCTCCGTGTGGACTTTCCCAACCTGCGTCAATGGGTTGCCCGCCGCTTGCATCGGCAAAACCGAAAGCATGAATAGCACGAATGAAAGCTTCATGTAATTCCTCCCTTGGATTCTCGTGAGACTTCAGCAAATGCGCCGTGCTTCGAAATTCCACGGCGCTCATCAGTGGGCCCGGAAATTCCATACTTGCTTCCCAGCCGGTCGAGAACATACACCTGATGGCCGCGGAAGGCAATTGCCCGTTGGCGTTCGAGTGCTCTGCGCCGCACGCACTTCGGAAGCGCGCGTGCGGTGTACTCGCGTTGTCACGAACGCCAAAAAGGAGGGGGGGAGGGGACACCTCGTTGTACTGGTTTTCGAGCGGCGGAGGGTGGCGGCGGCCAGCCGTTGTGGACCCAACCCAGCGAACGCGGGCTGGCGCAGACGCCCGCCGTTTGGTGGCTGCGATCCCGAAGGGGCCTTCTCTTCCGACCCCGCACCGTCGAGAGTATACTCTCCTGCGCCATGCCCTTCTAACACCGCATTTACAGTCCCGGTGAACTCCAATTCATCACCACCAACACCTATCGCCGGACGCCCCTTTTCCTCTCGATCACCTTCGGCGTTGCTTTGCCCGGAAGAGCCGCGGACCTTGGGAAGCAGGACGGCGCTACGTCCAAATGAGTCACGGCCTACGGACATAATGTCCATTACGACTGCCGGCGAACAGTCCCCGACCAGGAAGGCTTTGGAGCACTAAAGGATAGCTTCAGACACTTTGGAAAGCACAAACGTGCGGCGATCAAGTGGAGCATCCTCGCGAGGCCTGCGGCAAAGCCAGGTGGTGTCCGGATTCCGGGTAGCGCCGGGCTTGAATCCGGCACGTGCCGCCCTAAAGGACGGCGCTACACTCCATTCACTGCAATCCTGGGCGGCGCCACGTTCCAACCGAGGCAGCGGCCAAACCTACGGGGCATCCTCCATCACGTCGCGGTAAGGCTGGTGCGCTTCATACAATTTGATTCGCGAGTTCAGGCCATCGGTAAGCTGCGCGAGATGATGCTCGACAGCGAGGTCCAACGCCTTGTGCGCGGTGGCAATCGCTTCCGGGAATCTTCCCGCCTCGGCGTAGGCCGCCGCCAAGGTGTCGAGGTAAGCGGGATTCCGCGCGCCCGAAAGTTGCACGGCCCGCTCGGCAAGCCTGACCGCCTCCGCGCCGTTGCGATCGGAAGCGCTGGGGCCGGCCGCCAGCGCGTGTGCGGCGTCGTTCATGGCCGGAGCGAAATTCGGGTCCACGCGCAGCACCTCCCGCCACTGGACCAGCGCTTCCTTCACCCGCGCCTGCGAGTAGTACAACGCCGCACCCAGATAATAATGGGCTTCCACCAATTCGGGCTTGATGGCCAGCGCCTTCTCGAGATGCGGCATGGCTTGGTCGTACTGGCCTTCCACCACCAGCAGGCGGCCGAGGTCGCCGTGAGCGTCGGCGAAGAGCGGATTGATCTCAATCGCCTTTTCGAAGTGAGGGATGGCTTGGTCAAGCCGGCCGGTCATCGCCATCGCCCGGCCGAGGTTGCGGTGGGCGTCGGCATAGTCGGGATTGATTTCCAGAGCCTTGTCGAACTCCATCTCGGCCTCATCGATGCGGCCTTTGCTGGCGAGGGCGAGGCCCAGGTGGTCGTGCAGCTCTGCCGACTCGGGATAGTACTGCAAGCCTTTTTGGAAGCTGAGAATGGCCTCATCGGGCCGTCCTGCCGCCAACAGGGCGCGTCCCAAATTGTTGTGAATGGCGTGGTATTGCGGGTTCAGCTCCAGCGCCTTTTCATATTCGGGAATCGCTTCAACATATCGGCCCCGCAGCGCCAGAGCGGCGCCCAGATTGTTGTGGATGCGGGTGTCATCAGGATTCGTCGCGGCAAGGTCTTTCCATGCGGCGATGGCGTCGTCATACTGGCCCTTGTCTCCCAATTGCGACGCGTGGTCGAATTTCTTGTACACATCCACCGCGGGTGTGTTGATCGCCTCGATGCCGTCTTGCGGAATGTTCACAAACTCAGGGAGATTCACGGCGCGATTCGAGGCCGTCGAATTTTCAACCAGGATCGCGGGACTGTCATTGCCCTGCTCGTCGATGTGCGTGAGATACATCTGCGTGTAAGGCGAGCGGGCCTTGGAAGAAAAAACCATCCACCGCCCGTTCGGCGAGAAGCTGTGCCAGGAATTCATCAGCGGCGTGTTGCAGTGCATTCGTCGCGCCTGCCCGCCCTGGGCCGGCACGATGTAAAGCTGACTGTCAGGACGCATCAACTGGGCGTTGCGGCACTGCACGAAGACGATCCAGCGGCCGTCGGGCGAAACCTTGGGAAACGTGTTGCTCTTGCCATTGCTCGAGGCGCCCGCGATGGCCTCCGGCTGGCCCCCTTTTCCCCCGTTGAAGGGAACGCGGTAGAGATCGTACTGAACCTGTACTTCCTCAGGATCGTTGGCGTAGGCGGCCATTTTTCCGTCGGGGGGATACGGTTCTTTCGCCTCCGCGCGGGCGAACACCAGGTAGCTGCCGTCGGGGCTCCAAACGCCGTCCGCCTGCACATAGCGTGGATCGTCAGCGCCCGGCAACGGCTCACGCCGGCCCGTCTCGCGGCTGTACCAGGCCAGAATTCCACGGGTCGGATAAAAGACCTGGAGGAATCTGTAGTCCTTGAAGTTGACTACGTAGTAGTTGTTCTGCGGAGCGCGGTCCGCAGTGTTGACCGTCGTGACCACATACTTTCCGTCGGGAGAAACCTGCGACATGAACCCCACGCGGTTCAGTCCCACCTGGCGGTCCTGTGATGGGTTCCAGTTGACCATGTCGGTGGTGTTGATGGTGATCTGCTTCTGCACCGGGACCAGCGCGTAGAGCCCCTTGTCATTCGCGGGGCCGTCCATATCCATCCCCATCGTCTTGCCGTCGCGGGAAAAGGAATGGCAATTGGCGCAGGTCACCATGTCCTTCAACACCACGCGGCTCTCGGGCTTGCTGATGTCGCGCAGGCGCCAATTGATGAGGTGAATGGCGTTTGAGGCAAGCGGCTTGATGATCCCTTTCTCCGTCTCCGAAGGCATCAGCGGCACGTCTCGGTAAAAGATGGGCGCGCCGGCAGGGTCCTTCGAAGTGTGAATGGTGATCTGCCCGCGCGAGACCGCGTGCTTGGCGTCGCGCTCGGCGAATCCACCGATGGTCACGACGGCGGCATTCGCCACGGAGTGCTTCTTGATCGCCTCCCAAACTTCGGCGGAGGGAATCCAGGTGTGCGCCGCGGCTTGCTCGGGAGTGAGCTTGGGTAATTCGTTTGTCGAAGAGACGCACTGCGGATCAATCGCGCCGATGGCCAACCGCTCACCGGCAGATTCGGCGTGAATTGCCGGCGAGCCGTCACTGAACGCGATATCGATCCGCCAGTGAGTGCTGCCGTCCGCAGCGTCGCGCCAAATGAAAGTTGGGGGAATGATCTCCGGAGGGAAGATCGATCCGTCGAGGGGATAGTCGATCGTGATCGCGGGCAGGTGCGCGGGAACGGCCTGTACGGATTTTGGATACCCTGCGATTCCCCGAGTTTGCCCGACGATCGCCGCGAGCGCAAAGGCTATGATTAGGCTAGCAATCCTGCGTGGACTCGCTGCGGCTGCACCTTGGGGGCGCAAGGTAACGGACATTTTGCCGGTGGGCGTGGTTGCCGCGTGCGAGACAAAGTCCGGGATGCATGGGTTTGGCCTTTCAACTCGAATGCCCATTTTGTCCTGCTATTAGCTCCAAAATCAAATTCGTGCACCCCGAGTGTCAGCCCCAAAGCTGATGGTTGTCAATACCCCCTTCGGACCCATCCCGCTCCGGTGCGTAACCGGCCCTTACGGCTGCTTAGCCCACCAGTTGTAGCTGGCCAGCAATTCCCCCTTATCGCTTACCAAAATTAAAGCCGCCCGTCCGGGCTCGAGCTTGCCGGCGAAAGTCTTACCGCTGCGTGTATCCCGAAAAGATATTTCCGACGCCGCCGATTCGGAAGTCAGCACGTAGAGCGTGGCGTGATCGAATTGCGTAGGGCAGATGAGCATGCCGGGATCGCTTAATGGCGTGGAGTAGGTTTCGCGCACGTTGGCCACTTGCAGAGCGTAGCGATAAAGGTCGCCGACGGCCTTGAGGTTGTCATTGAGTTCGACCGGCAAAGGCACAAGCATGATCCGGCCTTTTCCCAATGTTTGCACGACGACGGTCTGATCGTTGGGCAGGAAAGCTCGTTCCAAAAACGTCGTCTTCTCACCGGAGAAACTCAACACATCTTTCCCTCCCGGCCAGGTGATAAGGTTTTCGCGGGTACCCAGCAAGCCGGGATGCACATCAAGCCCCAATTGGTTTGCCCGCGCGGTGGCATGAAAATGCTCGTCGTTATCGAAAGCGCCGGTGACCAGCAGCGTAGCGCCCTCGCGGACTTTCGCCAATATGGCTTGCCAAGCCTGCTCATTGAGCACCCAGGGAGACGGCAGCAAGATGAGCTTGGGGTTGCCGAGCAGTTGCGTCTGATACTCGCCCACGACGTACGCTGAGGAGCGCGCGTATTGGTAAAGCGCCCGCACGCAGTTTTGCTGAGCTTCCAGCGCGGTGGAATTGTATACGGAAAGCTGAAGCGATTGCGGCAGGACAATTGCGACGTCCGGCAGCTTCAGCCCCGTGGCGTAGGGCGCAGCCTTGGCGGCGAATCCGCCCATTTCCCGCATCATATCTTCCCAGGTTTTATTGGAGGCGTCGCTGCGCTTGATGCCGAAGTCACCCCCCATCCCCCATTCCCATTGCAGGGAGCCGCTGTTCGCCGCGGCAAAGCCCAAGGCCCATTTGCGCTCAATCAGGCCGTAGGCCGTCACTTCGTCGTAGCGTTGCGCGCCGTCGGGCCGCCAGACGGGCTGGTAACCCGTCTCGCCCACAAAGTTCGGAACACCCACGCGCTTGGCGGCCACGGAATCCCACAGCAGCGCATCGTCCCGCCAATACGTGTGATTCACGGTAAAATCGACGCCGGCATCGGCAAAGAATTGGTTCAGCACGCGATCGGTGACGCCCCCCTCATCGATGCCGACGTCCACAAGCTGATGACTCCCGGTCGCGCGGATGCCTGCCACCATCTTGCCCACCCAGCGGCGAAACATCTCTTGCGCAAACAGGTTGTAATCGACCGCCCGCACCAGGCGCGGATTGCCGTAGCGCTCGTGGACAAGGTCACCGGCGTCCGGCAGGGGAACACTTTCAAAACTCCCCAACTCTTGCGGCGTCACGCTCCAGGCGCGCGCCAGCTCATCCAGCGTCGCGTATTTCTCACGCAGCCAGGTACGCCACGCGGCCAGTTCGGTGGGATCGTTATTGGGCGTGTTGCCGCGCCACAGATGTTTGGGATTGGAAAAACTCGGCTCGTTAATAAGGTCCCAGCTCAGATTCGGAACGTCATGGAAGCGCCGGACAATGGAAAGCATGTATTTCTGCTGCGCGCGGATGGCGACGGGATCGGTGTAGGGATTTGTCCCTGGTCCCGTAAGGAGCGATTCCTCGCCGGGATGACGCATGATGGTCTGCGGGTCGAACGCGCAAAAAGTGAAATTGACGTGAATGTGGTGGCGCGCGGCAGACAGAAGAAACGCCTCCAAATTGCGCAGAAATCGTTCCTTCACCTGGCCGGTTCTTTCGTCAAATATTTCCAAGTGATCGAGCCATACCCCCGTGCGGATGAAGCTGACGCCGTGTTGTTCCATTTCGGCGAAGTCACGCTCCCACCCCCACGCGTTGCCTGCCCCATGAAATCCCCAACCGTAGCCCTCCGTGGTGAAATAGTTGGTGCCGAAGGGAAAAAAGGGCGTGCCGTCCTTCGTCAGGAAATCGCCCTTCACTCCATAAGCAGGCCCGGAGTGCAACAGCCGGTCGTCGCGAACCCAGAAGCCGGTTTGGTAGATCTCGCGCGGCTTGCCGCCATCTTCATAGGTGCTGCGAACTTCGTAGAGTCCCGGCGCGAGCGTTTTCTGATCCTCAAAAGCTACGAGTTCGTCCACGGTATCGCCGGAGCAGTTCACCTGGCGTGTGGCGAGCACCCTGCCATCCGCTAACAGCTCGATGCGCACCGTTCCCGATTGCTGCTGCCCCAGAAGCTGCTTGCGGGCATTATCGAGTCGAACCACAAGCTGAGGAATCTCGCCGGCCAGCACCGTGGCGTTCTGCATCTCGACGCGAAAGGCCGTTGCCCCCTGGCGGGCGTAGTCGGCGGCCTGGCTGATTACGGCTACAGCTTCCGGCCGTGACCAATAACCGGGCGTGGGTTCAAAACCCAGCATCACGACACGCGCGCCCGGCGTTCCCCCTTCTTCATCTTCGTCGCGGATGAAATCCTTGGCGACGACCGGCGCCGCCACACGTTCACCGGCAGCGTTCTGGAGATAGCCCAAGCCGCGGCTTACACTTTCAATCACAAAGACGCGCTTCGCCTCGACGTCGCCGCCACTGAACGTCGTATCACTCCACGCGAACTTCAGCCCAGCCCGCAGCGGCGCCTCATAGGTGTGCTCGACGCCGATCCGGCGAGAGTAAGCTAGCTCTGCTTTGTCCGCGATGAACGTACCCGCTGCCTTCCGCACCGGGATAGCGAGAGGCCGGCCCCCTAAGATGAGTAAATTTCCGCCGCTTTGTAGATACTTCACGACCGCCGGCCAAGCATCGACCGGAAAAGCGGAGCCATAAGGAAGAACCAGCAACTCCGCATCGCGAAGGGTCTCTGGTTTGTTCAGCTCATCGAGACTCGCGAACTCCGGCTGTAGCCCGTCCAGTGCTTTCCCCAAGGTCTCCTGAGAGATAGGCTGGCTTTCGAGTGTGGGAAATCCGTCCTGCCAAAACACCACGACTTTGCCGTAGGCAGGAATGATTGAGATACATAATGCCAAGATGAGTTTTACGATTGTGCGCATATTCTGACTCCTCGGAGTAATGACCGCTTGACGGAATCGATGCCCGTTTTAGTACTCGTAGCGCGGACCTGTTTTATAGGTCCGCGGCTCGTCCCCCGTAGGCCAGGAAAAGCCGCGGACCTAGAAAGCAGGTCCGCGCTACGCCCCTGGCCTCCCCTAAGGGGAGGAATTTCGTGAGTCCGCCAAGTGACGGATGAACCCTCCGGACCACCGTTTCGATACCCCCAGAACTGACCCTCCATCGCCATTGGTCCTATCTTATCTTCTCCGGCTCCGCCGCCTGCTCTGCGGAAAGGCTCCGCCTTTCCGAGCCTCGTCACCTTCCCCCCTTCTCACCTTTCCATCTTTCCCGGCGTGGCTGCGCCTCGCCGGCCCCTCATCGCGGTTTCCGCCAGGCGATCTTGTCCACATCCACGCGCAAGGGCTCGTCCTCCCGAGGCCAGCGATTCCAGCATCTAATGCTTGACCATCGATAATCCTCAGCGCGCTCCACCAAGCCCGCTCGCACCGGGTTTTGATGAATGTAATTTACCCGCTGCATAAGAGAGGGTTCGCTGAATACCGGCAGAGCGTGCGAGTGACCGTCCCACAGCGAGTGTGCATGGCCGCGGGCCTTCCGCGCATCCCGCAGCTTGGCAAGCGAGGCTGAGCAGTTGTTTTCCTTGAGATAGCTAATCACCCGGTGGCTGGAAATTCCGTTTAAGAAGCGCAAGGTGTCCGAAACCTTGAGCGTTCCGTCGGTAATCACGTGCATATGGTCGGGCATGATGACGTAAGCAAAGATCGCGAACCCACCCGAGTGGCGAGCCTCGTCCAGGGCCGCGCATACGATTTTCTTCATAGCGTCGGTGCGAAATACCGGCAGGCGGTCGTGCGCCACGCTGGTGATGGATAGACACGGATTGTCTCTGGTGATCGTGGTCATGAAATGTGGGAGGCGGAGCCTCCCCGAGAAAAGTAATTATCAAACGTCTTCGGAAAGGCGGAGCCTTTCCGCAAAGCAGCCGGCGAAGCCGTTCCACTACTGCCCAAATTAGCAAGCAATCGTGGTATTAATTGAGGCTTCGCCCCTTGCTCCGCGAAAAGGCTCCGCCTTTTCGGCTCATCGCCAGCACTTTCTCCTTATTCACGCCGCCCGAAAGGCTGCGCCTTTCGGGCGGCGCGTGTCCCGTGCTCTCACTCTCCCGCGAGTTTCTGCGCCGCCAGCACATCAAAGATGTACGTCGCCGCGCCGCTCAGCACATACTCCGTTTGGTACCAGAGGAATGGGAAATCCTTCAGCTCCATATAATCCGGTTTCACCAGCGAGGCTCCGGAAATCACGCCGCCCGGGATGTGCGACCAATCCGCGCGGTTAAACCCATAGGCAATCATCGGCGATACGGCCCCGACGCCCGAAACGTAGCTGCGGTTATTGCCGGGATGCGCGCCGAGCACAAAGTTCACCGTGTCGAAAACCGGTTCTTTCCCGAACAAGTCAGGAAACGCTTTGTGCAGGTAATAATGTTTCAGGGCGTCTTCCTGAAGGTTCCAGCCTTCACCCCACACGAACCCGGAGTGAATTCCGTTGCGGGCTTCCAGCTTGTAGTCCGGCTTCAAAATTTCCGGTGGGTAGTGCACACCCCAGGGATTCGCTGCGGCGCGCTGGTCGGCGGCAGTCTTCCATTTCTCGGCGAGCGCCCTGACAACTGGCGGGCAATCGGTGTTTTCAAGTTTGGGGAGTGCGCGTGCCAAAACCCACCCGGGCCCGCTTCCAAACTGCTCTCCGGAAATTCCCTTGAGTACCGGAAGCAGAGCAACAAGCCGGTCGCGGTACTTCGCGTCGCCGGTGGTGATCAGCAGCTCGGCGGTCGCCTCCAGTTCCTGGCTGTGATAGCCTTCGTCGTTCCGCGGGACATAGGCGTTGAGGGCGAAGACGGGCGGGTGAGTCTGCTCGTATTGCCAAAGCTCTCCAGCGGTCCGCAGGCACTCATCGGCTAGCTTGTCGTTGTACCCGCGCAAAACCCGGCTGGCCGCGGCCAGCGCCTGGGCCACGTTATATTGCAAGCCGGTATTGCGGTTGGTGAACACCCAGCGGTCATCAAACTTCCCGGAGTACTCACCGCGCACCTCATTCGGTTTCAGCTTCGGATCGTAGATGTGGTTGTCGGTGATGTCGACCGGATCACCCAGGTGCGAGTACGCCTGCGTGGTGTTCTCAATAATCCCGGCAAAAATGTGGCCGGCGATGCGGTAGGACGCCAGCATGCCCTCGACGCCATATTCGATCTGTTGCAGCATGTCCTGCTTGCCGTCCGGCTGGTGCAACAGAACTTCCCTCTCGGGCCGGTGGATGGTGGTTTCGTCGAGGTTCGGATGGAATTCCTCCTGCGCCAGAGCCAGCGGCAGGACGGTGCGCGCGAAGCTTCCGGCCGGCAGGTCATGATCTCCGGCGTCGTGCCAGCCGCCCCAATCGAGCCCGGGAATGTGTTCATTGTCCGCATACTTCGTTTCGTGCTCGCCCTGCTGGTAGCCGTCGATCCAGGCGCGGTTGGCGGGCGCTTGCCGCGCATCGTCAAGGTGGCACGCACCGTGCCACGTGCGCGAGCCTTCCTGGACCGCGATATGACACATTTGGACGGGCAGGAAATACTCCAGCGTAGGCTCCCAAGCTTCATCGGCAACCTTCTCCGCAATCTGGATCGGGCCGGCCTTCTGTCCTCGAAACTCCAGTACGTAGAGGCCTGGTTCCTGGACTTCGCTGAAGTCGAAGGTCAAGTATTGATAGCGGAGGAACTTGCCCCATGCCTTGGGCACTTCGGATTTCACCAGCTTCTCCTCGCCGCTCGGCTGGAGTTGATAGAGGTTTACAGGATCGCTCGCGGCATCGCGCGGGTCCATTTCTAAAATGGCTCGTTTCGGCTGGCGAGGAAGGTACCCCACTTGCGAAACACCGATTACAGGCGTTCGCCGCCAGGCAGGCGAGAGTTTGGGCGTGATGGTGACGCCAATCTCCGTGGCTTGGCTTCCGGCCGCAAACGGCGCTTCGAACGTGAACCATCCCTGGGGGCTGCCCTCGCGAGTGTCCACGAGCGTCAGCGAACCGTCCTGCCGGGAAATCGTGAAGTTGTGCAAGAGATCTTCCTGGGCCACGTTCACCATCTTGGCCGGGCCATAGAGAAGACCCTTGCCGAGGTATTGCTCCGGGAAAACACCGCTATCGGCGTCGCCCTGATAAGATTTGGTGTAATACGTGCCTGGGTAGAGACTGATCTTGAAACCTGCCCGCTCGACTTTGCTCCAATCAAGAGGGCGGTCAAGTTTGAGGGTTATGAAAATGCTCTGGCCGTCGGATTTCACCTGCAACTGGTAGCCCGAATCCCACCCTTGAATTCGTCCAAAGATGGTGGCCAGCCCCTGGGCGCGGTCCACTTCACGTCTCAGTACCTGTAGTTGCAGTCCGCGCTGGCCATGCTTGGGAACCACGAACAGGTCGCCGGAATCCAGCACCCGTTCGTCATTCAGAATCATCTGCAACCCGCCCTGGTATCCGACTTGGTAATTATTATGAAACAGCAGGAAGGAAAACCCAGGGCCGGCGAAATATTCTTGTTCGTTGAGTGCGATTCCGTCATTGGCAAGGCAATACGGCCCAACCAGAATGGTAAAACCAAGAACCAGTAAGGATGCGAAACGCCTAAACATGAAGCCTCTCCTTTATGAGCACAGTTTGGACTTATTTGTGTCTCGCTGCAGTCCTGGCAGGTTGCGGGAAAGACAGGCCGGACGAAGTAGGAATGCCTTCCGATCGCTATAACGCACGCGCTCTCAAAGCGGCGACGGCAGCGCAAAGCCGCCGGTACAAGTTTCTCAGCAATCTGCTACGCAGCACCCCCGCCGGGGCATTCTTTCAACCGGAGCTTCCGTTTTCATTCTCCGGCCGCCCGGCAAGTTACACCCGACCGCTTCTGAATGCAAGGTCCAACGGTAAATCGGACAACTTGACGAGGAGCGTAGCGCGGACCTGTTCTGTAGGTCCGCGGTTTTTCCTCGCCGACTGAGGACGAGCCGCGGACCTAAAACCGCAGGTCTGCTGCACGCTGTTCGCCTGGCGGTGCTACCCAACAGAGGTGCTGACTGCGGGCGAAGCCCGCTTTGAGTGCGGTAGCAGCAGCTACCGCTTTTCTTCGCTGCCTTGCCGGATGGCCGTATGAATCACGGATGGAAAGCGGTAGCTGCTGCTACCGCGCTCAAAGCGCTTCGCGCAGGCCCATTTGAGGGGAGTAGGGGGGGGT
>JBKQVI010000481.1:0-4877 GCA_052139985.1 Terriglobia bacterium
TCGCTCAATCGTTTGCAGAATAGACATACTCCATCGCCGGAATGCCACAGCACTTTCACCTTGTCGCCGCGCCGGCCGCGGAAGACAAAAATATGGCCCGAGTACGGACTCTCCCGCAGTGCCGTCTACTTTCAAGCTTCAGGGTTAGCGACAAGAATATAGACGAGCTTGTGATCCAGATAGATAAGTCCTACAAGCACATAAACGTGCTCTCTCTTGCTGAGCAGCTCCAAAAGCTTGGCGTCAAGCAAAACGACATAACAAACATATTTCGCAGGATAGGGATAGACGACATAACCATATCGAATATATTCGACGTGATCGAGGAGCAGAAGATAAAGTCTACTTTCGGAAGGCTCATCGAGCTGTCTGTGGAATGATAAAATGCCCAAAAATATACCTGCCAAAACACCTGCAACATACTGCATAATGTGCGGAAACAAAAGGCAGGGAATTCCCGTGCAAAACGACTACGTAATAGATGCAATAAGGTGGTTTAAGAGAAATATCACAAAAGACGAGCAAAACAACAGCCTTATTGTAAAACGTTGAAGAACTCTCCTCGGAATTCCAGTCGCTTCGACTCGGTCAAACGTAAATCTTTGATCAAGGCCAGATCCCAGTTATTCAGCCCCGGACCGTGGAAAAAGCGATGGTTGGCATCGCCGAGTTGCCCGAGATTTTCCTCGGAGAATGAGGAAGTGTTGAAGTAAGGATCAGTGCCCGCGCTCGCGTTACCCAGGCGCGGATTGGTGATCTTGAGGTTTCCGGGGGTGTAGTTCGGCACATCGAGTACACCCACGCCCCCTGCACTGGTAGTGCCGAGCAGCGAACGGTCGTCGTACTCCTCCATGCTGACAGGCAATCCGCTGGAGAAACGCGTAATGCCCGTGATGACCCAGCCATTGGTCAAGCGGTTGGCTTTCCAGAGCTTCTGGAAGGGGACGTGATAGCTGTAGCTGAGCACGAAAATGTGAGTCATGTCGAAAGCGGACAGCGCCCGGCTCAGGTCCGGGTTCATAAAGTTGACCATGTCACCACCGGTGGGCGCGCCATTATTTCCATTGGACGAGGAGTTGTCGAGCGACTTGCTGTAAGTGTAACCGGCCAGAAATTCCCCCGCTGCCGAGGTATGCCGCATGGTCACTTCCAGGGCGTTATAAGCGGAGTTGGCGAGGGACATCACATAGTCGTTACTGCCGAAATCAGGTCCGAACGGTTGTCGCACGCTCACGGTCCCACCGGCAGCGGGGTAAAAGAGGCCCGTTTCAGCGTTCGGTCCGCAGGTCTGCGTTCCGGGGACCACCCCGGGGATCCCGGCCACAGCCCCAGCATATTGGCTCAAGCTGAGGCACAGAGCAGGATTGCTTGGATTCGACTCCTCCGCCCCGACCAAGTGGTGCGCTTCGCTGCCGACGTAACTGATGCTGAACAGAGTGTTGGAACTCAACTCCCGCTGGAGGGAGAAACTCCAGTGTTCGGTATAAGGGAGGACGTTCTCGTGCCAGAAGCCCGGCGAACTCGAGATAGGCAGGAAGTTGGCCCAGTTCACATTGTTATCGGGATGTCGCGCGTCGGTGTTGAGCGGCGGAAAGCCGATGTTCTCAAAGCGCGGGCCCTCGTTGTTGCCGGTGCCGCGGTCGATAAAGGGCGTGGCAAGAAGCGGAGGCGAGGGACTGTAATAGTAGAATCCGTAGGGCGCATCTCCCTGCACATTCAGGTTATTGGCGTCTTCGTAGGCGGTGTAGAAAATACCGAAGGAGGCCCGAATGCTGGTCTTCCCCGGTCCGCCCACGAGTTTACCCAAGAAACCATCGGAGGCTTTAGGGGCGTAAGCCAAGCCGAGGCGTGGGGCGAAATTGTGGTAGCGCGTCGGGGCAATCGTCCGAGGAACGCCCGGATCTGTGGGGAAGACCCAGCCTGTGGGCGCGCCGGGAAAAACCACCGACTGCTCGCCCGGTATGAGCGTCTCAAATTCGTTGTGCTGCTCATACCACGGCGAGCTGACATCCCAGCGCAGGCCGTAGTTCAGAGTGAGGTTCGGTTTGGCGCGCCAGCTATCCTGCCCGTAGAGACCAAAATACTTGCTGCGGGTAAAGATGGGGAGGGCGGGCCCGCCCTCATAAAAATACGGCGCTCCAATCAGGAAATCCGAAAAGTCGATACCGGTTTCACTCCCATTGAAGTCAAAGCCGCCCGTATACACTGAGGCGCCTATAGAAGTGTTATCGACCTCGTCGAAATGCCCGTTGGCGCCGAACTTCAAGGTGTGCGTTCCCTTCACAATCGAGAAATTATCCAGAATCTGAAAGGTATTGTCGAACTGAGCATTTCCGTATTGCGACATGCCAATATTGAATTCCGCCAGTTGCATGGGGACCACGCCGCTGAGCCCGAGGGGAATAATTCCCCCGTTGAATGACGATCCCGAACCTGAGGCCACGGTGAAACCCTGGGAGGCGAAGCTGGGACCTACTCCGCCGGACGGCTTACCCTCGAAATTCACATCCCGCGTGTAGTTGATGCGGAACTCATTCACCTTGTTCGGGCCGTAGGATTTGGTCAGGCCGAGATTAAAATTCTGCGCCCGGCCGTTCGTGGTGGAAGCGAACCCCGGTACGTTCGCTCCGCCATAAGGGTTGACCAGAGAATAGTTGTCAAAGAAATAGTAGCCCGAAAGGAGGCCAATCCCGGTATTGGCGTCGATCCGGGAGCCCCACTTGTCATCGCGCAACGTTTGGTCGTACGCCGAAGTGGAAAAGTAGGCGCCGTCATTAGGCGCAGGGATGTAACTCAAATCGGCCTTAGCAACCGGCGACCAGACCGACTGGGGAATCATCGCACCGGGGAAAACACAATTCGCACTGTTGCATCCGGGGGTGTAATAGGGCTCCCCGTTGGTGACGGGGTAACCCAGGCTCTGTGAGAGCAGACCGTCCCAGTAGGCCCCATTGACCGTAGTCGGAACGGTATTTCCGCTGGCGTTGGTGGTAACGAAGGAACTTGCCAGAGCGGAAAAATCTCCGCCGCGTTCGGCAGCCGAGGGAACCGCCACCTGACCGCTGGAAACCCCCACTATTTGCCGCTGGCCCTGATAATCACTGAAGAAGAACAGACGATCGCGCTTGAGGGGGCCGCCGAAAGTGCCACCGAACTCGTTCTGCTTCAACGTCCCGCGTTCCGGGTCGTAAAAGTTTCGCGAGTCCATGTCCGAATTGCGCAGGAAATCAAAGGCATCTCCATGGAACTGGTTGGTGCCGGATTTGGTGATGGCATTGACGAGTCCGCCGGAGTAATTCCCATACTCCGCATCCGCGTTGTTGGTGATGATGCGGAATTCCCCGATGGAGTCAAGGTTGGGGATAATGGCGGTGCCCATCCATAAACCTTCCTGGACGTTGCCGCCGTTCAGCATGAACCCGTTGGCCGATTCCCGCTGCCCGCTCACCGAGAGGTTCCCGTTATCCAAACTCCCCGAGACCGGAGTGCCGCCATAAGTGCCCGCCGAAACAGGAACTACACCCGGTTGCAGAGCCAGCAGGTCGGTGTAACTGCGCCCGTTTAAGGGAACCGTCTCTATCTTGTTGTCGCCCACCACCTCGCCCATCTGCGTGCTGCTCGTCTCGACGTGTTGGGCGGCGGCGGAAACGTTGACTTCCTGCGTTATGGCGCCCACTTCCATCGCCGCGTCAACCCGTAGCGCCGTGTTGACGTCCAAAACCAGGCCGGTCTGCCGGTACTCCTTGAATCCCTTGACTTCAATGGTCACGTCGTAATGGCCCACGGGGAGAATCGGCAACGAGTAGAATCCTTGCGCGTTGGTCTGTGTTGTGTGCTTGATGCCCGTCTCGGTGTTGAGAGCCACCACGGCAGCGTTGGGAATCACGCTACCTGACGAGTCAGTTACCGTCCCGGAGATGCTCCCGGTAATGTCGGCCCAGAGGGTTAGGGCACAGGTGATCCATACCAATGCGGCAGCCAACACCACGAGGCCGGATTTAATTGGCGGATACACACCGCCCATCGTAGTAGGCCGAATTTGGGTTTTCATTGTTAATCCTCCTTAGTATTCTGAAGTATCAAAGCCCGATACCACCACCCAACGACCACCATTAATTCACTTTTATCAGTGCTGACGTGCTTGTAGCATCAAATAATTGAGCTTGTCAATGACTTTTTTCCCCTCCCCGATCCTTTTCCCTCCCCCCACAGGCAGCCGTTAAATGCCGAGAAAAACAGGGAATTGTGGCCTCCCAGAGAATGGCCGGTGCAGCCGATCCTTCCGGAGGCTCTCCAAGGAGTCCACCGGGCGCGTGTGCTTCCAAATGCCTTTTGCGGTGTTGCTGGTTCAGCCGTGCCGGTGGGCATCAAACCGATGTCGCCCGAACCCCCACGTGAGCGGCGGGTCAGGATCATCCGCCCGATTTCCGCTTGGGGAGGGACCCGATGACCCGCTCCCTTTCTTGCCAGCAATTCCCGGCGGCGATCTGTGCCGCCGCATCCGCTAGCGCGCTCAGGCAGGGAGCAGCGGGACTGGATTGAAAGGAATGAGGCGGTTGCCAAAGTCCCCAGAAATTCCTTCGTTTGAGTTGGTTCATCGCTGGACTCCCTGAATTACATCGGCCGGTATGTCGTAGCGTTGGGTTTTAGAGGTAAGGAGAACGCGGAGAATGTCACTTTGGTTGCATCCACCCTCAGAAGGTCAGCACGATCTCTTCGGGGTCGGGGGTCTTGCGCGCGCGCACTATCAAGACGCGGACCGGAAAGCGCCGGGATAAACCGGCAGGAAGCAGGGGATGAAAAATCCTTACGAGGAAGGAGTAGCGATCCACTCGGCCCCGAGTTTTGCGCGGTGTGTCGCGAGGTATGCCGTGAAG
>JBKQVI010000482.1:0-28047 GCA_052139985.1 Terriglobia bacterium
TTATCCAGTTCGGGATTACGAGAAACGCAGACACTAAGCTGCGTGTCTACGCCAGCCTCGCGGAGAAGCGCTGAAGGGGGCGCACCCCCTCGCTACCTGCTTGTGGCTAAAGCAGAGCGCTAAAGCCGGCTTGCTGAAAGTGGCGGTCGCCGGTGAGCGCTTCCAGGAGGTTGCGCTCTTGCATGATGATGAAGCTGATGCAGTCGATTGCTCCCCACCCTTTATCCGCACGCTGACCGTAAAGCTGCCAGCCTTTTCTGCACAACTCGGAAGTCAACTCGACAACCTCGATGCGCTGGGAGTGGACGATGCGCTCCAACAGACGGCTCGCCAATGGGCGGAGGGGAACGGGAGAAAGCCAATTGCCTACTTCCAGCAGAACGACCGAGGAAGTCACGAATCCTCTACCCTCATCGAGCCTTTGCTGGAAAAGCCGCGCGGCTTGCTGATGCAGGCCGTCGTTTCGATTCACCAATGCGATCCAGCCGGAGGCGTCAACAAAAGTGAGGCCGCTAGGAGACGAACTCATGATTGTTTGGACTGGCCGTACAGATAATGTTCGAGATTCCGAGCCAGGTCCTCCGGCCCGATATCACTGGCGAGGTCGGGAATACTGTAAGCAGAGTCAGGGCTCGCTTTCGGCATCGCGTTGTCGGGAAGAATGACGGTGACGCGAGTGTCCTCAGCCAGATGCACGTCATCGGGAAGTTCGATACACCCGTTCCGATAGGTCGTCTCGATCGTCTTGCTCATGGGTCCATGGTACCCGACAAACCGCGCCATAGCAAGCAACCGGGGAGCACGAAGATGCACAAATACGGACACGCGTGCCAGTCCCCAAGTCCCCCAGAAAGCGTCTCCGGGCACTGCGGTGCTGCCGGTGGTCGGGGAGAAAAGCCCAGGCCGTCAAATAGAAACGGTGCAAAGCGCGGGCTCGGTTGAAGGAGCGGGCCAACAGCTAGGTAGCGCGGACCTGTTCTTGTGGTCCGCGGCTTTTCGTTGTCATGGGCGGAAGAACCGCGGACCTACAAAACAGGTCCGCGCTACACTCGTTGTGCGCCGAGGAGGCAGGCGCACGGTGATGAAGAAATATCGGGGAAAAGGACGCCGCAACTTTGACACGGCGCTACACTACAACCGTTTGTAACATCATGGCGAGCGAAAAGACGCGGACCGCAAAGACGGCGGTCCGCGCTACGAACTCCGGTTACATCTGGCAGCGACGGGAACGGATGTAGCGCCGGGCTTTAGAGGCTGCGGAAAAACGTGTAGCGGCAGGTTCACCGCGCCATTCGCACGTTGCAGGGATTGATGTTATGGCGACGTAAAGTCGCCGCTACGCCGCCTATCCAGGGTTTTTCCGCAGCCTCTTTAGCCCGGCATGCCGCCCTAAAGGGCGGCGCTACAAGTTGCGATCCGTGTGGCGCACTACAGTAGCATGAACACGCAGGGCTGTATTTGCATCTTCGCGAAGGCTCCCAGACCGGGAAACGTAAAGACGCGCCTGATTCCGGCACTGGGAAGCGATGGGGCCACCGCGCTCGCCACGGCATTTCTCCAGGACACCCTAGAGTCCATGGCTTCTTTGCCCTGGGCAAAAACCGTGATTGCAACCACGGAATATCTTGATTCATCCATTGTTTCCAGCCCCGGCGAGATATGGCTTCAGGGTGAAGGGAACCTGGGGGTTCGCCTGGAGCGGATTTTTCGCCGCGCTCTCGCGGGTTCCTCTATCGCTATAGCGATCGGAGCGGATAGTCCGGGACTTCCTCCAACTTTTCTTGAACAGGCCCGTTCGGCGTTACAGAAGGTGGATGCCGTCGTTGGACCGTGCGAAGACGGCGGATTCTATCTGCTTGGACTGCGTCGCTGCCCTTCCGGGGTGTTCGAAGGAATCTTGTGGAGCGAGAGTGATACGTTCACGTGGACACTGGCGAATCTCCAAAGAGCCGGATTGACCGTACAGGTTCTTGAGCCCTGGTTCGATGTGGACCGGCCGGAGGACTTGGCCAGGCTGCGAGCATTGATCGCCACCGGTAGAATCCTTAGCCCCAAGACCTGCGAAGTGCTCGCACAACTCGTAAGCTAATCCGTTGGGAGGTCCCCCGGCTCTGCCGGGGACTGGAGTTTCTACATTTCTGCAGCGGCAACGTTGAACGGAGAAACGATGTGAAACGTGAATTCCCTTCCCTCGCCCCCTTGGGGGAGAGGGTGACTCGCATCCGGCGTTGTCGTCAGCCGGGGCGAGTCGGGTGAGGGGGTCGAAACGTTGAATCCTCTCCATCTGTATCGTAGGACGTGCTCTCTCGCACGCAGGGTTGGGCAGGTTGATAAAGCCCGCGAGTGCTAGCCGCGATTAGAAAGGTACTGTCCCTGGCTACCAAGCTTGCCGCCGGAAACGGAACGAGCCGCGTGGGACTTCGCCCGTTGAGGCTAAATGCACTGCGGTTTTGCCGCAGACATGCCCAGGGACCGTGTGTAGAAACCCTGGTGTGGCCTCTCCCAAGGGTGCTGGGTCCAGCACGTTTGTATGTGGACCCCCTCACCCGTCTCGCCCCGGCTGGTGAAAGCGCCGGATGCGAGCCACCCTCTCCCCCAAGGGGCGAGGGCTGAGATTTCCGTTGGCACGTTCGAAATGTAGAAACTGCAGCCCCCGGCCCTGCCGGGGATGCGGTCGTAGTTTGACAAGTCCGGGAAGAGTGTTTGGCTAACCACGGAAGGTAACCCCTCACCCGTCCCGCGCCCACTGGTAAAGGCGTGCGGCGCGGTCCACCCTCTCCCCTGGGAGAGGGAAAACATCACCACGGGGCGCGGGCGCCCCGGCCGAGGGCTTTCCTTCTCCCGTGGGGAGAAGGTGGCTGAGGTACGAGGCCGGATGAGGGGTCTCGTCATGCCCCCTTCAATTGCCTATTGCCTCTGCAAACTCGACGAGGAGTGGCTCCCGAACGGGATGCCGGAGAAGTTCCAGAGCCGTCATCACGATACGCTTTTGGAGGTCAATGTCGTGCGGCGCGCCCAACGGAAATCCCAGCGGCCGATCTACTGCGAGCGCACGAGGCGGCCGGACTTGCACTGTTACCTCGCGCAGCAAGCTGATCGAAACGGTGGGTATACCCGACTTCTCGATCACACTTTGAATCAGCCCGACGGACTGATGGCAGAGCGGTCAAATCGGTGTCAGCAAAACGCCATCGACGGCATCCTCCGCCAACCGGCGCGCAACCTCAGGGGCCGTACTGCTTACCAATCGCGCGGGAGCCGAGATCGAGCCCATGAAGCTGTAGTGGCGCAGCGCCACCCGCCCGATACGGCCCTCGGCCTCCAATTCCCGCAATCGATCGAGCGGGAACGCCAGGTTCTTATCCCTCTCAATACCAGAGTGATCAAAGGCATCGCTTTTGTGAGCGATCTGCAACGTATGCAGATTGGTTTCGAGCGGAATCTCACGGAACGAATAATCGCCGCCCCGAATCGACCGATCGAATGCCGCTTGCTCGGGACGGAAAAAAGCTGCGGTGGTCATCGCGGCAATTCGTGATTGGGAGAGCGGCTTCGCCAGTACCGCGCCAGGACGCCAATCAAACTGGCGATACCGGTAGGTCCCCATGAAGATTCGATACTGCAATTTCAGATCGGATAGCTTGGCCATTGCGTCATCCTTTGACAACCCATGAAGGGGCAGAAGAAACGTCTGCGGCGCGCTTTCGATAAAGAAACGCCCTTCTGGAACAATGGGGGCTGAGCGCTCGCCTATATCGCTTGACGTTAAGTTACCGCATCTCTGGCCCACGGTGGGATGTTCCTGGACCCGGTCGGGTGGGAAACCTCAGCAGATCGGAAGAAAAGTTCTTCTCTGCGATCTTCGTGCCTCCGTGGTGAAATTCTTCCTGAACGTTCATTCAACAGGATTTAGCGGGAAGGCAGCGAGGAAGATCAGCCCAGCCAGGAGCGCAAAACGGAGGCGAGCCGGTCGGGGGAGATAGGCTCCGCTTCTTTCCAGAGAGCAAAGTCCTCAGCGCCCGCCACCAGGATGTGAGGGGCGTTCTCAAACAGGCACACGCATGCCGTGCGGCGGCATTCAGGGTACCTCCGCATTTCGAGCCACGTGTAATAAGCCAACATGCCGGCATCCACGGCGCTGCCTTCCGGGTCAGGCACCGAGGGCATGGGATTCGCCGTCGCCGGGTCCTCAAAGATCGCCACGCTGGTAAAGGGCTTGGGTTTCATGCGCAGGCCGAATTCCCCCAGCACCACCACCGGCCGGGCGTGGGCCACCGCCTGCGTTGTCCCCCATTCCAGAAAAGCGTTGCTGAAGAGCTGCGAGCCGTTGCTGCTCAGGAAGAGCGAACGCACAAACTCCCGGATGACCGGGGAACCCTTAATCTCCGCGGGGCACCAGCGCGTTACGTCCACAGCGCGAAGGCGGTCCATAATCCGGTCAGCGTCCGCAAGGGCTTTGCGCATGGATTTGATCTGGTCCAAAAACCCTTCCCGAAATGCTTGCAGCCGCTCGAAGCTCAGCAGAATCGCACGCGCTGAACCCTCGGAGCCGGTTTCGAGACCCGGCAGAAGATCCCTCAGCGCGGTTCCCGATTCAATGAGCCAAACATCGCCAAGCGCGCGCTCCGTGCGGGCGGCAAACTCTTCCAGGAAACCCGCGCCGCGTTTTCCATCGGGCTGCGGCCGGCCCCTCAAGACAGCTTCGAGGAGCGATGCCCCGGCACCCGCACCAGCTTCCCAATCCAGTTTCTTGACCTGCGCTTCCGGCCAGTTGCCGGCGAGCGCGTGCGGATCAAGCGGGAGATCTTTGGGGAATACCAGCAGGAGCAAGCGGGCGACCGCGGCCATACGCGCCTGCTCTTCCGCCAGGGCCGACGCATGGATCCGGTCGAAGACTTTGTTGACCTCCTCTCGCCAGGCAAGGTAGTAAGGCGAGCGGGCCAGAACCGCAGCTCCCTCAATCGTCTGTTCCTGGGCGGAGAAGGAATGGGAGTTGAGTTCCATCTTGGCTTCGACTTGCAGGACACCCTGGAAGAGCGCGGCGAATTGATCCGGTGAAAGCCCGTCAAGATAGCCTATCACGCGTTCCAAATAGGTTCGCTCATAGGGAAACTTGAAGGGCCAGCGCTGAATCTCCTGATTGATGTAAGGTTGGAACGTCCGGGGAAGCCTGGGGACGAGATTATGCTCCTGGGCGGCGCTGATGACCGGGGAGAGTTTCTCTTGAACATCCATTTGAACCTCGGGCGGAAAGCGGCGGCTGGCGCTTCTCTTGCCTGGGCGCTCGCACGATTCCCGTATGGACCTCAGGCGGAAAGCGGCAGCTTCGCGGCCGCAGTCCAAAGCGCTTCGCGCAGGATCGCCGAGAGCGTGCTGGCACGAGCGCAGGGACGCGGCCGGAGCGGCTCAAGCGGCAATCTCCGGCAGAGCCCCGCCCGTGGACTCTGTAGCCTTGCATCCTAGCCACTGGGCCAGGGACGGACACAGGTCCACCTGCCGCACGGGCCGGTCGATCGCCTGCGGACGGGCGATGGGCTTGCCCAGGCACATCGTCCAGATGCGCCGGCACGATTCGTCATTCGAGCGGTGATTGAAAAACCCGTTGGTGTTCGACCCATCGGGGTCCCGCCCAAACTCCGGGACGACCACCATCAGGGTTTGGTCCCGGTACTCCGGATTGGCGCCAACCTCCTGCCATAATTCGTAAATCAAGCGGTCGGCGTTTCGTATTCCCGCCAAGTGCATCGAGTACGACCCGAAGTGCGCCACCTCGACATCGGAGAAATTAACCACCAGCAGGCTGGGAGCATATCGGCGCATGATTTCGACGGCGACGAAATAAGTGAGCTGGTCCCCCGTCGTAGCCGCGTTGGTGTGGACAAATTGCTGGATGGCGCTCTGCACGGAAGCTTCCAACTTGCGGTCAAGCCCTTGCGCCCCGCCCGACACGCTCCAACCAAGGCCCTCATAGTCGCTGCTTTGCATGACGGACTCGATTTCGCCCTGCACCTTATCCCGTTCCGCCAATCTGCTTTGATGGCCCGTCTGAATGGCTTCTTCCACGGCCGTAAGCAGCAGGACTTTGGGAAAAACCACGTTGGCCCCATAGGGGGCGCCGTAGGTTCCCATATTGCTGGCGCCGATCTGGCTGGTCAGAGCCTTGTTGCTCGCCACCATCCAAACTTCGCTCGCCGGCAAACCGGCTTGGCGACGGACGTACTCGAACAGCGTGGGACTGGCAGGCGGGCTGTTCCCCCAGTCATCGACCCGTTGCCAGTTTCCGGTCAAAATGGACGAAATCGAGTTGAAGTGAGAGGTGACGCCATCATTCCAGACATGGGAGTAAAAAAGTCCGTTGGCCAAGAGATGCCCAGAAAGGTGGGGAATGTTGGACTGTCCACGATCCGAGAAGGTCTCCTGCCGGCGCATACCCCCGGTGATGACGATGATCAGACGCTGGCTGGGTCGAGTCTTGGGTGCGGCGGGTGAGCCTAAAAGGTGCGCGGAGGCGTATTTCCCGACCACCATGGCGCCAAGAGCCTGTAGAAATGCTCGTTTACTCGCGTCCACACAATCACCCCGCAGACTGCTGTGCAATTCGCCTTCCACTCGCGAATGGGTCGAGAGAGGAGCGACTCTCGCGGCACCCAATCGCATTACTCCGCGTCGGTATCCGTCAGGCGCAGGCGGACGCTGTTCTTGTATCCCCGTTCAACGGTGACGGGCGGAGCGTAGTTCCCCCATTCCAAGTCCGGGTAACCCCATAGATTGTCGATGTGAAATCGGACCTTGCCATCTTGCAAGACTTCCGCGCGCACAGCAGCCATACCATCTGACTCTG
Source organism: Terriglobia bacterium (assembly GCA_052139985.1). Lineage (GTDB taxonomy): Bacteria > Acidobacteriota > Terriglobia > UBA7540 > UBA7540 > Bog-366. The sequence goes on from JBKQVI010000482.1 coordinate 6,842, forward strand.
CCCTCACACGCAAATCCGTTCCTCCCAGGATGCATGAGGCCTGCCAGATATTCTCCTTGAGGCTGCGGAAGTCATTGGTGCCACGGCCGCCTGGGTCGTTGGGCCCGTAAAGGAAGAAATCCTTCGAGTCTTGCGACCATGGTCCTTTCGGCTCGCTGCGGTAAGCCTCTGCCGGGCCAGTCGGATCCTTCATAGCCGTTCCCTGGGGGCGGCCAATGTGATCGGAAGGATAGGCCGACCACAAGCCTTTTCGATCCCAAGTGAGCCGGTCAATTGCGCTGGACAACGTGAAGGCGATTCCCACCTCGCTTATGCCCTTCGGTTGACCGCGAAGCGCGTACTGCGTGGTCATCGCGCCTTGGCCGTCGATGCTGATTTCAAACTCCACCCCCAGAATATCGCCGCCACCCTGGCGATCCATGTACGCCCCGGCCGTTCTGATAACCGCTGCATGGGAGGTCGTCGAATGACTCATGCCGGTCAACCACCAGGGAGGCAACGGATACGATCCGAGGTTCAAGATGGGTCCACTTTCAATAATCCGCTTACCGCGGAATGTCCCCTCGACGATGAGTCCTGATGCCTTGTCAAAAACTACGGTGAACTCCGAACCCTGCACCGTCAGAGATCGCGCGTCTTCCGATATTCTCGGCGCCGGGCCTTTCTGAACAGCTAAGCGGGCTACGTGCTTTCCGATTCGGAGGTTGAACTCGTCAACAACAATTCCTCCGGCGCGGATGAACTTAAGATTCAGAATTTCTCCCGCGTGCCAATCCCGGCCAGGAACAATGATTGAGCCTTCCGCTCCGGGAGCAAGGTCCACGCCGCTGACATCCCCGGAATCTCTCCCTACTGCCCAAAGGATTTTGAGTTCACCCAGATGGGTGTGATTGAACCAATTCTTGATGGGAATCGCGAGAGGGTTGCCAGGGCTGGGCACGCTCGCGACGTCATCATCAGGGATACGCACCGGCGAGTACGCTTTCTTGGTAAGCCAAAGCTCCGGTTTGGGCCGGCGCCAGCCGTCCACGATTCCCCACTCGCCATAACCCACCGGCCCACCTGGCAGCAGGAAGACTTCGTCGAAACCCGCCCAGATCGCCCCACCCAGGCAGCCGTCCGCGGTATAACAGTTCTCCCAGAACCGCTTTATGCTGTGCCCATAAAAGTTTCGGACGCCCGGGGCGCGCATCAGGGTTTCATGGTTGTAGCAGGAAATGTGCGCGTACTCGTCGTTGAGTTTGGGAAGATCCTTGCTCGTCAAATCTCCGTCCACGTTGGGGTAGTGCTCGCTGTAGAGGTCGTAGCAATCCGTGCCCTTCGGAACCGTGAGGGGATAGCTGAAAATAACGGGCCGCGTGGTGTCTTCCCGCTTGGCATAATCGTGTTCTTTTTGGAAGTTCGATCCCCAGGCACTCTCGTTGCCCAACGACCAGAAGATGACGCAGGGATGGCTTCTATCCCTCTCGATCATCTCCGTGAACTGGTTCATGTAGCGCGAGGTGAACTCGGGATCCGACTCCGTTCCGCCGCCGGTGACCGACCATTGCTGCTGCACGAAGCACACGGCGGACTCTTCTTCCACGTAAATTCCATAACGGTCGCAGGCTTCGAGAAAACTTTCCGTCGGGGGGTAATGCGAAGTTCTTACGAAATTGACGTTCGCGTCGCGCAGGAGAACCGCGTCCCTTTCCACGTGTTCCAAAGTGGTCACGCGCCCTCCCAAAGGGTGCGTATCATGCCTGCACACGCCGCGCAGCTTGACGGCGTCGCCATTGACATAAAGTCTGTTCCTCCTCCGCTCCACCTTCCGGAATCCGATCTTTTTCTCTAACTTCTCCACGGTGGTCTTATGAACGATCAGTTCTGCTCCGAGCGTGTAGAGGTTCGGATGTTCAGCGTCCCATTTCATGGGCAACATGACCGGGATGTCAACGCATGCTTCCGTCTTGTCATGGAGAAGCACGATCGAATTCGGACTTAAAGGCACGTCCTTCCCGTCAGGGGCCGTCAAATGCAGGTTCAGCTTGACGCCCTGGGCGCCGCCAGTCGCCGCGCTCGCCATAACCCTCAGGCGGGCATCCTTGAAGGCGGAATCGAAATCGGTCTCGGCGTGCAACCGGGTAAGATGCACGGCGGGCAGAATTATCAGCTTCACGCTGCGCAGGATTCCGCCGATATAGTGCTTGGCGTAGTTGCTGGCGTAGGAAATGTCGTCGGCGCGGTCGGTGACTCCCACGGTGATCCACGCGGTTTGGCCGGGCGTGACATGTTCGGTAATATTGCAGTCCCAGGAGGTGAATCCGCCATGATGTTCCCTTAGGTACTTCCCGTTCACCCACACTCGCGCATAGCTGTAGACGCCGTCGAATCTCAGCAAAACGATCTTGCCTGTGGCCTCGGAGGGAATCGTCACGGCGCGCTTATAGGCAAACTCGTTGTCCCGTGCAAACTCGATTCCCTGCGCCGTTAGCTCGCCGGGGACGGTGATATCGGTCCAGCCGAAAGGATCAACGCCATTCGCCCAAAACTCCGCCGGTGGGGTGGTCGTGACCTTCCAGGTTCCGTCCAAGCCTGTGATCGGTTGAGAGGCGCCCGCCACCTCCGTTGGTAGAGGGACCAGCGTCGGCCGGGGCCAAATGTCGCTGGCCTGCGAAACGCCCTGAGGGGCAGACTTCTCCGCTTCGGAAAGAGAGGTGCGATTCATCCTTCCCATAATCTCGTCGCTGGCGAGAATCCACGTTGACGGAATTGCTGAGGTTCCCAAAGTCTTTACGAACTTTCGTCGATCCATGATGGCTATTCTCCGTTGCGGCGCGGGTGTGCGAAGGTCTGGAGACATCAGTGGTAGGGGCAGCCCGAGTCGCCACCCTAGGGCAACCGCGAGGGTTGCCCCCACGAGTCAGCGGCACAATCCGATTCTTTCACACCTTCTGCCCCCCGTGCCGCGAGTTTCTAGATTTTTAGGTCCGGCGGAAGGCACAAGCAAGGGTGCGCGTGCCCTGGGGTTTATACATTCCGAATAGACGAACCTTCCCTTCTCGCGTCAACCATTCACCCTGTCATCCTGAGCCCGCACTTTGGGCGAAGAACCCCCGTAGTTCGCATTGCTCACGGTACCCTGGGAACTACCGAGGTCCTTCGCCCCGATAAAAAACATCGCGGCTCAGGATGACAGGGTTGGGGGCATGGGCGTTCTTCTTTTAGTCTTTGCCGATCATGAGAGCTCGATGTGCCGGTGGTTTAAGTTCACTATCGCACAACACTGTCATTCTGAGCCCGCACTTTGGGCGAAGAACCCCCGTAGTTCGCTCTGCTCACGCAATCCGGTGAACTACCGGGGTCCTTCGCCCAAAAACCGGGCTCTGGATGACAATGCGCTACGTGCGTACCGACGACTGCGTCACCGCCAAAATGCAGAAACTCCCTACGCAGGCAAGAGTGCCTGTGCCACCTAATCCTTCGCGAACTCCTACCAGAAAACGATATTGAGAATAATGACCATTCCTAATACCCCAAAGGCCCAAACGCCGGGCCGCTCGTACCACGGCAATTGCTGATGGTGCGCGACGGGCGTCAGTTGATAGACGAGCCCCACAAGGTCTTGGTCCCTTTTGGCGGGGGTGAAGAAACTCACAACCAGGGTGACGACAAAGCAGGTGGACCAGGCAAAAATGGCCAAATGAAAATTGGCTGCCATGGGGCTGCGGTAGTGAAGGATTCCACGGCTGTAAAGTAAGTAGTGCGCTAACCCCCCGAGCATCCCCGTCAACAACCCCCAAAACGCACCGTGAGCGGTGGTTCTCTTCCAGAACATACCTAACAAGAATGTGGCAAACAAAGGCGCATTGAAAAATGAGAACAAGAGCTGAAGATAATCCATGAGGTTGTTAAACCTCAAGACAATGAACGCCGTCCCCACGCCCACCGCGACGGCAAAAACCGTGGCGATACGGCCCATCAGCAGATAGTGGTGGTCGGCTTTCCCCGGATTGATGTGGGTCTGGTAAATATCGTACGTCCAGACCGTATTGAAGGCGGTGACGTTCCCCGCCATGCCCGACATGAAGCTGGCCACCAACGCGGTGAGGCCGATGCCCATCAGACCGGAAGGATAGAACCGCGCAATCATCGCGGGCAGCGCGTTGTCGTATCGCCCATTCAGAAACTTATCAAGGTTCGGATCGAGAGAGATGGCGACCAGACCCGGAAGAATAACCAGCAGGGGGAAGAACATCTTGGGAATGGCAGCAATCATGGGAGTGCGTTGCGCAGCGGACATGTCCTTGGCGGCCAAGGCCCTTTGCACCACCAGAAAATCCGTGCACCAGTATCCAAACGCCAGAACAAACCCCAGCCCAAAGATCATTCCGAAGCCATTAACCCCCATGGGATTCTGATCGGCATGCCAGACGTTGGCCCAGGTGTGCGCATAGCTGGGACTGGGCAACTTCTGCATGAGTCCGTGAAACCCGCCGACGGCCTTTAAGCCCAAAAACGCCAGCGGGAGGAACCCAAAAACAATGAGGAAGAATTGTAAGACTTCGTTGTAGATGGAAGAGGTCAATCCGCCCAACAGAATGTAACCCATCACTACGACGGCGGCAATCAGCACGCTCAGCAGAAAAGGCCAGTTCAACATCCGCTGAAACAGCAGGGCCATGGCGTAGAGATCGATGCCGGAGACCAGCAAGGTCATCAGGGCAAACGAGCAGGCGTTCAGGGTGCGGGTCTTTTCGTCATAACGGAAGCGGAGGTACTCCGGCACGCTGCGGGCCTTGCTGCCATAGTAAAAAGGCATCATGAAAACGCCGACAAAGCACATGGCGGGAATGGCCAGCCAATAGAAGTTGTTGACGATCATGCCGTACTTGGCGGCGCTGGCGGCCTGCCCCATCACTTCCAGCGCGCCGAGGTTCGCCGACATAAACGCCAGGCCCGTTATCCACGCCGGAATGGAGCGGCCGGAGAGGAAAAAATCCTCGCTGGTCTTCATCCGGCTGCGCAGCGCCAGACCGATTCCCAACACAAAGCCGAAATAGATAACGACTAGGAAATAATCAACGAAGGTAAGATGCATATTGCCGTTTCAAATATAGAATCCGGGGCGAGGGGTGACGACGCCGGGGTGCCGCTCCAGTTGCTCCTCCGCCAGATCATACCCCAGTCCGGGGGCATCGGTCAGATGGAAGGCTCCCTCGCGGATCGCAAGGGGTTTGTCGAGAACCTCGTCTCGCCAAGCTACGTCGGTGGCGATGAATTCCTGCAAATAGAAATTCGGCACCGAAGCCATGACGTGCGCAGAGGCGATGGTGGAAATTGGCCCGTTGGGATTGTGGGGAGCGACGGGCACATTGAAGCACTCGCACAGGTTCGCGATTTTGCGCAGTTCGCTGATTCCTCCGCAGCGGGTAATGTCCGGCATCAGGATGTCGGCAGCGCGACGCTCCAGGATGGGGAGGCACATAAAACGGCTATGGAGCCGCTCACCCACGCAAACCGGCAGCGAAATCTGCCTTTTGATTTCCGCGATCGCGTCCGGAAACTCCGGTCCGGCCGGCTCTTCGTACCACATGCAGTTGATTTTGGCCTTCTCGATCCGACGAGCCATCTCGACGGCCGTCGGTGCATTCAACATGGCGTGGGTTTCAATGGCGATGGGAAAGGCTGAACCCACAGCCTCCTGGACAGCCACCAAGCGGTCCATGGCCAATTGCTTTCCCGCCTCGGTCAGTCCCAGGTTTTCTGAAAGGTCGCTTCCGTAAAGGTAATTGGTGTGCGCAAAGGGGTCGAGCTTGCAGGCGGAGAATCCCTTGGCCTTCATGATTATGGCTTGGCGCGCGTACTCTTCCGGGCTCCCATCATTCGAGATGAACCAGTAGTTGGCGTAAAGGGGGATCCTGGTACGGTAGGCCCCGCCCAGGAGCTTGTAGACCGGCATTCCCGCCCTTTTACCGGCGATATCCCAGAGCGCAATGTCAATGCCGCTGATCGCGTCAAGCACCGGGCCCGCTTGCCCCATCCAATGCAAGTCCCGGTAGATTTTGGTCCAGAGATAATCGATGCGGCTAGCGTCTTCGCCAACAATCATTTTGCCAATATGCTTACACGCTTCGAAGACGAGAGGGCTGCCCGGCCAGTTGGTCGCTTCGCCGATGCCCGTAATTCCTTCATCGGTGTAAACCTTGAGGAGAGTCCAGTTGTACTTCACTCCCTCGACAAGCCATACCTTTACGCTGCTGATTTTCACGTTTCGCTCCGGCCTCGGAGAGGGTACACGATTTTTGAGACATTGACAGCCGGAAAAAATTTCACCACAGATTCACATGAGACCGCAGAGAAATGCAGGCAGAAACTAAGGATTGAAAACTAACGAACCGTAATCCTCACGCGCGGAAGAAGAAGAGTTCTTCTCTGTGATCTCTGATCACTCTGCGGTGAATCTTCTCTTCGCCACACGTGAAGAAGTTGGCTCGTAGTGCTACAGGGGCGTCTACCTGCGGAGATAAAAACGCCCCCATCGCAAAGGCTGGATTGTAACTCCGATCTACCAGTAGAACTTCAATCCGAACTGGATTTCTCTGGGGTCGTTGGGGGTGTCACGAGTAGCTGTGATCCTGCCGAAATTGACGCTCTTGAAATCCAGCGCGCCCGGGGCACTCACAACCGCCGTTCCACCCGTGGGTCCCTCAGGAGTGGAGAAATTCGGATGATTTGTCAGGTTAAAGAATTCTGCCCGGAACTCCAGATGTGTTTTCTCGGTGGTCTGAAATTCCTTAAAGAGGGAGAAATCCAACCTGTGATAGCCCGGACCGACAACTTGGCCGTTTGACCCACCCAGGGGAGCCAAATCAGTCTGGCCGTCGGCCGCCACGACCGAAGGATTGGTGAAAGCCGCCGGGTTCATCCACTGCATGACATTGTGCGATCCGCCGATCACATTCTGCCCCGGCACTTTGAGGGCATTGCAGCCCATATTGGCCGAAGTAGCGATATCGCAGCCGATCGTGAACGGTTGCCCATCCTGGAGGGTCAGGATCCCGTTTACGCGCCACCCGCCAACCACTTGATTGACGGGGCCTCGCGCACTGGACAGGAAGTGCCTCCCATTCCCAAAGGGTAGGTCGTATCCGCCGCTGAAGTGGAAGACCTGGCGGATGTCCGAATCGCACGGTCCATAATCAATTGAGGGTCCCAAGCCCGACGCACGATAACCCACCGATGTACCATTAAGTTGGTCCGCTGCGTCGGTCCGGCATTTGGACCAGGTGTAATTGGTCAGGAAGGTCAAGCCGTTGCTGAATTGACGTTCCAGGGACGTTTGTAACCCGTTGTAGTACATGCTTCCCCAACCCTCCTGGATCGACCCCCCAGGAGCCATGTCGGGATATTCCAAGAACGGTTGGGTGTTTTCCGAGGGAACCAGCAGTTCATGGGTCGTGTTAGCATTCCCCGCGAGCCCGATGATATGCCGGCCGAACGTCCCCACGTATCCTACCTGGAACGTGGTTTTCACCGCCAACTGGTACTGCAAGGTAAGGTTGGTGCTTTGGACATAGGCGGTCGGCAGGTTTTCCTCGATCCCTTTAAGGCCCACTCCGTTCCCCTCAACATTGGCGGAAACCAAAGTTACGTTGGAGTAAGCGGTTTCCAGAGTTGCGTTCTGCCCGTCTGGGAACACAATCGGAGAATGGTTGCTGAAGTTGGAGTAACCGAGTGAGAACGCGAAGGGATAAGTAGCCCCTAAAGCACAGCAGTAGCCCGTTCCCTCGAGGCCGTTGTAAGAGATGGCGTACCCGCCGCGCACAACCAACTTGTCCGTAGCGCGATAGGCAAAGCCGATGCGCGGTGCGAAGTTGCCTTTTTGCGCATTGTACAAGCCCCGGTTGCTCACGTATTTGAGGCTTATTCCATCTTGTTGCAGCAGCGAAGTGAAGGACGACGAAAGCGCGTTGTTGGGATCGCTTTGGTTCGACCTCGACTGCGGAATGAGGTAAGCGGCATTAACGAACGGCGTTCCCTCAATAAAGTTGCTTTGAGCATCATGTCCTTCATAGATGGGCGGGAAGTACTCCCAGCGGACACCAAGGTTCACCGTCAGCCTGTGAGTCACTTTCCAATCGTCCTGAACGTATAGTCCAAAATACTTGCGGCGGGCGTCGGTTACGGAAATGCGGGTAATGCCGACGGAATCAGGTCCGCCATTGTAGTCAATCCCACCCGGAACGGTTGCGGCGATAGGTGTGAGCACAAATTGAGCAGCGCCGCTGTTATTCACGTTTTGTCCTGGGATGGAGGTATAGACACCGCCAAAATCATCGTCGCCACGCGGAAGAGCCGGTTGCCAGGTGTCGAAGCGCAGAAACATTCCTTCGAACCCTGCCTTCAGAGTATGCGACTTGTGAACTTTGGTCACACTGTCGGCCAAGTCCCAGGTATTATCCCATTCGTTGATCGGAGTATAGGTGCTCTGCCCAAACGGACTGAGACCGCCCAGCGAGAATTGCGGCAGACCGCCGTTCGTCGCCACCTGGGGGATGCCCTCAATACCGTATTGTGCTGGGATACCCAACGTATTTGCTTCCACAGGAGCATAGAGCGTGTGTACCCTGCCAAAACTGAGGCGGAAGGAGTTGATCGTGGTGGGAGAGAAAGAGTGGGTTTCGCTCAAAGCGACGTTACGAGTTCCCACCGTTTGATCGCCCATGTTGAAACTTCCCCCGTCCGCGAGGCCCGGGAAGGGGCCGGGGATGAAGCGCGGGTTGCGGGTATAGCTCATGCGGACGAACATCTGATCGCGATCGCTGAAGTTCTGGTCAACGCGCGCGTCGAAACTATCCGCTGTTTGACTCGAAATGGGGGATGACGCGTAATTGTTATAGAGGCCCGGCAAAGTGGGAGCGGGAAAGAGGTTGAGGAGCTTCACCGCGTTCGGATCGATGCGGGAACAAGGGGTGCTGGAGCAAATAATGTTCCCCGCGAAAGGATCGCGCACATAACCCGTGCTGACCGCAGTAAGGCCTGTAACGGGGTCAACCTGGCCCGCCGTCACGGCCCGTGTCGTAGCGGGATCAAAAACCTGCCCCACCTGGTAGGTACGGCCCAGCGAGTCGGTCACACTTCCCGTAGACTGACTGTAAAGGTCGGAGAGGTTATTGAAGCCGCTGCTGGTCATGAGCGCCGTAGGCACGGTTTCCTGGTAGATAAGCGCCTGACGGATCCGCGTACCCTGATAATCTCCGAACACAAAGGTCTTGTTTTTCTTGATCGGACCGCCTGCCGTAAAACCAAACTGGTTCTGGCGGAATTCCCCCTTGGAAAGACCCGCGACATTGGTAAAGAAGTCCGCAGCATCGAGTTTGTCGTTGCGGAGAAACTCGAATGCGTCGCCGTGAAACTGGTTCGTTCCGCTTTTCAGCGTGGCATTCAACACGGCGCCGCCCGCGCGGCCAAACTCCGCGCTGTAGTTGGCGGTTTCCACTTTGAACTCAGCAATAGCGTCCACGGGCGGTAGAGCAACATAGTAGGTTCCGTTCAGGTAATCCTGGGAGTCATTGTTGTTGTCAATTCCGTCCAGCAGATAGTTATTGGATTCCGACCTGACGCCGTTGGCCGAAAACCCGCCGCTGGCTCCGAAACCGCGGGAATCCTGCTGCATTTGTGTAACACCCGCTGTGGTCTGCGCCAGGAAAGTGAAATTGCGGCCGTTAAGGGGTAGGTCGTTCACCTGTTGGCTGCCGACTACTTGTCCAACCGTCGGACTTTGTGTTTGCAACAGAGGAACTGCCGAAGTGACTTCGATGGTCTGGGTCACGAGTCCCGGATGGAGGGCAAAATCCACCACCACCTGTTGTTGAACGTTTACGGTAACATGCGGCCGGACTTCTTTTTCGAAGCCTTGATATTCGGCTGCCACAGCGTACGTGCCAATTTTAATCGGGTTGAACACGTAGGTACCGCCGGATTGAGTCAATGTGGATAGCGTAAAGCCTGTCTCTTCACTGGTTAAAGTGACTTTGACGCCTGGAATCACTGCCCCGGATTGATCGGATACGGTACCCTGTATGGCTCCACTTTCCCGCTGTCCATAGAGCAGAGGAGAAGCGAGGCAAGCGAGAACCACACAGAGGAGCGCTAGTTTCGCACTTCCCTGAGGGCTTTCATTCCTCTTCATATAGGACTTCCTCCTTGTCCGTTGGAATTCCATCGAGTTATACAGAGCGGCACAAAGGATCGCGCATTCGAACGTAGCGCCGGGCTTGAGCCCGGCATGCCGCCCTCAAGGGCGGCGCTACGACTAAGGTCGCACTGTATCGTTAAATCCGCCAACTGATAACTCCGCACAAGTTGGGGACGTACATTTACTCTCGAACCAGCCTGGAGGGTAGGCGGGCTGGTGTTCAGGATCGAAAGGTCCGGCGGAATGAGCGGACGGGAACGACAGCCAACAGATCAAACCGTGAGAGGAATTCCTCTCCTTTGGGCTCAATTGTCTGGACCTTCGCACCTTTCTGAGCTGACTCTTTGGTACCCGACGCAGCCAAGCAAAAAGCAGTGGTGACACATTGAAAAGGGGGAGCAGTTATGACCGGCAGCCATGCTAAACGTTTGCCGGAAACGATTGCGCCACCGGCGGTGAGTGAAACATACGCCAAATTCCTTGTCAAGCACAAAATGGAAACGGCGCAAAATCTCATGGCGACGCGTCGGATCCCGTTTGCTGTTGGGAAAAATCAAATATCCCATGTAATGCGCTGACATCCTGAGGCCCGGTTCTTTCGGGCCGAAGGACCTCCGCAGTTTGTCGGTGCACGCTGGGAAGAACGGTTCCCCCCTTGGCCTACGGTGCGAAGCTTTGGAGTGCGGCAGCTTGCTGCCGCTTTCCTCTCCCGCAAGCTCGCCTGCGGGAATTTCAACCTCCACACCGATCTGAATTTGTTTTCTTCCGCACACGTACGAGTCCCACCCAGCAAGCTGGCTGGGGCAAAAGCGGCAGCAAGCTGCCGCACTCCAAAGCTTCGCACATTTACTCTTGTGAGAGTAGCAGCGAACGCCGATTCGATTTAGGGCCTCAGGGATCCATCCGCCAGCGGTAAGAAAATGTGGAAACTCCAGGCACGTTGGTGCTAACCCCCTCACCCCCCGCCTTGCGGTCCCCCCTCTCCCCCACGGGGGCGAGGGAGGAAAGAGGTTTCATAAAGGTGCCGGGATCGGAAGCATCGTTCCAAGACTCCGAGACGAGCGACGAACACGCGAAGCCCTTGACAGCAACGGTCGCTGGGTTTAATCATAGCGGGTCTTCCCGACGGGTTGGACATGGAGGCCAAGAAAGCGGATTAATGGTAAGAAAGACCACCATCTCGGACATCGCCAAGGCTCTCGGTATATCCACGACCACTGTGCATCATGCCTTACATGGTCATTCGCGGGTCAGCGCGGTGACCAAAGCTCGGGTGCTCCAGACGGCCCAGGAAATGAAATACCGGCCCAACCTTGCCGCCCGCTACCTGAAGTCGGGGCGGCGACTCAGCATCTCCGTAAACTTGCTGCGAGGCATTACCGGCTTCTTCAATGAGGTCGCGGCGGGAATTGAAGAAGAAGCCGATTCGCTGGGTGGAGATTACGTCGACGTGCAGCTCCGTATGTACCCTGGAATCGGAGAGGGTGAAGAGGAAGCCTTTGCGGCTGCGCTCGACGCGAATGTGGATGGAATCATTACCTGGAGCGGGGAACCCGAGAAGATTCACACCTTGATGCGACGTGCCTCGCGCAACAAAATTCCGGTGGTGTGCGTGGGTAGCGATGCTCCGAAATCGGGCCGATTGGCACTGGTGTCCGTTGATACCCTCGCCAGCGGTGCAATCGCCGCTGACCTCATCGGCCTCACTCTTCGTGGCTCGGGTAAGGTGGCCATAACCATGGCCGAAATCTCGACGCAGGAACACGCCGAGAAGCTGAAATCGTTCGAGAACACGTTCCGTTCCTTCTACCCTAACGTGCAGGTGCTGCCGCCCATCGAAGACCGCAACATTGCGGCGCTGGCGTACGAAAAATGCCGAAAGCTTTTTTCTGAACACCCTGATCTGGGCGGTATCTATATCACTTCCGATGCGTCGATTCCGGCCATTTGCGCCGCCCGCGATCTTGGTCTTGCCAACAAGATGACGATTGTTGCGACCGACCTGTTTCCGGCGCTGATCAAGGAGATCAGGGCAGGGGCCGTGAATGCCACGATATTTCAGCGGCCCAAGAGCCAGGGGCATCTGGCGTTCAAGATCCTCTACGACTATATTTCTTACGGCAAATGTCCGCCCTCCCGGCTCACCCTGATGCCTCATCTAGTGACGAGAGGGAGCCTCGATTACATGTGCCAGCGCCTACCGCAACAGACCAATTCCCAGCCCGAGGAACACACATTACAAACTTGAGGCCAGCCTGTAAGTGCCCCACGCTGGTCGCACGGTCCATGGGATTCCTCGCAGATCATCGCCACCGCCACACAGCTCTGCGCGCCTGCGCACCGTGCGTAAACGCTTGCGCAAGATTCCCCCCCTCTGTCATCTGAACAAACGGGGCGACGCGAGGACAATGGGTCGGCCCGCGGCTCGGGGCAGTGGTTCGACGCTCCGTGTCAATCTTCAAAGATTGGCGTGAAAGACTTTTTGACTCTCTCGAAGAATACTCTTGACTTGGGTACGCAATGGGAGTACCAAACAGGCGTGTTATGTGTAAACGTTTATCCACAATAAAGTCCGATTTGTTTTGTGGTCTGGCCAGCTTGATCGAGGTAAGAAAGTACATTCTAAATTGAAGGACTGCACTCCACACGACGGCCCGCGAAGTGTAGCGCCAAGGTCATGGCGCCCTCTGTCTGCACTTTTAGCCGCGCAAACCCAAAGAAAGGAGTTACCTTCTCATGCGGATTCACAAGATCTTCCTCATTATTCTGCTTGGCCTCTTTGTTTCCGCCCCCTGTTGGGCTGAGAACACTCTCTCCAATGCATTCATTACGGTAAGCGTGAATTCTCAAACGGGAACTTGGAGTTGTTCTCGCAAAGATGGCACGCCGATTCTGACGGGCGGCACTTCAACAGTGGTTGCCGCTACCGGGGTCCTGAAGACAACCGACCAACGATTGCTTCGCAAACTGGAGGAGTCCCCGTTCCAGGATGCCATTGGTAGCGGAAAGCAGATCGTGCTGTCGCTCTCCGACCACTCTTCAGACTTGCGATGGCAACTGGCCATTAAAGTCTACGACCAATTCGCGGGCCTGCGCGTTGATTGGCACCTCGATAACTCCGCCAAGAGCAAACTCGACTTGAAAACCGTTACAGTTCTTGATGCGGAAGTGCCGACGCACGCCGAAGGTTTTCGGTCCGGTATCCCCGTGCTCACGAGCGGTTTCAATTCGTGGGATTACAGCCACGTTGCCGGGGTGAAATCCAGCGAGACCGTCAAGAGCTCGGACTTCATCGCAGTTGCCGCGCCCAAGCTGGTCTCGGGTTTCCTTTCCGCCGCGATCGCCTATGGCACGTTCCATTACGGCATAAGGTCAGACGAGATGCCGATACTCAGCTCCACGGCCGAGTTCAACGTGGTGGTCGAGCCCGGCAAGTCGCGCGATACAGACCCGCTGCTGATCCTCTTCCCCGACAATGTTTTCGAGGGGCTGGAGAGTTACGGGGCCTCGGTGGAGAGGTTCAATGGAGTTCATCCCAAGGGGTATTCAAGCACCACGTGGTGCAGTTGGTATGCTGGGTACGGGCGGGCCGAGCAGGCGAACCTGGGCGCCTTGGAAAAGGCCATGACAGTTAACGCGAGGCTGATGAAGCCGCTCGTCCAACTTGGCGCCGACACGCTTCGCGTGGTGGACGACAGTAACGATCAGCGCTATGGCGACTGGAATTTTCCCTTCGTGCCGCACGGCATGGGCGCACTTGCCGATTCACTCCACGCCGAAGGAATGAAGGCTGGCGTTTGGCTGGCCCCGGCCTGGGCCTCGGAGAATTCGAACCTTTTCAAGAACCATGCGGATTGGCTCCAGCGCGACTCTGCCGGGGAGCTGATCACCAGCCGGCAGTTTTACGGCAACCTCATGCATTTCCTGGATGCCTCGAACCCGGCGGCATTAAGAAATCTGCACGATGTCTTTACGCAGATCCACAATTGGGGCTACCAGTATGTTATGACTGACTTCCTTTATATGTTCGGGATGTCGGACCATTACCAGGATCCGCATCTGACGCGGGCGGAAGTCTACCGCTTGGCGCTCAAGACGATTCGTGAGGCGCTTGGCCCCGAGATTTACCTGCTAGGGTGCGGCGCACCGCAACTGGCTTCCGTCGGTATTGTGGATGGCATGAGAATTGGGCCCGACGCCTGGGGCCGGGTCGGTTATGAGAACATCGCGGCCCGTTATTTCGAAACCGGCAAGTGGTGGCTCAATGATCCCGACGCTCTGGTGGGTAATAGCCGCACCGTCGAAGGCTTTCGGGCTTGGGCGACGCTGGCGTCTGTGAGCGGAAGCGTGCTGACCATCGGCGACGACCTCAACATGCTGAGCGCGGAGAAACTCGATATCCTCAAACACATTCTGCCCGCGCGCGGGAGCGTCGGCCGGCCATTCGATCTCTTTACTTCGCAGCCAAATAATATGTGGTTGCTCCCGACGGACGTGGGAGCGGCAAAGTCCGCAGTGCTGAGCGTGTTCAACTGGGGAGGGACCGAACCCCTGAAGCAACGCATTGTCCCCAAGGAATTGCTGAAGACGACGCAAAGTGTTCTCGTCTACGACTTCTGGGACGACGACTCGATCGGCACTCCGAATGGGGAGCTTACCGTGGAGGTTCCCCCGGGCGGCACAAAGACCTTCTGCCTCGTTGAGCCCACGGGCAAGCCGCAAGCGCTGGCAGTGTCCAACTATCTTCCTCAATCCGGATACGGTCTCGACGCGGTCACCTGGTCGGACAGCGACCGGACCCTGGGGGGAAGAACCAACGGCGCCAGTGGTGATCTCTATCACATCGCGTTCTATGCCCCCGCGAACTACGTCCCTGACAAGGCAACGGTGAATGGCGAAGACGCGTTTCTCGTCAACCAGAAGAAAAATGTATGGGTCGTCCCGGTGACGGCGCGCGGCGCCAACGTAAGTTGGTCGGTCCATTTTAAGTAGGGGACGGAGCAGTTGCTTGCCCTCTAATGGGGCACGACAGCAGGAAGGGTTGCACCATGAAACATCGGGACAGAGTTCTTATGGCGCTCCATCACGAGCAGCCGGATCGGTGTCCGATGCAGATCAGCTTTACGCCGGAGTTTGCTTCCCGGCTTCGGCAGGACATGCGTAAGAAGGATGGGGCTGCACACAATCCGCACGGCGGCGGAAACACCTATGAGCTGGAACGCAGCCTCGATGAAGATATGCTCTTGACCTCGGTCGGCTGGGCGAATTGCTACTACCAGGAGCAGGGTGATTATACGGACGAATGGGGGATTGGTTGGAAACAATGTGAGTACACCACACGCTTCGGCAAAGGGCATTACACAGAAATGGCCACGCACCCGCTCGCCGAGGATGCGGCTCTTGAAACTTACCGCCCCCCGGACCCCACCCGCCCGGAACTCTACAAGGATGCCGCGCTGACTCTGCGGGACTTCAAAGATGAATACTGGATAGTGGGCGTCACGGTGACCACCATCTTCGAATGTGCCTGGGCATTGCGCGGGTTGGAGCAAATCCTGATGGACTTGGCGCTCAATCCCGAAATCGCGGAGAGAATTCTCGACATTCCTTATCAATACCATTTAGCTGCGGCCAAGCGGCTGGTACAGATGGGTGTCGATATGGTCTGGACGGGTGACGATGTGGGCGGGCAAAACGCCTTGATCATCTCTCCCGATTGCTGGCGCAAGTTCCTCAAACCGCGCATGGCCAATTTCATTGCCGAGCTGAAAGCCATCAATCCGCAAGTGAAAGTCGCCTACCACTCCGACGGCATGATTGCGCCGATTATTCCCGAACTGATCGAGATCGGCGTGGACGTTCTGAATCCCATTCAGCCCGCCTCCATGGATCCCGCGCAACTCAAACGCCAGTTCGGAGACAAGCTCTGTTTTTGGGGAACCATCGACGAGCAGCACACCTTGCCCTTCGGAACCGCCGACGAGGTTCGCTTGGAAGTTAAGGAAAGGCTCAAAACAGTAGGAAAGAACGGGGGCCTGATCCTGTCCCCTACCCATCACGTGCAATTGGACACGCCCATGGAAAACTTCTGGGCCATGCAGAAAGCCATCACCGAAACGACCTATGCGAGTCTCAGCGACTAGCATCATCCGCCAGCGAACACCAACGCGGCGATCGGGCGGCGGGAGAGATCATGCGCAAAACCCCTTATCTGCTGGGTCTTCTTCTTATCTTTTTTCTCATCGGAACGCATTCCGCAGGAGGTGTTTCGTCCGGGCCGTTGGAAGTGGCATCGCCCGATGGAACCGTGCATATCGCGTTCCGTCTTGCTGCGCGACAGGCCCCCACTTACAGCGTGACGTTTCAGGACAGGTTGGTTGTGGAGGATTCCCCGCTATCACTCGAATTCCGCCAGGGTGGCACGTGGGGCGCCGGCCAGGAAATCACCGGAGTGCACCGTGACGCGCACGACGAAACCTACCCCATTGTCGCCGGCAAGTCGAGCCGAGCGCGCGACCACTACAACCAGATGATTGTGGCGCTTCGGGAAACCGCCGCGGCCCACCGGAAAATCGAGCTGCAATTCCGCGCGTACAACGACGGCGCTGCCTTTCGATACTTCATTCCTGATCAGGATTCGCTAAGTCAGTTCGAAATCGTTTCGGAGCGATCTGAGTTCCGCTTCCCCGCCGATTACACGTGCTGGGCCGCGCAGTATGGAAGCTTCACGACCTCGCAGGAAAAAGAGTTCGACCGAATCTCGCTCGGCCAGATCAAACCGGGGGCGGTTGTCGGCCTGCCCCTCACTGTTTCGTTGGACGGAACAATGACCGCCGCTCTGACGGAAGCGAACCTCCGCGATTACGCGGGAATGTATCTCGAGGGAGTCGTGGGCCATCCGCACGCAGTCGTCACTCGCCTTTCACCCTTGCCGGACGGCGGCGGTGTGGCCGTGCGGGCTCACGCCCCTCACTACACTCCCTGGCGCGTGTTGATGTTGGGCGGGAAACCCGGCGACCTGATTGAATCGAACATCGTTTTGAATCTCAGCGACCCTTGCGCGTTGAGCGATACCCGTTGGATTGTTCCGGGGAAAACGGTTTTTCCCTGGTGGGTCAATTTCAAAGCCAAACCGCCGGTACCAAGCTCAATGACCACCGCGAATCAAAAGTACTACATCGATTTTGCGGAGAACATCCACGCTCGTTACCTGGAATTCGAGCCTCCCTGGTATGGGCCGGAAAAGCAGGCGGTGGAAAATCCAGAATCGTTGGACATCACCAGGCCCATCTCCGAACTCGACATGCCGGACATCCTCAGTTACGGCCGGCAACACGGTGTTGGGTTGATTGTGTGGATGCACTGGAAGAGTCTGCGCAAGCAAATGGACGAAGCCCTGGAGCTTTATGCCAAGTGGGGAGCGAAGGGGATCAAGTGCGACTTCATGAATAGCGACGACCAAACCATGGTGAACTTTTATGAGGAAGTTGTGCGCAAGTGCGCGCGACTCCACCTGATGGTGGACTTCCACGGCGCCTATAAACCCACGGGACTGCGCCGCACCTATCCGAACCTCATCACTCGCGAAGGTGTGATGGGCGCGGAATACAACAAGTTCTCGCAGCGCGTGACCCCTCTGCACAATGTGACCCTGCCGTTCACGCGCATGTTGGCGGGACCGATGGATTACACACCGGGAGGCTTTCGCAACGTCACCGGAGAGCAGTTCAGCATCAATTACGATTATCCCATGGTGATGGGCACACGCTGCCAGCAACTTGCCATGTACGTGGTGTACGAGAGCCCGCTGATGATGGTGTCCGATAGCCCGGAGGCATATCGCGAAGCGGTGGGCACGGATTTCATTCGCCAGGTTCCAACCAGTTGGGACGAAACTCGCGTGCTGGCGGGCGAGGTAGCCGAATACGTGGTCATCGCGAGGCGCTTGGGAAAGGATTGGTATATGGGGGCGATGACCAATTGGACGCCGCGCCATCTGAGCATTTCTCTCGCGGCGCTGGGGACCGGCAACTGGGAGGCCGATGTTTACAGCGACGGCCCTGATGCGGCACGCACTCCTACGGACGCCGTGCGCTCTCAAACGACCGTGCAATCGAGCCAACCCTTCAAGATTGACTTGGCGCCGGGCGGCGGTTGGGCCGCTCACCTGACGCCAGCGACAAGGTAGAGTAGCTAGGCCACAACTCGCTCGCGTCGTAGCTTCCGTGGGCCAGCAGACAAAGGCACAATTGGCCAGGCCGCTGCGCCGCCTGTGACTTGAGTTTCCCACGATGCGGCGGCCTTTCCGCTCTATCCAAGCGACAGTTTTACGCTCTCTTCGTCGGACAATTTGCACCCATTTTTGGCTTTTATATGATTTATTGTAAGGGGCTTATTTTCAGAATGTTCTCAGCTTCGTTTTTCGAAAAGTCGTTTTCCCGACCCTCTATTTTCAGTAAGTTCTCAGCTTCGTAGAGTTTTTCAACACTGAGACATTAGGTCGTAATGCCGATGGTGCAGTTTGTCCGCCTGCCTCGCGGGCGACGAACGAGCCCGCCGGCGCGCAATTGCGGTCCACGACGGGCCTGGCCTCGGTCCACACAATACAACTGTAGCCTAAAGATATTAAGCTTGTCAAGCAGAAAAGGAAGCGTGCCAGGGGCACGTCAAAGTCGTGTCGATATGGAGTGCGGGAGCTTGCTCCCGCTTTCTGGGCCGGCAGCTTGCTGTCCCCCCAGAGCGCGCCAGCGGGCAGGCGCGCCGAAAGCGGCAGCAAGCTGCCGCACTCCAAAATCCGCCCCGATCTCCATTATCCTGTTCTCTTACAGTTGTGGGACTTTGACATACCCTGCGAAGCGTGCTCGAACGGTGCCGTTACGTCCAGTAACTTCGGTCGAGCGAGCGATACTGTATGGCTTCCGAAAGGTGCTCGCTGCCGATGTTCTCTGCGGCCTCCAGATCAGCGATAGTCCGCGCCACTTTCAGGATGCGATCATGGGCACGCGCGGAGAGGCCCAGGCGGTTCATCGCGCTTTCCAACATCCGCTCGCTATCCGGCGCGATGTCGCAGTACTTGCGGATTTGCCGCGAGCTCATTTGCGCGTTGCAGTAAATCTTCTCGCCCTGGAAGCGCTCAATCTGGCGTTCGCGCGTCTTGATGACGCGGGCGCGAATGGCATCCGAGGTCTCGCCCCCGGTTTCCTGCCTCAATTCCTGAAAGCGCACCGCGGGCATATCGATGTGAATGTCAATGCGGTCGAGCAGTGGTCCGGATATCTTGGAAACATATCGCTGGATGAGCGGCGGCGTGCAAGTGCACTCGCGCGAAGGATCGTTGAAAAAGCCACAAGGACAGGGGTTCATGGCCGCAGCCAGCATAAATCGCGCGGGGAAGGTTAGCGTCATGGCGGCGCGTGCGATGGTGACCATCCCGTCCTCCAAAGGTTGCCGCAACACTTCCAGGACGTTGCGTTGAAACTCGGGAAGTTCGTCGAGAAACAGCACACCGTTGTGCGCCAGGCTGACTTCCCCGGGCCGCGGTATGACACCGCCACCTATTAGACCGGCATCGGAAATGGTGTGGTGCGGCGAACGGTAGGGCCGAACGCCCATCAGCCCCGCACCCGCCTCCAGCACGCCGGCTACGCTGTGAATCTTGGTGGTCTGAATCGCTTCGTCGAAGGTGAGCGGCGGCAGGATGGTAGGGATGCGCTTGGCGAGCATGGTCTTACCGGCGCCGGGAGGGCCGATCATCAGGATGTTGTGCCCGCCGGCAGTAGCCACCTCGATCGCGCGCTTGGCATGAAGCTGACCCTTCACGTCGCGAAAATCCACCGAATACTGGCAGGCCTGCGCCAACATCGCCGCCGTGTTGACGCGCACCGGCTTGAACTCGCGGGTTTCATTGATCAGGTCCAGGGCTTCCGGCAGCGAGCGCAGACCGTAGACTTGCACGTCCTGCACCACCGCCGCTTCCGCAGCGTTTTCAAGCGGCAGCACCAGCTTGCGCAGACCCTTTTGCCGCGCCATCGTGGCGACGGACAGCGCGCCTTTGATGGGCCGCAGGCTGCCATCGAGTGACAATTCGCCGAGAAATAGAATGTCCTTTAATTCGGTCTTCAGCAGCGCGCCCGTCGTGCCCAGAATCCCCAGAGCGATGGGCAGATCGAACCCCGAACCTTCTTTCTTCACATCCGCAGGAGCCAGATTTACGGTGATGGTCTGCCAGGGGAATTCCAACCCGCAGTTCTTAATGGCGGATTTGATGCGCTCGCTGCTCTCGCGTACGGCAGCGTCAGGCAGGCCGACCATCAGGAAGAGAGTCTTACCCGCGGTGATGTCAACTTCCACTTCCACCGGGTACGCATCGATACCAAACACGGAGGCGCTTAAAGTTTTAAAGAGCATCAGGGCAGCTCACTGCGGGAATTGATGCGAGGTAAGAAGGCCCGAACGCGTTCCCGGACGCGCTCGTTTTACCGAAAGGTCCTACAAGGGCGGCTATTGTAGCAGAAGTAACGATGCAAGGAATAAAAAGTGTTCGGTACCGGCTGAGAATTCGAACGTGGGAATACACGATCGAGGGGGCGGTGCTGCTCACTTAAGCTGAGGGTTTTCAATATGCGCCCCCCATAGACGTTACGATAACGATTCGGGACGTTCGAAAGCCCGCGGAGCGGGCGTTGTCATTTTGGCCCACGGCGAGCCAGCCGAGGGAAAGAACGTTGCAGAGAGACTACCGAGCCCCGCAAGAGGCGACATCAGATCATGGTTCAAGCAAGGGCCGCAACATCGCGCGCTGTACTTGCCGGACGCTGGCCCGGATATCGCCCCTACCGGGGCTGACGAGTCCAGTCTGACGTTTGCATCCCACGGCTGGCTCGCCGTGGGCTACACGATGCCACTGCTGTCCAAAATAATCGCTAGCCCTGTCTGTCGCCATTGCAGGGAAAGGCTTTAGGACAGGGAGAATGGCGGGTTGGGGAGGAGGTCTAGGTTTCATAAGTTCGTTCGCCTGTCCCAATCA
>JBKQVI010000483.1:0-5727 GCA_052139985.1 Terriglobia bacterium
TTTTGTCTTCAGGAGGAGGGGCTCCGCTTCCGGCTCAGATCCTTGGCCAGGTCAATGCCCGAGCAGAGCCCCGATGAACTACGGTTCTTTTTATCCCACTTTCCGCTCCGCCGCACAAGCTGGAAAGCGACTGGGCGGGAGACTGCGACAAGGTCATCCTGCGGCGATGCCCTGTGTGCGAACGCGATTCGATCATCGGTCACGGTCGCCGCCGCAAGCAGGCGCACGATGAGCATCACGACTGGATTGGGATCCGTCGCGGTCGCTGTTCCGATTGCGGGAAGACCTTCACCTTTCTGCCGTGGCTTTCGCTCCCTTACACCCACTACAGCTTGCTGACTCGTTGCCAGGCCTTGCGGCGGCGCTTTGAGGAGCACTGCTCTTGGGAAGAGGCGGCGCCCACGCTGAAAGACCCCCATCGCCTGCCTGATCCCTCTACCCTCCGCCGCTGGTCGCGCGGCATGGATGCCTCCCAGCCAGCTCGTTCCTTTCTACGCCAAACCTTAGCCCGTGTCGCTCATTGGCTGGTGCGCGGCGATGCAAGCGATCCCACGGCTGGACCGTTATCTGGGCTGACTCCGGTTCTGCAAGTTCTCTGGCCGCTGCGCCGCTAAGAAATTTTTGCTGGCGCCCACCATCCTTGCCTGGGAAGGCAGGTCGGCTTCTCCTACGCTCATCTCCGGAGGCCCAACAGCGCCGTGGGCGAGGATCTCGAAAAACTCAAACAGCGCGTGCCGTTGCTCGATTATTTACGACGGCAGAATTGGAGCGGCAGGCCGGTGGGTCGCGGCGGCGAGTTCGTGGGACTCTGTCCGTTACACTCGGAGAGCCGGCCGTCGTTCTATGTCAACGCCCGCAAGAATCTCTTCTCCTGCCACGGCTGCGGCCAGGGCGGCGATCTGATTCGCTTCGTCGAGTTATCCCAACACTTGTCCTTTCACCAAAGCCTCTCCTCTCTCGAACAGCACAAGGCTGCGGCGGAGGCGGGCGTCGTGCTGGAGGAGACGGCGGCTTTCTATCACCGCCAGTGGCCGCATTACCCGGAAGCCCTCCGTTATCTCCAACAGCGAGGAGTGCACGATGCCGCGCTCCTGCAAGAACTGCACATGGGTTATGCTCCCGGACGAACTTTACGGCGTCATCTCACCGCGCGAGGCTGTTCCCTCGATCTGCTGCGGCGCATCGGCCTGGTTAACGCGCAAGGCCACGACACCTTCTACCGGCGAGTGGTTTTTCCCTGTTACCAGGAGGGGTGTGTAGTCAACCTCTACGGCCGCAGTCTGGGGGCCACCTTCGCTCATCGCTTCCTCCCGGGTTCCAAGGGCGGCTTGTTCGCCTGGGAAGCGGTTCGCCAGTTCCCCAGCGTGATTCTCGTCGAAGGGATGTTCGATCTGACGGTGTTGTGGCAGGCCGGTTTCCGCCACACCACCTGTGCGCTGGGCACGCATCTTACCCCTGACCAGTTTCACCAACTGTGCGACCGCCCGCGCACCGTTTATCTCACCTTCGATCTCGATGCCAACGGCAGCGGCCAACAGGCCGCGCAAGGGTTAGCCCTTCGCCTCCGGGCACAAGGCATCGTCACGCGCCGTGTTCTCCTGCCCCAGGGCCACGATCCGAACTCCTTTTTCGTGCAGGGTGGTGACGCCTGCCAGTTCCAGTCTCTCCTGGAGGCCGCTCAGCCATGAAGTTCCGCCTCATCCAGCAAACCTCCAACCCCGCCCAAAGTCCGGTTCGGGTCGTCGAGCAGACGACGGGCCGCGAGGTCGGCTGGATCAATCATTACCTGGATCGCGAATACGTTCGCCGCCTGGCGGATACCAGCCTGCGCACCTACGCTCTCAACTTGCTGCACTTTGTTCGCTGGTGGGAGAGCGTTCATCACACGGGCGACATCGTCGAGGCGGACCTGACCGAGTCGACCCTCCGGGATTATGTGCGCTTCCAGTCCAGCCGACCCCTGCGGCCTTCCGCTTCCACCATCAATGACCGCGTCGCCGTCGCGGACCGCGCCCTCCGCAACGAGTTCCCCCATGCTCCCTGCCAGATCGCCCGTGGCTTTCATCAAGCTTTTTTGCGACGCCGGCCCATGGGGTTGGGTCGGCCGTGGGTGGCGATGAGCCGCTTACGCGTGAAGGCGCCTAAACCCCACATCGTGCCCCTCTCCGTGGAGGAAGTCGCGCGCTTCTGGTCCAGCTTCCGCACCTCCCGAGACCTGGCCATCGTGGGCCTGATGCTCCTGCAGGGGCTCCGCTCCGCCGAGGTTTTGGCTTTAAATCGAGACGACGTTTTGTTCTCCGAAGCCCAGCTTCGGGTGCGGGGTAAGGGGAACAAACTTCGCTTCTTGCCGCTGGCGCCGGAAACCGTGCAACTGCTGGATCATTATCTGCGGCTGGAACGGCCGAATCCCTGCACCGGCGCGCTCTTCGTCTTGCTGAAAGGCCCCGCCCGCGGAGCCCGCATGACCCCCGCGGGATTGCGGTCCTTGTTCCGCTATCATCGTCAGACCACCGGCATCAAGCTCGCCAACCCGCATCGGTTTCGTCATACCTTTGCCTCGGACATGGTGCGCGCCGGTATGAGCCTGCCCGCGCTCATGCAATTAATGGGTCACACCGACATCCAAACCACGCTGCGCTATGTGCAAGTTACCCCACAAGATGTCTATCTTCAGTACGCACGCGCGGTGGCGCAGCACCTTCGCCCCCTGCCCAGGATCTCCCCATGAACCGCGCGCGCCGCCCTCCACTCCTCCATCCGCTGGTTCCGGTGTTCGACCGCGCGATCGATTCCCTCAGCGCCGCGCTCAATCCCGATACGGCACGCCACTACCGTGGCACGGCTCGCAGTTTCCTAAGCTATCTCGGCGCCGATTACCCGGCGCTGAACCGCCTGCAGCAATTGCGCCGCGAGCCCCATGTCCTCGGTTGGATGTCCCGCCTACACTCGCAAGTACCGCCCCTGGCGACCGCCTCCTATATCAACCGGCTCATCGCGCTGCGTGGCATCTTCAACGAGCTGGCTTGGGACGAACAGCTTTCTGAACTCGCCCATCTGATCCGTCGCGAGGACATTCCACGCCTCCCGCAAAGGCTTCCACGCCCCCTCACGGCCGAGCAGGATCAACTCCTGCAGCAAGAGTTCCTCCGCCGCAACGATCTGGGCGGCAATGCCTTTCTGCTGATTCGCCACACGGGCATGCGCATCGGCGAGTGCGCCGATCTATCGTTGGATTGCCTCCGCTCCCCCGCTCCGCATCAATGGGCGATCCACGTGCCACTCGGCAAACTCAAAACGGAACGCCTGGTCCCCGTGGATTCCTTCGTGTGTGAACTCGTTCAGCGTCTCCGGTTCTTTCGTTCCCTTGATCCCCTGCCTGCGGATGGATGGCTCCTGGCCCGCCCGCGCACCAAAGAAGCCCTCGTTCGTCAACTCCGTGATTACTTGCATCAGGTCTGCGATGCGCTTGGCCTTTCCACTCGCATCGTCCCGCACCAGATGAGGCACACCTACGCCACAGAAATGCTCCGCGCCGGTGTCGGCTTTCCAGTGCTGATGAAATTACTCGGTCACACTTCGCCCGAGATGACCATGCGCTATCTTGATGTGGCGTTGACCGACCTGCAGCGGGAATTCGAGCTGGCTCGTTCCAAGCCTCGGCATCTCGCTCCCCAACCGAAAACGTCACCCGCCCGCCTTCGAGCTGGCCTCGTCGGAGTGATCGATTCCCTGCTCGCCGCTCAACACGTGTTGGAGATGTTCCGCCGTACGCTGCCAGAGGGCACTTCTCGCCACTGCCTGAACCGACTCTCGAACCGACTCACCAAGATCGTTACAGAAACGCGTAAACTCCGCACACCCTGAGAACGGGCAGAGATTGGCCGGTTAAGCCGATGATACGCCCACAGCCACACATCGCACATCCACGCATAGGGCGTTTATGGGCAACATGACCGCCCCTGTCCAACTTCCGAGTAGGGGTTAATCGGGAGTTACGCAACGATGTTCGCGCCTATACTCTGCGTTCTGCTAAACAGGAGTTGCACCCACTCTGCGGCGCCCGGCATCTAATTTTTCCGGGCGGCGATGCCGGACGCGAAATAGTTTGGAGGTGAAACCATGACGGGATCTTCCGATTTGCGGCTGATGAGAATTCCACTTAACCACGGAGCCGGCCAGATGCCGGCGCTCGGCTTTGGCACCTTAATTCCCGACCTGGCCGTGACAATAACTGCGACCCGAGACGCGCTGGAAGCCGGATTTCGACACTTCGATTGCGCGGAACGATACGGGAACGAGTGCGAGGTAGGCAAGGCGCTCGAGGCAGGACTTGCCGCGGGCGGGATCGCGCGCGAAGACATTTTTGTTACCACCAAGCTGTGGAACTCCAATCACCGGCCCGAGCGCGTCGAACCGGCTTTCGAGGCGAGTCTGGACAGGCTCGAGCTCAAGTATCTGGATCTCTACATCATGCATACTCCATTTGCGTTTCAACCCGGGGACGAGCAGGATCCGCGCGATCAAAACGGCAATGTCCTTTACGACCACGGCGTGACTTTGCTTGACACCTGGAAAGCGATGGAAAGTCTCGTGGATCATGGCAAGTGCCGGGCCATCGGACTTTCGGACATCACTTTAGACACACTGAAGCCCCTCTATGAATCGCCGCGAATCAAGCCTGCCGTGGTCCAGGTAGAATCGCATCCGTATCTGCCGGAAACGGAGCTCTTGGGATTCTGCAAGGAGAAGGGCATTGTGCTTTTGGCTTTTGCACCGTTGGGTCACGGGATGAGGCCGGGGCCGCTCGACGATTCCGTCATTTCAGCGATCGCCGCGCGAGTGGGAAAGACTCCGGCACAGGTATTGCTGGCTTGGGCGGTGCAGCGCGGCACGGCTTTGCTTACCACGCCTAAGAGTGCGGCCCGCGCGAGGGAGAATTTCGATATCTCTCCCCTTCCGGAAGACGCGCTTGACGAAATCAATCGAATTCAAACCAGACAGCGGCTGAATGAGGTGGTGAAAACCGGCAGTCCGGGTTTCATTCCACGAAGGTAGATGAACATGAAGGCAGAACCACAGCCAGAGCGGTCCATGCAAGAGGAACAAATCCGTGCGGCCCTCGATGCGCACTGGCACGCGTCGGCAGTCGGCGATGCAAACGCGGAACACGATATTTACGATGACGATGCCATTTGCGATTATCCCCAGTCGGGCGAGCAAATCCTCGGGCGAAGCAATTTGCAGGCCTTGCGGAGTCATCATCCCGGCAAGCCGTCCGGCTTCAAGGTCAAGCGGATTCTCGGAAACGGGGATCTCTGGATCACGGAATACACCATCTCCTACCAGGGGCGACTGGCATACACGGTGAGTAGTATGGAGTTCCGCAACGGCAAGGTCGTCCACGAGACCCAGTATTTCGGGGATCCCTTCGAGGCGCCCGCCTGGCGGAGGCTATGGGTTCAGCACATCGCGTGACGCCGCGCTGAGGATGAGGAAAATTGCCTTCCGGATAGCCGGCCATTGACGCCACGCAAGGAGAGCTGACCGATGCCGCAAAAAAAGGGATTTCTAGCGGTGTGGTACACGAACTGCCCGCAGCACGTAGCGCGTCTATAACGGCATCGGCGTTGTCAAGCGATACTTCTCCGTTGGGGTGGCGGTGAGGTTTTTCTCGCGCCTTTCCCCTTGTGGGATTCGTTTTGGGCTCATGCCGACCAAGGCTCGCCT
>JBKQVI010000484.1:0-50427 GCA_052139985.1 Terriglobia bacterium
TGCCGATTCGCCGGAGCATCGAAAGTGAGTGCCCTTCGTAGTCAGCATCCTCAAGGCGGCAAATGACGGAAGCGGTAGTTCCCACCTTGGCGGCGAGTTGGCGTTGGCTAAGACCCGACCGGCTGCGAAGCTTGTAAATCTGGCTGGCGACATCCGTCGCAGAGAGATCTTCCTCGAACGCCGCACGTAACTCTCGATCCGCGCCAACGTAGCGGTCATACGCAAACTGTAAAGCTGCTGAGCTGAATTGCCGCTTCTTGCTCATCGATTACCTCCCTGGCTTAAAGGTGTGAGCAGCCGGGTTCAGCTCGAAGGTGGATTTGGCTCGGATAGCCTTGTCGATTTCCTGTTTGGGTACATCCCGTTCCTTCGCCAGACCGTGCGTCACAACTATGGCCTTCCCTCCATGAAAAAAGTACAGCATCCGATAGTGAACTCCCTGATAGCTTGCCCGCAACTCGTAGATTCCATCGCGGAGGAAATCCGCCTCGGGGCGCCGAAGTTCGTGTCCCAAGTCCTCCAGCCGCTTGAGCCGCACCAGGCACTTAACCCGCGCCTTGGGCGAAAGGGCATCCAGCCACTCGACCAGACGTGGCATTTTGCCCTGCGCGTCCTGGTAGAATATAACCTCAACCGCCGGCATGTCGACCCGAAGATGTTCGCATAATTGCGAACTGATGTCAACCCGTCTTTTCGGCAAGCAGGTAGCGTGCAGGTGGGCGTACTCGGCCCTCCTCCGCGGCACTACATCGGGAAATGACCGCTTGGGGACGCGGGTGCAAGGCCAGCAGCGGAGTTAATCCCCTAACCTCGCGGGGGGCTCACTCTCCATGACCACGCGCAGAATGCGGTTTATGCGCGTCTGGTAGCCCCTGCCCTGACCCTTGAGCCAGTCGAGCACATCCGCATCGAGACGAGTCGTCAATTGCCGTTTCGCCTGGGGCCAAGCTATCGTGGCTTTTTGGGATTGCCGTGTGAACGAGGTTAGGTGTCGACGGCAAATTGACGCGCCGCGGAAAAGGGTGAAGTGCGGCCATGCCCTCCCTCCTGCCTCTTTCCAACTTCAAGATAACAATGAAAACAAAATGCTTAACAAGTTATAGCATCAGCCTATAATACATATATATCTTAGAGCGGCAGAGCGCCGTCTACACTATCTAGGAGGATAAGTAGATGAGGACGATCAAAGACGTCGAAGCGCAGATGGAAGAGAAAGTTTCTGAAGCGTTAAAACAATTGGATGTCCTGCCAAATGGTTATTCCTGCCGGGTTCGTATTCGCGGGGAATCAAGAAAGAAAAAGCAAAGTGCTTCTTTTGAAAAGAGCTGGTCTCCGGATAAGGATTCGATCCAGATCACATTTGAAGCCAATTCAGAGCAATTGCAGGCGAGTTCTCAACCGATAGTCAGTGGATCTGCTGCCGCCCCTGTGAATCCCGCACCAAAATCGGACAGCGCGACAGATCCTGTATCCGATTTAATTAGAGCCTTAGACCGTGCCGAGTCCCGACCAGGATACAACTTTGTCTCTCTGAAGTGGTTTCGTGACGTGGCCGTACCATCAGGAGGCTTCGCAGGGGCGCGCGCCGATTCCATACGGGACGTTCTCGGTGAGGCGATCGACCAGCGCCTGATCTTGACCAGCAAGGTGCCCAACCCGAGATCACCCCAATTTCCGGTCACCGCGATACGCCTAAATCGGCTCATGCCAAAAGTGCAAGCTGTTCTGGGAACGCGGGACGAGGACTTGCGCGATTTCCAGCCGGTGCCGATACGCGGCGAGGATCTGTCCGCGACTGTCCTGCGCGAGAGGCGCTGATTTGGCGCTCTATTATTTGCATACCAGCGCGCTCGTTAAGTTGTACGTGCGGGAACCGGGCACGGACCGGCTTCTCCAACTCGCAAGCAATCCGGCTGAGAACCGTCTTGCTGTGTTGGCGATAACTCCGGTCGAAGCCCGTTCCGCTGTCAGGCGTAGGGAAAGATCGGGCGACATCGATCCCAAATCCGCAAGCCAAATTCTCGATCGGTTGCAGAGGCACATGGAGAGCCGGTTCATCCGGCAAGCTCTGAACGAGATGGTGCTCGATGGCGCTCTGGAAATGATCGATCGATATGCTCTTCGCGCTTACGACGCGGTTCAGCTAGCCGGGTGCTTGGCGCTCAAGACGGCCGACACGGAGTCCCCGACATTTGTTTGCTCCGACCAACATCTTCTTCACACGGCTCGGTCCGAATTGCTTGCGGTGCTTGACCCGTGCGCGGCGTCCTGATTCTGTGTCCAGGGGAAAAGATCGGGAAATGACCGCTTGGGGACGCGGGTGGAAGGCCTATCATGGGCGTGGGGTCGCGTCGGCGACGCCGCCGGTCAGAGCACTCGCGTTGGATGGCCATGCGAAAGCCGCTCCGGACAGTGGGCCGAATGACCAGCCGCGCCCCCGAGCACGAGGTGAGAGAAGAAGAGGAAGACGCAGAGGAAGAAGCCGCGCCGCCACCTCCGGAGGACACGAAACCTCCAGCCGGTGGCTCGGGCGGCGTCCCACCCTTAGCGCACGTGCCATCAGGAAGCTCGCCAAACGATCCTCCCACGTCCTCCGAAAAGGCATCATCCAGACCCAGCGCCGCCGGGCCGGAAGCCGTGTCCTCCCCGCCCGGCATCAAGCCATCCAAGCCCAATTGATCCGGAGGAAATGTAGCGGCGAGTTTACCTCGCCACCCGGCGGTGCGATGCCGCCTGGCCGCCACCTGGCGCCGCAGGGGCAAGGGTTGCCGCTTGGGACGCCGACATCAAACCCTCTGCCCGCACCACCCGAATCCATTTCCGGCTTTCCCGTTTCGCCCACGCTTCCTTCAGGAACTCCACCACCCCGCTGTCGGAGCGCGTGTTCCCGCTCCGCAGCCAGCCGTGCAAAATGAAGCCGGCTTCTCCCAACACCGCCAGCAGCGGAGGGTGCGAAGCGCGCCCGTGTTGGCGCGGGTTGTACCCTCTCTTCACCCCCTCCTGCTCCCCGTAGCGCTCGAACACCGTCGAGTCCAGATCCAGACTGTAACCGCCCGCACGTTCCGGCACCCTGGCCAATTGCCACGCCCACAGCGGCTCGTAGAACTGCACCACCAGACTTTGCCGGAAACGCTTGAACAAGTTCCGGATCGTGTCGTCGGTGGGAAAGCGCTGAATCCCCAGCAGGGCGTGCAAGGCCTCATCCGTGCGCAGCACCGCCGTGTGCGCAAACCGGCGCGCCCCCGTCACCACCGCCATCAGAAACGCCGTGAAAGTCTCCCCCGGGTTAATCGCGTTTGGCGACTGCAGAGGCACCGGCATGTGCGCACTCACCTGCTGCCGGTAACCGATCTCCTGCAAGAAGGCGATGAATACGCTCAGCCCTCCGAACGGCGTCACCGCCCGAGGCGTCTGGCGCAAAACTACTTTCTTTTCTCCCCCAAGCGGGGTAATTTTTCGTTGCACTGTTCTGTCCCTCCTCCGTTTGTGTCTAACCAACTTCAATCTAACGGATTAGAACGGAACAGTGCTCCCTGATTTCGGAATTCGACATTTGTGGTCCGCGTCCCTTCGGTACCGCACGCCGCAATCACGTTCACTCGCCTCGACCCGTCGCCTTCGGTGCGCAAAAGCCGCAGACCGCAACTGCGGGCGCTACGCGCTCGCGGGTGGCGCACATTGCTTTTCATGTATGTCCCTTAGGGCCTTCGCCCCGCGAAACCTCTTGAAAAACAGTGTCGGCACACAGGGAGGAATGGATCAGCTTATCTCCTTTGTTTTCAGCATAAGGCATTTCCGCGCCAAATGTTCTTCGACCCTGCGCTCCAGCAACACCCGCGATGTCTCTCGCCACGCGTCCCAATCCTGGCCGGTTCCAGCCTGCTTATGGCCGCTGACATGAAGGGCACTGTCGGCGCCGCCCCCGTGGGGAAGAGCGCCTCCCTGCCCTGTCGCATCCTGGTGTGATGTAAGCAATTAGGCAACTCTTGGTGGGTCAAACGTGCTGGGTCGAGCCGCAGGTAGTTAGTACGGTTTCGATTATCGTAAGTTGTTGATTACTATCCGTCCAGTTATTTCGCTTCCCGATCTTCCGCTCGACGGCATCTTGGTGATTGCTCCATGTACGCCCTCGGTACTTGGCGCGTTGCGACGGATAGAATAGTATCACTCGGACTTTCCATGCGTCTGAGTGACCAAGAGCGCCGTCGGCACAAGCGGGTACCGTTCACAATGCGCGCGCCAGTGGCAACCGGCTCCGACAGCGGAGGGCGCATCGAGGATTCGTCGACGATCGACATTTCGGAGTCAGGAGTTCGACTCCGACTATGCGGTCAAATCGCTCCTGGCCAGGTTGTGGATGTTTTCTTGGCCAATCGCCCCGAGCGATCCCGCGTAGTGTGGACCAGCCCGTGCAGCACCCCTCATGAAATAATTGCGGGGCTTGAGTTTGTCCGTCCCCTGCCCGATCCATAACAGCCGGAAAACTCCTTCCTCATTAGGCCTCGCGCCCATCACTTCATCCTTCACCCGTGGCTCGGCGGCGGTGCCGGCGTTGCTGGCGACCTGCACAAGTTGCGCTTCGTTCAGGCAAGTTTCAAGTTGGGCCCTGCGATTGACGCGCGGGATTCACCGGTCGCGTACAGTGCCTTCCTGATAATTATTGAAAAGTGAGCAATATTGAACAGAAAGGCAAAATGTCAGTTGGTAAACTGCCGGACATCATAGCAGCGGAGGCACCGTGGTCATGGAACTTGAACTCTCCATTAATAGGCTACGGTCGGTTCTCCGCAACCCTCCTCTTTTGCTGCAAGCGCAGAAATCGCAGAAGTACAGTTGCCAAAACCAATAAGGGCGCTTCGGCTTCGGTCGAAGTGCCCTCCCCCCCGAATCTTCCGAGGACGGACGACCATCACTGGTTTTGTTGGACTTGGTTTACGTTCGACAATAGCCGACGGTAGTTTTCGACCGGCCCCATTCGTCTTCCCCCCTCAGGCGCTTCACGTAGAGCATGGAGACACACATGACGAGCGCGGACAGGAACTTCGGCAACGCAATCGAGTTTTCGCAGGCGATCTTGGTTAGGGTGTAAACGTGGCGGCGCATGCTGCCACCAAAGTCATCCCGCCAGAACCGGCTCGACGAAACGTTCATTCTGTAGTAGGAGTCGATCCCCGGCCGGCAAACAATCCTCGCCCCCCTCAGATAGGCGGTTAGAAACAGATGGTAGTCCTCGTGAAGGACAGGATCGGGATCAAACCAAAGATCATATCGGGCGAAGAGGTCGCGTTTGATGCACACGGTCAGAATGGGAATGCTATTCCGAAACTGCAATGTCCAATCGATAGGGCGCGGCGCTTTAGTGCAGACGACTTGGTCCACGCGATCGCGAAAATAGTACGCGCCGGAAAACAGGATATC
The DNA here is from genome assembly GCA_052139985.1 of Terriglobia bacterium. Lineage (GTDB taxonomy): Bacteria > Acidobacteriota > Terriglobia > UBA7540 > UBA7540 > Bog-366. The sequence goes on from JBKQVI010000484.1 coordinate 5,419, forward strand.
AGCCGCGTGCGACTCCAGGAACTCCGCGTCATGCAAGAGCTTATTCTCGTTCCAAACGTCATCCGCATCCAGTAGCGCCACATAATCTCCCCGGCTCTCCACGATGCCGAGGTTTCGAGGAGTTGCGGGTCCACCCGATCCCTTGTGGCAGGCAATCACTCGAATTCGGTTGTCACGCTCAGAATAGCTGCGTGCGATCTGGAGGGTCCGGTCGGTGGAGGCATCGTCGACGATTAGAACCTCGAATTCCTTGTGCCTCTGCCGCAGAACCGACTCCAGCGTTTCGGCCAGGTAGGGTTCGGCGTTAAAGCAAGGAATTACGATTGAAAAGAACATGCACCTCCACCTTCCCCTCTTCACGACGCGCTTTCGCCGCATCTCGTTGCTCGATGACACTTACACTTGTTTGGTGCCACCAGACGCCCGAGGGTTGGCCACGCCCTGCGAGGCTGCCCAACAGGCAGTGAAACATGCTTTCCCCGGAAGGCGTGTCTGCAGTCTTTTCGGCGGGCAGTTCGGGTGCCAAAGCTCGTGGGAGGCCAAAGTCCTCCAAGCCTCAGATCAAACTGCTGCCGTTAAATGCGACAAACCGGCGTCATATGCAGAGGGGACGGGAAATTCTTACTTCAGCGAGCACATTTTTCCATAGATGTGGGAGGTGCGTGTCTACTTTCGGGCCAGTACCGATATCCGTCGGCCTTCATTTCTTCAAAACGCGTGTACTTGCGCAAAACCGGATCCATGCATTCCTTTCTACCATGCGCAGCGCACGACCGCAAATACCGGAGTGCTTTGGGTTAGCATCTCGAATTGGCCCCGTCGCGGAACACGGGCGGAAGATGTCACTCAAATGACACGCCCACCTGGGAATTAACCCGTCTGTCTAGAACCAGCCGCGGAAATCGAAGAGGTCTTGAAGGGGCAATTCCCAGCCGGGGAAGCAACTCGAGGTGAGGCATTGCCGGCCGGCGAGGGCGGCTTCCACGAGGTACTTATTCCCCTGAAGCTTCAGAACCTCGATGGTTTTCGCCTGTGGGTCAATGATCCACATTTCCGCCACGCCAGCCTCGGCATAAAGGGGCAATTTCGTGGCACGGTCATGGGCTGTCGTGGAAGGAGAAAGAATCTCGACTACCAAATCCGGAGTTCCTCGGAGGTAGTCTTCCTGGATAATTTCCTTATGGGCATTAGCTACGAAGATGAGGTCGGGCTGCAGCGCCGTGTCAGCGCTCAAGCGCACATCGAGCGGGGCAAAAAGGGTCTCCCCGACGGGGTTCTTCGACAAGTATAAGTCCAGGCTCGAAACAAGTCTGTGCAAGACGACTTGATGTTTCGTCGTTGGTGACGGAGTCAAATGCACCTCGCCCCGCACGAGCTCGTACCGCTTGCCATCGTCGGGGAGCTGGCGGAACTCTTCGAAAGTAAGCTTGGGTACGACTTCAATTCCCATGCGCGAATTATACTCGGTTTTCGGCGGCCTGTTCCAACGTTCCTGAGGGCCTTGTGGCAAGGCGATCATTGTCAGGGAAGCCAGGAGAGCCCCCCTTCTCAGGACGTCTCGGACCCCGGGCCAATGATCATGACTTCTGTCGCCTTGATCAGCGCTGCAGCGGCTTGGCCTCTTTTCAAACCCAGGTCGCGGCACGCGTCGGCGGTGATGATAGAAGTAATGCTCTGGCCGCCGATATCCAGCACGACTTTCGCCAGCAAGCCGACGATTTCAACCTTGGTCACGCGGCCGATGAGCTGGTTCCGCCCGCTGATGAAGTGCTCTAATCCCTTCGGCAATTTCAATCCGGGAGTTGCCCTTTTTTGTGCGCCTTTGCCTGCCTCTCCGAAGAAGGCGAGGCGATCGATTTCCGTGCGAGGAATACGATGGTGTCCGCCCGCCGTGCGCACGGATTTTATCTTGCCGTGGTAAATCCACTGCTTGATCGTGGGATAGCTTACCCCCAACGCGCTGGCGGCGTCGTGCAGTTTGAGCAGGTCCACGTTACTCCCCGGGAATTCGCTGCGATTTATGCCTCTCAATCTACCTGAATTTGCGCGTCAGGATCAACGACAAAGCGGCGATAGTTCCTAAGACCGCAGGTCTACGCGCGCGACATAAAGGCGAGATAGGAGAGTTGAAGGATCGGCATCTCCGGCAGATTAGGTCGAGAAGGTTGTAGCGTGAGCGTCTCGCCCGCTGTCACGGGAGCGTCCCGCTTCCGCCAGGTACACGCGGGCAAGATGCCCACGCTCCAGCGGGCGAGACGCCCACGCTACGTTCGGGGGGCTCGGCTTTCACTTTCATGTCGCGCCACCGTTTTTCCGCAGCCTCTTGTGCCGGGAGCACATTCGGAACACAATAGCGTTCTCAACTGGAGAAAACGTTCAACAGGAGCATTCCATGACAAGCCATCGATGGTGTGGGCTGCTGCTCGGCGGGTTGCTGATGGTTCCGCAACTTGTACGGGCCGATCAGCCGAAGCTGCCGCGGGTGGAATTCACCGATCAGAAACTCGATAACGGCCTGCGCGTGATCATCGCGGTGGACCGCACCGCGCCGGTCTACGGCATTTCCGTTACTTACAACGTGGGGTCGCGGAATGAGCGGCCGGGCCGCACGGGCTTCGCCCATCTCTTCGAGCACATGATGTTCGAAGGTTCCGAGAATGTGGGCAAGGGCGAGCATTTCATTCTTGTGTTCAACAACGGTGGCAACATGAACGGCACCACCAATGAGGATCGCACGAACTACTTCGAGGAACTGCCCAAGAACCAGTTGGATTTGGGCCTGTACCTGGAAAGTGACCGGATGCGCTCCCTCGCAGTGAACCAATCCAATCTCGACAACCAACGCAACGCGGTTCAGGAAGAGCGCCGGCTGAGCGAGGACAACCAACCCTACGGCCACGCCTACCTGGACATCGACAATCTTGCTTACGATAACTTTGCGTACAAGCATTCGACCATCGGCGAGATGTCGGACCTGAACGCGGCTTCGGTGGACGACGTCAAGGATTTCTTCCGCATCTACTACGCGCCCAACAATGCCGTACTGACGCTGGTGGGCGACCTCGATCCAGCCGAAACTCTGGAAAAGGTGAAGAAGTACTTTGGCAACATTCCCTCCCAACCTGCTCCGCCGCCTGTCGATATGACCGAGCCGCCGCACTATGGCGAGCGTAAAGAAGTCATCCACGATCCCCTGGCGCGCACTCCGTTGGTGCTGATGGGATATCACATTCCGCCCGGCAATACCCCGGAGAACGAGGCCTTCCAGGTATTGGCGAATGTGCTGGCTCAGGGACAAAGCTCGCGCCTCTATCAGCACGTGGTAAAGGAAAAGCAATTCGCCACCCAGGTTTACGCCCAAGCCGATGAGCGGCGCGGCCCGAGTATGCTCTATCTTTACGCCTTCCTGCGGCCGGGTGTGAAGCCGGAGGATTGCGAAGCGGCCATCCGCGATGAGATCGCCGCCGTGCAGAAGGACGGTATCACCGCCGAGGAACTCGATAAGGCGCGCCTGCAATTCTTGCGCGGGCAGATTCAAACTCGGCAGTCGGACCTCTATACCGCCATGCGTATCGGCCAGTACGCGGTGTATTTTGGCGATCCCGATTTGATCAACACCATCGTTGACAAGTTTGACGCCGTGACCTCCGACCAGGTGAAGGAAGCCGCTCAAAAGTACCTGGTTCCGGAACAGCTCGCTGTGGTCACAGACCTGCCGGCAGCGTCACAGCGCAAAGCCGCGAAGGCCCAAAAGGAGGGGAAATAACCATGACGGAAAAACACCAAATCTCTATAACCTTTTTGACGGCTCTCGCTGCGGTGACGATGGCGGCTATCCCTGCCTTTCCACAAGAGCAGCATGGGGCGGAATTGTCGAAGGTGGTCCGCCTCAATCGCGCTCCCGTGAGCAATGAAACCCTCCAGGTAACTCTGCCCAAGCCGGTGGTGACCAAGCTCCCCAACGGGCTCACGGTGTTGGTGCTCGAACGGCATAAGCTCCCCACCGTCAATATCGTTCTCCAGTTTGGGACCGGCGATATGTCAGACCCCAAGGATTTGCCGGGCCTTGCCGGGTTCACTATCGAAATGCTCCGCGAGGGCACCACGCACCGGACCAGCTCACAATTAGCGGCAGACGTCGATAAGATCGGCGCCACGCTGACTTCGTCTTCGGGGTTTGGGTCCACTGTCTCGAGTATTACCGCCTCCGGCCTTTCGCCCAGCACCGGCCAGATTCTGGATTTGATCGCTGATGTCGCGCTGAATCCAACCTTCCCCGCCGACGAACTGGAGAAATACAAGGCGCGGCAACTCTCGGACCTGGAACAAGAGCGCTCCCAGCCGCGCTCGCTTGCGACCGAGCGATTTCACCGGGCGCTTTACGGGGATTTCCCTGCCGCTGTCACCCTGCCCACCCCGGAATCGATCAAAGCCACAACGGTGGAACGCCTCAAAGAGTTCCACGAGCGCTATCACGTTCCCAGCAACGCGCTTCTCGCTGTGGTAGGCGACGTCAAAGCGGATGAATTCCTCGAACTCAGCCGGAAGAGTTTCGGAGAATGGAAGGGCCAGCCTGTAGCCACTCCAGATTGGAGCCACCTGCCGATGCCCGCGCCCGCTAAGATCTATCTCGTGGACCGGCCAGATTCCGTGCAGACGAACATCGTCGCCGGGGACTTCGGGGCGCGGCGCACGGACAAGGACTACATCGCGCTTAATGTGATGAACCGCGTGCTGGGCGGCGGCCCGCAGGCGCGCCTGTTTCTGAACCTGCGCGAAGCCCACGGTTATACCTATGGAGCGTATAGCCGGGTGGGTGATGACAAATACCGCGAGCCGTGGGTGGCCAACACCGAAGTTCGCAACGCCGTGACCGACGGCTCCATGGAACAATTAATGGCCGAGTTCAAACGCATCCGCGACGAAAAGGTTCCGGAATCCGAACTGAATGAAGCGCGGCATTCCATCGTGGCAAACTTCGCCCTGTCCCTGGAGCAGCCTCAGGTTCTCTTGTCTCGCTGGATACTGGTTCAGGATTACGGATTGCCCAAGAACTATTGGGACCAGTATCCGGTGGAAGTTGCCCACACCACCGCGGACGCTGTCCAGACTGCGGCGCGGAAGTACGTGGACCTTGACCACCTGCAAATCGTATGCGTGGGCGACCCCAAACAGCCCGGAAACGAGCAGAAGCAGACTATTCGTGACGTGCTGGCGAAGTATGGAACAGTGGAGGTTTACGATACGAACGGAAAGAAGGAGGAGTAGCAGGAGATCGTTGTCTCGAACGATGTCCTGCCGTTCGGTAAGGCTCGCTTCAGGAATTTTGCATTTCTTTCCTGAGACGCCTTAGAATAACTGGAGCGAATTGATAAGCTGCGGGAGCCATCCGCTTCGCGCTGGGCGAGTTTCCACTTTTCAGGCAAACTGGGAGTCATACATGGGGCAAGACGGCTTCTCGATTCTGATTTTGGGCGCAGGCAAAGCCACACGCTTCAAGTCGGAGTATCCGAAGCTGCTGCACGCGCTGGCGGGCCGATTGATGGGGGAGTACGTTTTGCGCGCCGCCACAGCGGCCGGCGCCGAACGGCTTTACATGATTATCGGCCACCAGGCGGAAGCCATGCGCAAGGCTTTTGAGCGGCCGGGGTTGGAATTCATCGAGCAGAAGGAACAACTCGGCACCGGCCATGCCCTAATGGTGGCCCGTCCGGAACTCGATCAATGCCCCAGCGGAGTGGTGGTGGCACTGGTGGGCGACGTGCCGCTGCTCCGACCGGAAACGCTGAGTGCGCTAGTGGCAACCCACCGCAAAGAACGCGCGGCATGCACGATCCTGAGCATGCGGCCGGACGATCCCACCGGTTACGGGCGTATCGTGCGTGTAGGAGGGAAGCGCGTGCGCGCGATTGTGGAAGAAAAGGTGGCCACGGCGGCACAGAAGAAGATCCGTGAAGTCAGCACCGGCATCCTCTGTTTTTCGCGTCAGCCGCTGCTGGAGCATTTGGGTGAACTTTCGCGAGCGAACGCCCAAAACGAGTTTCTGCTAACAGACCTCATCGAGATATTCAACCGCCACCGCCTCAGGGTCGGGGCATTTGAGGCGCCAGCCGCTGAAGCCGTGGGAATCAACGACCGCGTGCAACTTGCCGAGGTGGGGAAGATGTTGCGCCTTCGCAAGGCCCACAGCCTGATGAAAGAAGGCGTCACCCTCGCGGATCCCGAGGCAACGTACATCGACGAAGATGTGGTCGTCGGCGCGGACACGGTCATCGAGCCAGGCGTTGCTTTGCGCGGGCGCACGCGCTTGGGGAGCGGCTGCCAGGTGGGACCCGGCGCAACTATTACCGATTCCACACTTGCTGATAGCGTTACGGTGCGGCAATCGTGTGTCATCACGGATTCCAACATCGGCGCGGGCGTCACCATCGGCCCCTTCGCGCATTTGCGCATGGGTGCAGTGATTGAGCCTGAGGCGCGCATTGGCAATTTCGTGGAAATAAAGAAATCCACAATTGGCCGGGGCACAAAAGCGCAGCATCTAACCTATCTGGGCGACGCGACGGTAGGCGCCAACGCCAACATCGGCGCGGGAACCATCACTTGCAACTACGACGGAGAAAAAAAGAGTGCTACGACGATCGAGGATGAAGTGTTCATCGGTAGCGGCAACATGCTGGTGGCGCCGGTGCGCATCGGCAGAGGATCATTCACCGCTGCGGGTTCGACAATTACGGAGGACGTTCCGTCAGAATCCCTCGCCATCGGCCGTAGCCGTCAGGTGAATAAGCAAGGATGGGTGCGAGAGCAGAAGAAAGGAAAAAGTCACAGGAATCCATCGCTTTGTCCGAGGCCGTGAGCCACTGGCACAAAAGGCGGAGCTACCTTTTTACTTGCCGCACGTAAGATATGCGGAGGAAGTGCCCGCGCCGTTTACTGTTGTTCCTTGTAATTGATTTAAAACAAGTCGCTTAGTAAAGGCTTGATTGGCATTCGACGTGCTTTTGTACAGGCAGGAAGCCAACCCAGGCTGAGTATGAAGCTTCCTGAAACAGTCCTTGAAAAAGGAGGGGGGAGACTAACATGGCCATCGACGAAGTGCCTGTTCGTGAGGTAGTTGTGAAGGAACCGAACCCCGGTTCCAGGGGCATCACGATATTTATTGTCGTTTTTGTCGTCCTCGCGGCTCTCGCCGTGGGGGAGTTCACGACCGTTAGCAAGATGAACACTATGCGAGCGCAATTGACGGCGCAGCAAGCCCAGTTGCGAGACGACTTAACGGGTCAATTTCGGGATACGGTCTCGCATCGATTGGCAGCTATTGAGCAGCAGAACGCCCAGGAATTAGAGGCCGTAAAGACGGAACTCGATGATGCGGCCAAACGCGTCGGGAGGCAGAGCGGCGAGTTGAAACGTGCACGCACCATGGTGACTGACCTTCAGGATCAGCAAAAGAACCAAACAGCACAGCTCGAACAAGAGCTTTCCCAGAAGGCTGACCAGAAACAGGTCGGCGACTTGACCCAGGATGTTTCTGCGACGAAGACGGATCTCAATACCACCAAGACTGTCGTCACCACCCTGCAAGCGGACTTGGGCATGGCTCGCAGCGAGATGGGTAACCTCATCGCGCGCAACCACGATGACATCGAATACTTGCGCAAGCTGGGGGACCGCGATTACTTTGAATTTACCCTGACCAAGAATCAACCGTCGAAGGTGGCGAACGTGGGCCTGACACTGAAGAAAACCAACGTCAAGCGCTACAGATTCAACCTCGACACACTGGTCAACGATATGCAAGTGGAGAGGAAGGATTGCACCATCAATGCGCCTGTTTATTTCTATGTGAATGGTTCAAAAAAGCCCTACGAGTTAGTGGTTAATAGCGTAGGAACAACTCAGGTCAAGGGCTACCTGAGCACCCCCAAGGGTGGCACCGAGGTTGCTTCGACCTCGGCGGCAACGCACTAGCCGATTCCGTGGGGAGACCCATCACCCCAGAGCGGGTCTCCCCCCTCACCTTCCGTCCTCTCAGTTCACTTCTTGATATTCTTTCCAAAGTTGAAACACGGACCTACTGAGAAGCGGGTCGTAAGCCGGCCATCCTGCAAGATATCATTGAAGAGGTGATCGTAGACCAGGTCAGCCTGGACGCGCAGGCCGATGTGTTTGCTGAAGAGGAAGTCGGCGCCGCCCCCAAAGCCATAGAAGACCGTCCAGTCCGTCTTCTTGCCAGTGGGCGCCAACGCTCCGACGATTATCGCCGCAATCGGATCTCCAGCCTTGGGGGTCGGCGCTGCGACTTCATGAATCGCTCCGATCGAAGGCCGCATAAAGAGGGTGACCTTTCGGAAGTGGCGATACGAAAGTTGCGGCCCGGCCGCAAGGGTTTGGGTCGTGGAGTCGGAAGGTATCGCGACAGTGTATCCTGGCGGGAGTTGCCCCGCCGCCGCCAATTGCTGCAATAGCCCGCCTAGTTGTTGCTGCCACGCCGTCGTCAACAGGTTGGGAGTGAGCGTCAAACTTCCTCCCGAGATGCTGTAGTCGAAGCCCACCGCATACCAGGTTTTGGGATTGACGCCCGCCTGAAAGTGAAATCCGTTCTCAAACAGGCTAACATGAGGGCTATCGAGGAAGGTGTATCCGGCGAAAACGTTGTAACGCGGAACATAGTCCTGCTGGCCAAGCGCCGGCGCGGACGCCAGCAGGGAGGCGAAGGCAAGCAACAGCAGTGTGGTGACCACCCGGTGCGTTCGTGCGCACCTGGTCTGGGTTGGAAATGACATGGTTCTCTCCTATTCGCTAAATTCTTCATCTTTCCCATTTCCGCCCCAGTTCAGCGTGGAAGGGAGGCTCCCCGGTCTGGTCTAAGTGGACTTACGGTCCGGGACTGGCCGATTGAGGTTTCAATTTCCGTCGCCCGTAGAGGCAGGGCAACGGATTGAGAAATGGCGTGAAGCTCCAGGCTTGCAGTCCGATTCTTTCATGAGAAGCGCACGCGGGATGGACGCCGCGTACCGGCAGCGCAAATGCGCCTTCGATTCTTACGCACCACCTATATCATCGATTTGGCATATCTGCCTTGAGAAATTTCATGTGTCTTTCTGACGCCTCACAGTTTGATGTTTAGCGCCGTTGGGGAAGGGTTGTTCAGAACGGTGCTTTCTATCGGCTATTATATTGAACATAAATGAGTTAGCCAGAATTCTCCACCGCATGATGGGAGGAACGGAGCGAAGCTTCGCTCCGCATGGTCCCCACTCTTCCATAGTGCCTTATTCCGTAATGAGGTTTTGGGAGTAGCCCAAGCGGATGAGTTCCTGTCCGGCTGACCAAACGTCCGGCGGAATCTCTTGCGGAATCTGGAAACCCTTGGCGGAGTAGAGCCGGATTCTTTGCAGATCTCCCACCATGATGCCAATGACGTCGCGCTTGGAAATCTCCTGGTTGGGATAATCCGTAAACGTGATTTGCGGCGAGGTGACGATCACTTGCTTCTCCGGCCACACTTTCCGGAAAGTTGCGAAGGCCCGGCGTTCCATATACGGTTTGTGCACCAGGATAAATTTCTGCGGATCGAGGCGAAGCGCAGCCAGGAAGTCCTTGGTAAACCGGACATTTTCCCCCGTATTGGTCGAGCGGTTTTCGATCAGGATTGCATCGCGGGGCACGCCCATGCGCACGGCGATTTCCGCAAACCGATCCGCCTCCGGCCGGTCCCAGACTCCCCGCGTCAGGTTTCCCAGACCGCCGGAGCAGATCAGCAACGGAGCCCAATGTTCCAGGAGAAGCTGCGCGCCCCGTTCCGCAACACGCAGATCGTGGCTGCCCATAACCAAAATTGCATCGGCCTTCTCGACGGCGTGATTCAGGTGATGGTAATCCCAAACCTTCTGCGCCAGGCGTTCCACTTCCGACGTCATGATGAGACTCTCGGTACTGTAATGGCCAACTTTTTCGAGATCTGCGAAGGTAAGACTTATTCCAGCACGACCGAGCCGCAACTCAATGGGGGTCTCCGTGTCCTCCGCGTTTTCAAAGCTTTCACACAGAGTGCACGGAGGTATCTCAGCGGCCTCTGTGTTAAGTCTTTTTCGAGCACGGAGGTCACAGAGACACTACGCGCCGAATCCTTTCGTGACACCCACGGAACAGGTCTGCTATGGCTGCGGCAATTCAGCAATTCAGCGCGCAGCCGCAGGTTTCGCGTCGCCGGCCATCGCTGGTTTCGTCGACGCCGAGCTAGACTTGCCTGATAACAGTACTCCGCCCAGTGCGTAGCAGGCGGCGCCGGTGAGGACGCACGCCCGAATCGAGCTCTCCGTAGAAATGACCATGGCAATAAAGCTCGCGAGGACGGACGCCGCGCCGTTCAGCGCCCACATCCAGGGCAGATTCCCCTCCTGCCCGAGTTGCGTTGCCCAACGCATCCCCACGGGGAAGCAGAAGCCCATGACAAAACCGCAGGGCATAACCAACGCCAGCGACACCAGAATCCGCTGCCACAGGACTCCCGCCACGGCTCCATGGATGGCAGGAAGAACGACGAGCGAATAGACCAACAAAACCAGCGCGGAAAGCAGCGCCGGCGCCCGGCCGGTCAAGTTTGAACTGATCGCGATTCGATCGGACGCCAGGCTTCCCAACCCCGCAGCAAGAATCAATCCCGCCAGCACCACGGCCAACGAGTAAATCGGCTGCCCAAGAAAGATCGAGAGTTGTTGCATCATGCCCATTTCCGCCAGCATGAACCCCAGTCCGATCCCGATGAAATAGAGGATGGCGCCCGCGGGCGCCGGGGCTGAGCCTTGCTGTGAACGCGTCCATCGACGCGCGGGCCACACAATGGTCAGGACCACAAGGATCAAGGCTGCAAACATGAAGATGGTCAGATGCAAGAGCGGAAGGAGCACCTCCCAATGCACGCCGGGAATTCGCAAAATCCCGGCAATGGCGTGGAAACGCACAAAGCTGAAAAAGTAAGGGGAAGCATCGGTGGGTGGCGAAAGATCAAAATAATCGGCGGCACGCAGCGCGGCCAGGCCTGCCAGCGTGTGGGCCTGCAACACGGGCTGCAATTGCTGCATTCCCAATTCCTCGCCGGGAAGATAGAGAATCTGGTAATCCAAATCTCTGGAGGTGGCGCGAATCTTGTCCAGGTCCTGCGGACTGAACGCCTGGTTGCTGGCAAGGAGCGTGGCCAACTCACCCTGGCGAATCATGGCCAGATGGGTTTCCGGGTCTTTTACCCCTTCGCTGAGTAGGGTGGCGTATGCCAGGGAGAAAAGGCGCGTAGTCTCGTGGAAGTCGGGCTTATGGTTCCAGCGACTGAAAGCGATGATTCCGCCGGGGTTGAGATGCTCGTAGAAGATCCGCCAGCCATCCAGGGAATACAGCGAATTTTCGGTGAGGGCCATGGCGCCGGCGGCGGTGGCGGCCCAAGTGTCCACCACGGTAGCCTGAATGACATCGAATTTCTCATGGCTGCGCGTCAGGTAGCTGCGGCCTTCATCATTGTGGAGCTCAAAGTTTGGAATCTTGTCGAAGCCGGAGTAATAGAGCATCCGGCGCGAGGTGACATCCACAATGCTGCTGTTGATCTCGATTCCGACGATGCGGTGAAAACCGAACAGAGCCGCCGACATTACGTCCCGCCCACCGCCAACTCCAATGACGGCCGCACTGCCGCCCGCTCGCAGCCGCGCCCCCATGGCATTTACTTCATAACGGAGAAAGTCCACGTCTTTAAGATCGCCGTTGAAGCGGTAAATCCCGGTAGCGGCATCGTTGTCGATGTCAATGTAAACCACCTCGCTGGAGATGGGAGGCGCTTGCGGCCCCACGAACCGCGGTTCCATTTTCGGAGCGACAACCCGGACCCGGGAAATGGGATTCCACGCTTCATAGAGAATGTCGATGCGGGCGTCGAGCTTTCCTTTGGACCAGATCGGTTGAATGCCATGAATCGTCGAGGCGTTCAGGGCCGCCAGTACCACCAGCACTCCCGCCCAAATGTATCCGCGCCGCTGGAGCCTAGGTTGATCTGCGGACTTGGCATAGGCCGATGCGCTCAAAAACACCACGGCGGAGATTGCCATGACGGCGCTGGGCGCGTCCACCACGTTCAAGAGAATCAGCGAGCCGAAACATCCCGCCGCTGCGCCCATCAGATCGGCAAAGTAAACTCGCCCGATGGGAGCGGATGCCCTGGTAAGAGAGAGGCAGACTACAATTCCGGCAAAGAAGAATGGCACGGCAATGAACGAGCAAAAGATCAGGAAGCTGGCGACCGTTTGGACGGCGAACGAGATATCAAGCGGGATGGCGAACATGATGACGAGGACGATGGGCATGGAGACGGCCATGGCAAATGCCGCCTGCGCCATGCGCATCCGCACCTGGCCCCGATCGAACAGGGCAGGGCGAACCTGCACCGCCAGCGCGCCCGCCGTCATCCCGAACATCGCCATCGAAACCGAGACGAACGCCAAGTAGTACCAACACGTCACGCTCAGCAAACGCGTCAACGTGATTTCGTACATCAGCGTGCTTGCGCACATCAAACCCAAACCTAGAAAAAAGCCGATCATCTCAATTCTCTCCTCCACCAATGACACCACGTGCGGAGAACTGCCGGGGCTTGCAAGAATTGCCCGTTCCCTCTCAGCCCTTTTTGTAACGGGGGTTCTCCGGTTGCTCAAGGAATAGGCCGTTCAGTATAGCACCAGCAAGGGATGGCACGGGGCGCCCTCGAGGTTGGATACTGTCATGACGAGATTGGGCGAGTTACGGTTTTGACCCATGCAACTCGAAGTGGTTTGAGACCAACGTGCAATCAAAGAGAAACTCAAGCGCCATACTGTTGCTCTAGAGCACCTTTTACAATACACCTGCGCGATGCGCTTTGACTGCGGTCGCGAAGCTAACGCTTGTTCATACGGACGATGGGCATCGCGGTGGAGGAAGAAAAGCGGCAGCTTCGCGACCCCAGTCCAAACCGGGCTTCGCCAGCAAGCAGAACCGTTTGGAGGCCCGGCGTTGGCGGTTGGGCGCCTAGGCCGCACGTTGAGAAGGGTCAGCTCCGGTCAAGAACCTCTCGGACTTTGCGGAGCACGGCGTCTTGCGAAAAGGGCTTTTGCAGGAAGGCCATTTCCGATTCCAGGACACCATGCTGGACGATAGCGTCGTTGGTATAGCCCGACATGTAGATCACTTTGATGCCCCGGCGCCGGGATGTTACTCGCTCCGCCAGTTCGCGGCCGCTCATCTTGGGCATGACAACATCAGTCAACAAGAGATGGATAGTCCCCCCGTGATTTTCGGAAAGCATAAGAGCCTCTCTAATCTCTTTCGGCGCCAAAACGTTGTACCCGCGGCGCTCCAATACACTTTGAACCAGCATGCGAAGTGGCTCTTCGTCTTCGACCAGCAGGATTGTCTCTGAGCCCTGTACGGGCGGAGCTTGAACTGGCTGAGCGGGCGCGACAAGCTCGGTTTCCATCGTACGCGGGAAATACAGCTTAAAGACAGTCCCGATGTTAATCTCGCTATAAACCCAGATGTTTCCGCCGCTCTGGCGGACGATTCCATAGACCGTCGCCAATCCCAAACCAGTTCCTTTACCCTTCTCCTTGGTAGTGAAGAAGGGCTCGAAAATGCGTTTTTGGGTTTCCGCATCCATCCCAGCGCCCGTATCACCAACTGCGAGTATCACATACGGTCCGGGCTTGGCTGCCGGGCGCTCCCGCGAATAAGCTTCATCGATATCGACATTCGAGGTTTCAATTGTGATCTTCCCTCCGGTGGGCATAGCGTCGCGCGCGTTGACGACCAAATTCATAATCACCTGTTCGATTTGGCCCGGATCGGCCTTTGTCTGGCCCAATCCGCGGTCCAAAATGGTAACGAGCTCAATGTCCTCACCAATTAGCCGCCGCAACATTTTTTCCGTATTGGCGACCAGCTCGTTCAAATCCACCAAGCGCGGCGCAAGAACCTGCTGGCGGCTGAAGGCCAGAAGTTGACGAGTGAGTGAGGCGGCGCGCTCACTCGCCTGTAAAACCTGGGTAAGGTAAGCACTCCGTGCATCCTTCGGATCGAGTTCGTCCCGCGCCATTTGGCTATAACCGCCAATAATCGTCAGCAGATTGTTAAAGTCGTGCGCCACGCCCCCGGCTAAACGTCCGACGGCTTCCATCTTTTGTGACTGGCGGAGCTGTTCCTCGAGCTTCCTGCGCTCACTGACGTCGCCGACTGACACAAGCCGTGTAGTCCCGTTGCCGAAGGGTAAGCTATGCGACGCAAATTCCACATAAATAGTGGTTCCATCCTTCTTGCGGAGCGTCGCCGTTCCGCTTCCGCCATATCCCTTTCCTGACGCCGTGATATCACTGAAAGGTTCTCCATCCCTCACCGCCAGGCGAAGGTCCGATATGTTCATGCTAAGAAACTCTTCGCGGGAATACCCGAAGTGGTCTACAGCAGTATCATTGACAGCGACAAATCGAAGCGTCTCAGAGTCGTAAATCCACATGGATTGTGGATTGGCTTCGAAAAGGAACCGGTAGCGCTCTTCCGAGTCACTCAGCGCTTTCGCTGCCTGCTTGCGTACGGTGATGTCGCGGATGGCGCCGGACACCAGGACGCCCTCTTCCGTCTCGAGCGGACTCAAGCTGATTTCCACCGGGAATTCCGTTCCGTCTTTGCGCAAAGCGTATAACTCCAGCCCCGCCCCCATTTCTCGTCCTCGGGCCTCGGCGAAGAATCCCTTTCGGAGTTTCGGATGCCTTTCCCGGAACCGCTCAGGTATCAACATGTCAATGAGTCGGCCCGCTAATTCGTGTCGTTGGTAGCCGAACAACCTCTCAAGCTGGGCATTCACCAGGACGATCTTCCCCTCGCGATCCACCACCACCATGGCATCCGGGGCGGCCTCCAGCAACCCTCGGAACTTCTGCTCCGCCCGCTTGCGTTCCGTGATGTCAAAGCACGCTCCGGTGACCCGCGCCGCGTGTCCCGCCACATCGCGGTAGATTCTTCCTCGCGCGCGTAGGCTATGAATCGCACCGTCCGGCCAAATCACGCGGAATTCCGTTTCCAGCCGTGAGGCGTCTTTGCGGGCGCTTGCGATCTGTTGGGCGACGCTCTCCCGATCATCGGGGTGAATCAGTTTCAGCGCGTCTTCGGGCTTGCCGGAAAATGTGCCCGGTTCCAGTCCGAAGAGCGGATGAATGTAGTTGTCCCACGTCATTAATCGCTGAGAGACGTCGAGGCTCCACGTCCCCACCTCCGCGGACATCAAGGCGAGATTAAACTGCTCTTGCGTCTTTTGCAGGGCGTCGTCGCGCTCCTGAATTTGCGCCAGCATCCCATTGAAGGTGTCGATCAACATGGAGATTTCGTCCCCACCTTCCGTGGGTGTGGCGCGAACGCCATAGTTCTTATCACGGGAAACCAGCCGGGCCGTTTCCGAGAGATCTTGGATGGGCTTGGCGACAACCCGCCGGAAAATCCACGAAACCGATAGAGCTGTGAGAAGAGACGCGAGGAGTACGCCCGAACTGATCTGCGCGTAGGTCGCCAGCTTGTCATACAATCCGTGGAGGTCCGATTGGATGTAAACGAAGCCGGTTAGCTTTCCACGGAAGGTCACGGAGCGAACCAGCCCTAGCTGACCTTTCTTGAACCAGTAGCCTTCCGTCTGGCCGGCCGGGACGGGGGGTAACTGTGGCGGCGGGGACGATTGGTCGCGCCAATAAGCCGAGAAGGGCTCGCCTTCGGGAGTCAAGATCCAGGCGCAGGTGACGTGTGAGGTTGCACTGAGCGCTGCCAAGGTTCTTTCGGCCGAGCGTGGGTAATTTAAGAGCAGGGCGGAAACGCTATTCGCGCCAATGATCTGAGCTTGCACCGAAAGGTCGCGTACCATGGTCTCGCGGTAAAGAACAGTTTCGTAGGTTACGAAAGACCCGCAGGCCAGGACTAAAGCGGCGCCGCTCACCAACATGTTGATCGACGTCAGCTTCTCGGTGATCGAATAATCGCGAAACCTACGCATAGCCCCTCATTCCGTGGGCCGGGAACTGCCTCTGACCTCGGCGGCAACCTTGAGCAGATCGGAGCTCAAATTCAGACGAGCTTGCTGATCTGCCCCTAAATTGATCGCAAATCGCACGCGTTCGTTCGCCAAGACAAATTCCACCATCCCGCCTTTCTTCACGAACCCCGGCAGATCGCTGACCGTCAACACCCCCAGTCTGCCTGCCGTCGCCAGGATCGCTTTCAATTGCCGATCCTCGGAGGCACTGATGAAGAGTATGCGGCAATTCTCCACTTCTTCCGCCTTGGAGATTCGCCGGGCAACCACATTCTTGCCTTCGATCTTTTCGCCGGAAATCGTCGTGTCAAGCGCCAGGCCAAAGGGATCGCGGCCCAGCACACAGATGGTAAATTCGTCGGCTTGGCTTGAGGGAACATCCGGCGGCCATTCAACAAAACGGCCGAAGTTGTAAAGGTAGGCGGCCTTAACCTCGTACTCGGAGCGGCCGGTTGCCGATAGTGGATGCCCAGGGATGCCCGCGAGGACCGCTGCGCCAGCCAGGAGCGCGAACCTCAGCAAGACAGACCTCGGTAGCCTTAGTAACATAAGTTTTGATGTGCCAAGTCTGAGGTGGCAATTCAGAAGAGAGGTGGACATGCCACGCGAGAACCGGCGGCTTCAAATCTCACTTGCCTTGACTTTCCCACGTCAACTTTGCGTAGACGCTGCGCTTGATTCCGACGAGTACTCCGGAGTTGTTTCCAAACTCCGCGTGATACGGCTGGAGCAAGTTCTGCCCCACCAAAGACACTTCGAAATGCCGTGTGGCATGCCAGGCCCGGTGCACGTCCGCCGTGTTGTAGCCTCCAACCGCCTGTGCGGGCAGCCCGCTGACGTACCGATAGGTCTGGTCGAACTCAAAATGCTTGGGCAAATCCATGGAGGATTGGAGCGTTATCTGGTGGCGAGGACTTGACCCCGCGTCGGTCGCGGCTGTTCCCGAATCCTCACCTCCCGCGTGGATGTTCAAGTAGGCATAGGACCCATTCAACCTCCACCAGGACAACGGCTGCCAATCCGGTCCCGCTTCGAATCCATTAGTAGTAGCATGATCCACATTGGTTATGGGAACATCGACAACCGCACGAAAAGGAGGCGGAGAATCTTCGTAGAATACCGAATACGCCACAGATCCTTCGAGCCCATCGTAGTTGTTATGGAATCCCGCGAAATCCAGGTATAGCTTCGGCGTGATCAGCGTCCGGTACCCGGCTTCATACCCCAACAAAACCTCCGGTTTGAACTTCGGGTCACCGGAAAGACGGAGGAAAACCGGAAGGGAATCGATATTTTCAACGTAGCCCGTGAGCTGGAGGTCATCGTCAATGCGAGATGGAGTGCGGAGGGCCCGCGTGAAGGCTGCCCAAAACGTGTGGTGCAAACCGGGAGTCCACAGCAGGCGTCCGCTCGGCTCGGCACCGAATCCCGAGAAGTTGTTGTCTTCCACCTTTGTACCGAGGGTTAGTGAGAGCCTATCGGCGACCATGGGGATCTCATCCTGCACAAATCCACTCCAAATGCGGTCAGTCTGGTAGTGGGGCGTAAAATCCAGCGTCGGTACAACCTGGATGAAATTGCTCGGACTCACTTGCGCCCCGAGCCCCCAGATAAGATTTTGGGCGTAAGGTAAAGTTAGATGATGGATGAAGTCAAAGTCGAAGGTGTTGCGTGCCTCACCGAATTCAGGGGTGAGGCGGTAGGTGCGGTCGAAAGAAGCTTGGACCTCAATATCCGACCCCGGACTCATAACGTGCCGCCAGCGCCCTTCCAAATCTCCGCCCGAGACATGGTCCGTCCCGTTCACGTAGATCTCCATAGGCGGGGAATAGACACCGATTCCTAGTCTTTCCCCGTCATCACCTTTATAAATGTCTCCCTGTATCGTGAGCGAGTCTTTGGTGGGGGGAGTCCAATCGGTTCGGAATCCTGCCTGCCCCTGGTCCCAGGTATCAAAATTACCTTCGCCCCGATGCAATTCTGGACCGCGATCAAAACCTGTGCCATAGACGCGGTAGTTTAGGTTCTTGCCATTTCCACCTCCGTATCGAACCCCGCCCGATACCCGCTCGACATTCCCGCCACCGGCAGAGACCCTGGCGCCATGAGTATCTTTTGTGCTTTTAGTGATGATGTTGATGACACCATTCACCGCATTCGGCCCCCAGATCGTCCCTCCCGGTCCACGGATCACTTCAATGCGGTCCACGTCTTCCAGTGGCACGGTCTGGACATCCCAATAGACTCTTGCATAGAGTGGCGTGTAGACGCTCCGGCCGTCGATCAGCACCAAAACGTATCTGGAGAATTGACTACTGAACCCGCGGATCGCCACCGACCAATGGTCAGAGTCGATTTGGGCGACCTCGACGCCGGGTGCGAGCCGCAGGATTTCAGGAATGCTCGTCGCGCCAGACCGGCGAATGTCGTTCTGGGTGATCACGTAAATGGCCGCCGGAGTGCGCCGGACCTCCTCCGGTTCCTTCGAAACAGAGGTCACCTTGATATTTCCCAACTCTTCCAGGCCCAATTGCGTCAGACGCCCCCCAGGGTCAGCGCGCGAAACACTTATCCAGGAGACCTGCAGGGTTCCAATCAGGAGCAGCAGGGAACACAGGAACCCAAGCCGACGGCGTTTCGGGATATTCCCAGCCGACAGAAACGAGAGTATGGCGGGCGGTCGAGAGGGCGTATCAAGCGGCAATAACTCGGTCCGAAGTGTGCGTCTTGAGGGTATCATCTGCTGCGCCCGAGACGACCTGCACGATTTGTTTGCCCAGTACTCTGAGGGACATAATGTACACTTCGATTACTAGAGAGTCAAGTACATTCTACTACTAAATAGTCGCCTATGGGTGCCAACTCGTGGAGAAAGAGTATCTTAGGGACGTTGTCCTTGTGAGTACGGAGATATTGAGCCTGGAATTGCGGGGAGGGCGAGGTACAGCTACTCCCGCAGCACTTTGGGTTGGTCAGGGTTTAGGCGCCAATGTAGCGGGCGTAGAGGCCGCGGGCTACGGCGGGGTCCCGCGTTCCCTTCACAATCACACGGCCATCGGGAAACACGGTCAACTCGTAAGTGTCGAGAGAGCACTTCAGCAGGAATTCATTGGCCAACACCGGACCAAATCCCTCGAGGCGCGTTTTCAGAGCGGTGAGGTCGAGTGCCCGCGACTCGGATTGATGAATCTGCACGGAATTGCGGCCGCACAGGCTGATATGCGTCGCCCCGCCTTGCTCAAGGTAAGTATATTCATGGGCCACGCAAACACTGCACTGGGGATCTCGCGGAGCCTTCACTTGCTGGAAGCGGTTAGTCCACAGGTCGTACGCTATTAGCGATCCGTGCAATTCGGACTCGCGGCCCAACAGAACCTTGAACGCTTCGGTGACCTGAATGGCGGCGGCCCAGGATACGGCGGGGCCGATGACGCCGACGGTGTCGCACGTCTCGTGCATCCCGAGCGGAGGCTTCGGGAATATGCAGGCGAGGCACGCGGTGCGCCCGGGGAGAATCGTCATGGTGGCCGCGTAACTGGCTACGACGGCGCCATAAATCCAGGGAATCCCCATCTTTACCGCCGCGTCATTCAAAAGGTAGCGCGTTTCGAAGTTATCCGTAGCGTCCAGAGCGACGTCGAATCCGTCGATGAACTCCTCGATGTTGCTGCTGTCCGCGTCGGCCACGATTCCTTCGACCTTTACGTCGGAATTAATCCGACGAAGCTTTCGTTCCGCCGCCACGGCCTTGGGCAGGCTCTCCATCGCGTCGGCCTCGTCAAAAAGCATCTGGCGCTGAAGGTTCGATTCTTCCACGAAATCACGGTCCACAATACGCAGGGTTCCGACGCCCGCACGCACCAGAGCGTTGGCCTGCGCCGTCCCCAGCGCCCCGCAGCCGACAACGACCACTTTTGATTGCAGCAATTTCTCCTGCCCCTCCGCGCCGATGGGCCAAAAGAGAATCTGCCGCGAATACTTTTCCGATTTCATTGAAGGCCTATCTTACCGCAAATCGGTCAAACCGCAAGCAGGGCGCGTAGCGTTTGAGTTTGACGTAGCGAGGGCTTTACGCCGCCACACGGCGAGGTAAACTCGCCGCCACAGAATCAAACTGAGACACTTCCGCGTATTCGAAGGAGCCCCCAGATTCCCGCGGGCGCGTGGAGCGCTCGTCAAGGTGTTGTCTTTCCGGAACCCGGGGTGACGGTAGAAGTCTAAGATGTTCGGGTAATATCACCTGCGAGTTGTTCGCCAATATGAATGCGCGTTCAATGGCATGCTGGAGTTCGCGGACGTTTCCGCGCCAATCATTGGCTTGGAGGATAGTCAAGGCTCCCAGGGAAAGGGTTTTCTTTGGATCGCCTGATTCTGTCGAGAGGGCAGCAAGAAAGAATTCGGAAAGAGGACCGATGTCCTCACGCCGGTTGCGTAAGGGGTCGAGTTCAATGGGGAAGACGGTCAGCCGATAAAAGAGGTCCTCCCTGAACTGCCGCCTGCTGACTAGTTCTATCAGATCCGAATTTGTGGCTGCAATCACCCGGACATCGACCCGGAAGATATCGTGGCTGCCGAGGCGCTGCACCTCCCCTTCCTGCAGAAAGCGCAATAGCTTGGCCTGCATCGTGAGTGGCAGTTCCCCGATTTCATCCAGAAAGAGCGTGCCGCCATGCGCGGCATGAATTCTGCCTAGCCGCGACTCCACAGCCCCGGTGAACGCACCGCGGTTGTATCCAAAGAGCTCGGATTCGAACAGAGCCTCGGGGATGGCAGCGCAATTCACAACCACGAAGGGGTTGGCCGATCGGGGACCCAGATTATGAATCGCTTTGGCCACGAGTTCCTTGCCTGTGCCCGATTCCCCATTCAGGAGGACCGCAGTCGACCGAGGGGCAACCAGTTTCACGAGCTGAGCGATGCGTTTCATGGCAGTGCTTCGGCCTACCATGCACGGCAGTAACTCCTCGCGTTCGTCCTCGGGGCTACATTCCAGCGTAGTCCCTTGCCAAACCTGCACGGGCTGCTTGAATGTACCCAGGATCTCGAGAAGGCGGACGTGGTCTTCCGACAGGCAGTCACGCGGCGTTGCTTTGCTGAAATCAAATCGTCCGGTTTCGGAATCAAATACCAGAATTTGCATGGCCGGATACAGGGACCCGGCCATGCTTATGACTTCATGAATGTCGAGATCCCGAAGTCTGAGATCGAGAAGAAGTAATTGGTAATGCTTCTGTTTCAACAAGAAGAGCGCGTGCGCCCCTCCCCGAGTAGATTCGACTTGCCATTCTTGCCTCGCACAGCTTTCCCAAATGTGCGTACACAGCTCTTCATTCGGACTCGCAATGATGAGTGCTCTCCCCGCGGTTGTGGCGTGCTCCTCAAGGCTCTTCATGCCCAAGGTTTTCTCCTCAGTTTATCGGGCGCCGCGCACTTGAAAGGTGTCGCGCGGAAAGACATTGGGCAAAGGGAATTGAGTTCAGATCGACTCAGCCGGCCTGGCGCGCAGACATGGTCGTATGGCTTCCCTGAAGATCGTAGGTTGGCGCCTGGAGAAAGGCGGCAATTCCGATCCGACCCCGAGTGCGGTCTCGGGAGGTCTTCGTGTGAACTCACAATGGATGTCTCCACAATCTCGACATAATGACGCTATTTATCAAACGTCATGGCCACCCTGGCAGCACTCATTCAAGCATGTCCAGTACCAGAAAGTAAACCTCTACCATTTCTTTGCCCCGCAAACCGACCCCTTGTTTATGAGTAACTTGGCGATTTCCTCACCATCTTAAGAATAGGGTTATGGCGCTGGCAGCCCGAAGGAGCGCCAATATTCTCCCCACTCGGGGGAAAAGGTGGGTCGATAAGCCCGATTTCAGTCAAGCGACAATGACCCGAACGTTCGGTTCGGAGGGCGCAAATCGTCGGGTGTATCGTTTTCTTGACGCCAGTTAGCCGGCGTTAGTGGGGCCATTGGAATCCCGAGCATGATCTCTGCCTCCCGCTCCGGCATCCATCCAATCAGTGCTCTGGCTGGCCTTGTCTTCAGGCTAGTGAGATTTCCATCTCTCAGCAAACTCTCCACCAGATTATTCATGTGCGCTCCCTGACGGCGCTTGATGGATTGGCCCAGGTTCTGAATGCTTGGGCACCGTCCTTGATTCTTGAGATTGTCAAACAGTTCGGTGCGATGTCAAGTCGCTTGCCGGGCAGGAGCGGATTCTCTGGCAGAAGCAAGCGCCGCTGAAGGAATATTCGAATGCCCGTCCAACCATGAGCGCGGCCCCTCATTTGAACGGCATGCCTGGCAACTTTCCTGAACATGGCTTCGCCGAACGGGTACATCTTTCGGCGGAGGCGGTGCGTCACTTGATGGTTTTTCAGACTTTTGGAGGGCCCTGCGGTAGATGCAGTGATTAAATCGCGTCCCCAAGATCAAGGAAGAGCGACAAGTGGAGTTCAGGCCGCGCCGACCTGGGCCCCGATATCTTCAGCGACTTCCGCGTCGACCTGTTCCCAGGCGTCGCGCAGGGAAGCAAAATGGGAAGCCAAATCGACCAGTTTTTCCGTTGAGTTTTTCAAGCTCAATTCCAGGATCGCCGCCCGGCTATAGGAATAGAATTGCACGAGAGTTCTCGCCACTTCGCCGCCGCGTTCCATATCAAGGGTCCCCTCGAGATGCCCGATAATGGTTAGAACGTGATTCAGGCATTTGGTGCGCTGCTCGATATCGTGCGCTTCCATGGCTCTTCGTGCCCGGTGCAGGGATTTCAAGGCGTTATCGTAGAGCGCTACCACTAAGCCGACGGGACTGGCCCCCGTCAGCGAGAGGTTCGTGTAAGTTTGGGCTGCGCTGATCATGTTGTTGTCAGGCTCCCAAGTTGAGCATTGATCGAGGCAAGCAGGCTGGGGAGAGACTGCAAGGTCACATTGACATTGTCGTAATAGGTTGTTAACGACTGTTGCTCTGTCGTGAGGTTCGCTTGGAAATCGGTTATCTGCGACTGCAATGAGCTCACCGAGGAGGTTATCCCATTGAGGTCAACAGCGATCGGGCCGTTTGTCGGATTGGTGAGATTGTTCAGGTCCGTCGAGAATTGCTGCGCGAAGCCGGTGGAGGTGGTCTGAAAGAAGTTCTGCACCTCCTGGAAATTGTTCGTAAGCGCGCTGTTCAATTGCGAGCTGTCAACGGTCAACGTGCCATCCTCATTCATGGTGATCCCAAGATCAGCCAAGGTTGAAATGGCCCCATTACCCGAGACACCGGCGGCTGCGTCACCCAATAACGTGCTTTGAACAAACTCCGCCGCGGAGTCACCCTCGAGCGTACCGGCGGTTGACGAACTGGCGTCATACGTGAATTGTGTATTCAGGTTGGATATGACCGTGTTGTAATCCGAAACAAAGGTGTTGATGGCGCTCGCGGCTTGTGAAGTGTCCGCGCTCACCTGTAGAGTTACCGGCGACGAGGTTGTGCCCGTAAGATTCAACGTGACTCCAGCTATCGCGTTGGTTACGGTATTCGATGAACTGTCAACGGGAACACCATCTATCGTGAGGGATGCGTCCTGGCCTTTGGATCCCACATTGAAATTCAGTCCGGTAGTATTGTTGGAGACGGTGATATTGCCCGCCGCGCCCGATGAATTGCTGACCAGGGTAAGCCGCGCCCCCCCCGCGTCCGTGATCACACTTGCGGTGACGCCCAGATTCTGGTTGTTGATGGCAGCAGCTAAACCGGTGAGCGTGTTATCTGAACTGTCAACTGTAATCGGCGTGGCGGTACCCGACCCGACCTGAAGACTGAACGTGCCCGTTCCGATCGCCGTTGAACTCGAGGCGACCTCGGCCGAATACTCAGAGGACGTCGTCGCCAGCGAAGTTACGGAGATGGAGTGAGTTCCGGCCACTGCGCCACTGCCCGCCGATGCCGAAAGGACGCTTGAATTCGAGACCGACGTATCCATAGAGTCGAAGCTGCCCAGGGGGTCGTTAAGATTATTCGCGTCGGTCAAGAGGGTCTGTAGCTGGGTGTTGAGTTGCTGAAGGGCAGTGGTCTGGCTGTTATAAGTTGTTTCCTCAGTTTGGTACTGAGTCAGTACCTGGGTTTGAGGTTCAAGGACTTCGCTAACGACAGTGGGTACATCAATGCCTGCGGTAGAACTTGAAGCCGAATTCGAGGCCAGCGTTGACCAGTCGACTCCACTTGTTCCCATAGCGCCTACTCCCTTCCACAATCAAAATTTCAGATCGATGATCTCCATCGCCAACGACGTTAAGAATTGAGGTGGGGGCTTCCGGGCCCCCAGCCTCGTTTCATCGTTTCGGGCCCGATTTCCGTTTATTGAAGAAGTTTCAACACGGCCTGTTGCGAGCTGTTCGCTTGGGCCAGTGCCGACATGCCCGTTTGTTGCAGGATCTGTTCCTGTGACATATTGGCAACCACTTGCCCGATATTGGCAGAAGTGATGGTGGACTGCGCCGAACTCAGGTTCTGCGATTCGGTCTGCATGACGTTGACCGCAGCGGTCAGCCGATTCATGTTGGCTCCCAAGGTGCCTCTCAATGCGGCAACGGAAGCGATGGCGGTGTTGATGTCGTTAAGGGCGGTAGTTGCATTGCCGGCCGTCGTGAGGTCATCAGAGCCAAGGCTTGTGGAACTTCCGCCGATGCTCGACGAAGAAAGAGTGCCCGGGGTGGTGGCGACCACGACATTGGCGGCGGCAGCGCTGCCGTCGCTCATGAAGATCGACTGCGCCGTTGCCGTGAATACGCTCGTGCCGTTGAAGGTTGTTGCCGCTCCGATGGAGTCAATTTCCGATTTGATGGACTGGAATTCTGTGTCGATCGCGGTGCGCTGCGTGGATGACACGGTTCCGTTGGCCGACTCGGTCGCCAGGGTGACGGCGCGATTCAGCAAATTGGTTACCTCGGACAAGGCGCCGTCCGTTACCTGCAACGCTCCCACGCCATCGTTGGCATTGGAAATCGATTGCGTCAAAGCAGTGACGTTCGCGGTCAAACCGTCGGCAATGGCCAAGCCTGCCGGATCGTCGGCGCCGGAGTTGATCCGGGATCCCGATGATAGCTGCTGCAGGGTGTTGTTCAGGCTCTGTTGCGTGGAATCCAACTGATTCTCGGCCATCAGTGACGGGATGTTACTTAAAATACTAAGCGATCCTCCCATGGTGTTTCTCCTTTTATTTTCAATATTCGGCCGAGCTTGCGGATTACTCTTAGCGCGCTCAGGTCCGACCTTAGATTTACTTCATCTTCCAAAAGAGAGAATCGGCACGCATTAGCAAACCTTTATCTTGTAATGAAAGAATTTTCATTAGGCTGAGATCTTCTGCGCTAATGTCCGAGGCAGGACCTCTGCGAGAACTCCCTCAAGTGCTTGGTGGTGCGGGAATTGTACTAATGCTCGCTGGAGGATTTCCAAAGACCGTGGCCAGTTTTCCAGCCGCGCCCAGATAACGGCGGCCCGGAGATATGCCTGTGGGTCCCGGGCGGAAATCTTGGCTTTCTTTTCCGCCGCGTCTGCTGCATCCGCGAACTGGCCGAGCCAGACCAGCGCGGTTATAAGCCGGTCATGCAGCCGTTGCTCACTAGGACTGTGCTCCACGGCTTTGCGCAGCCGTGCCACCCCGATTTTGACGCGACCCGACCGTACCTCCGCAAGTCCAATCTTGCTTTCCAGGTCCGGAAGTAGTCTGACCCCATCAAAAGCCCGAAGATACGCCCGCCGGGCACGATCAAATTGGCCCAACCTATAAAACGCGTCTCCCTTCGCCTCGGAAACCATCGGTTGGCTCCCGGCGCTCTTCAGGCACTCGATCGCCTCCTCCGCCTGCCCCAACTGGAGATGTGACATGCCGGCAAAGAACCAACTGACCGCAAGACTTGGCTTGAGTTCGCAAGCGCGGAGGAAAAGCCGGAGGGCCTCTTCGTGCTGGTGAAAGTTATCGAATTCCACCAGTCCCAATTCGAAATGAGCCTGGGCATTATCAGGCATCTCCAGAACTTTCTGGCGCCCCATTTCGCGATACAAGCGATTCTTCCGAGCTTTCGTTTCTGCGTCCGCAGCAAGGCCGAAGTGGTGAACCAAAACCGGACAAGGGCAGAGCCTTCCGCCTGAGGCTTCTATGCTGGTGCCGACGGTTTCATGAACCCGCCCAACGAAGAAAACCTCCGTCGACCGCTGGAACAGGCGTACGTTTTGGTGTTCGACAAAGGCGGGATATTCCTTCGCGGGTTCAAAACTGCCGTCATTGGGTATTGCGGGCCGGTCCCAGACGCGATCCTGCATGCTCAGGACATAGTTCCTGATCGAGGTTAAATATCCCTTGACCGCCTTCTGATCTATCAACCCTGGCAGATAACAAGACGCGGAGGGATCCAGTTGCTCGTCGGCGTCCAAAAAAAGAACCCAATCCGTGTGCACTTCCTTAAGCGCAAGGTTCCGCGCCTTTGCGAAATCATTCTCCCAGGGGATGGAGACGACTCGCGCACCCATTTCGTTGGCGATGAGAATGGTTGAATCGGTGGACCCCGTGTCCGCTATTTGGACCTCATCCACAATGCCGTGGACGCTACTGAGACATGCTCGGATGTCCTTTTCGCCGTTTCGGACAATCATCGACAGAGCTAGAGTTGGCATCGCGACCTATTCCCTTCCATTAAAGGGTCCGGCGAGCCTTTGATGTCGCCATGCTTGAAGCCTTTCTTTGCCACTTCTTCTACTATTGCCTCGAGAAGATAAAACCAATGGATCTGGTTGACGGCCTTTTCCAGTAGGCTGACTATTCCATCCGCGAGTGACTCCCCGCCCGCGACCTCTCTGCGCAACAGAGTGGAGAAATCAAAGTCATCCAGCCGCCTTGCTGCCGCGAGGGCTTCTTCGACCCGCGGGCGGGAATCCCGCAGAAAGTCGAGGGTTCTGGTTCTCCATGCGGCGTCGAGCCGGCCGAGCGGACCGGTTTCATCAGCAAGCAAGTATGGGTATTTTTCGACCAGGCGCATAGTCGCCGGTCCGTAAGAACGCGCCCTTCGAACGATGTCATCCACTCGGAAGTTGAGATGGTCGTGCGTCGCACGCGCGTCAGGCCAGTAGAGAACCGCGTAGCCCCGGGATGTCAAACGCGCCCCGAGGTCGGTATCTTCGCCCACGCGAAACTGGCTGTCGAACGAGCCGGCCGCCAGAACGGCATCGCGCGCGACGCTCAGATTGCAGGTGATGAAATAGGCCATGCCCCGATAGATGCCCTTGTTCATGCCGACCTGAGGGAACAGGAATGGCCGCTTGCTGAGAAAATAGGTCAGCCCCCTTCTCGCCGCGGCCTGCGGGTAAGGGAAGTCTCCCAGCACGGCAAGCTTCTGATTCGGTTCGCTCCCATGTGCTCGTAAATGCTCTTCCAAAAGTGCCGCAGACACAATCGTGTCATCATTGATCAAGAGAACGTATTTGCCGCGGGCCCTATTCAAACCCAGGTTGCGGGCTGCCCCGGCGCCGCCATTATTCTGCCGGAAATATGAAAACTGAAAGCCGGGCGCGAGTCCCCTGCAGAGCTGTTCGGTAGCGTCTGACGAGCCATCGTCAACGACGATAACCTCATATCTGATTTTCTCGAGCGTCTGACGCTCCAAGGCTGCGAGACAGGAGGCCAGTATCCCACTGCGGTTGAAGGTGGGAACAATAACGGAGATATCGGGTTCCTGTGCCGCCCGCCCCACTTTTCCGGGATGCTTGGATATTGCGCCCATATCCGGTCTGTGAAGGCAGGTTCGCGCGGCTTCCAGATTCCGGCCTTTCCCTTGGCCCAGGAGTTCGTCACTACGCGCGAGATTGATCAGCAGGCGTGCGAAAAAATCCCCTTTCGGAATCCTTTCCTGGATATAGGGAAAAACGTGGAGAAACTGCTCACGCGCTTCACCCGGCTTCCCGAGGGCCAGCAGTTCCTCTCCCAGATGCAAATACGCCGTGTTTCTTAAGACCATTCGAGTCCCCGGGTCGGGATGGGCGACGACTTCGGGAAACTCCTTTTCAACACGAAGAACGGAAAAGATGTGGTTCGGATCGAACCGCCGCGGTGTGATTTGCGGCACCATTGCCACGAGATCGCGAACTTGCGCGCGAAGTCTATCCGGGGAGAATTCTCTCCGAACGTGGTCCTGCGCGAGGGCGGACAAGGAATTCCAGAGGTCAGGATCCTGGTGGAGGCGCACTATTTGGCCGGCAAATTCGCGTGCGCCATCCGCCAGCAGCGCTCCCTTTTCGTGGACAAGGCGAAGCCGTTTTGCCGTGATCGAGGTGGTCACGGCGGGAAGGCCATGACTGAGTGAGCCCAGTACTTTGGTTTGAACACCCGTGCAACTGCGAGTCGGAGCCGCAAAGACTCGGCACTTCTCGTATAACGCTCCCAGATCTTCCACGCGACCTAACACCTGGACGCCCGCCGCGGCGTCGACCACTAACGATGTAGACGAGTTTCCGGCGATATAGAGAGTTGCGGTCGGGAGCTGCCTGCGGACCGTCGGCCAGACCTCCTGGAGAAGCCAGATAGCGCCGTCGGTGTTGATCCGGCTGGAAAAGTCGCCGATGAACAAGACCCCTTCCCTTTGCGCAAACCCCTTCGTCGGGGGAACAACATCTGCGGTCACGGTGAGAGCTCCTGCCCTGAGTTCAGGAACCATGGCCCCGATTTCCTGCATATCCGCGTCTGAATCCGAGAGGAGCAAATCGGCCAAGCGGTAGACCTCCTCTTCCCGTTGACGGAGATCTGCCGCCCTGAGATGGTCGGAAAGCAGGCCGCTGGCTTGTGCCAGGTATTCCTCCTTCAAACCATTCTGGTCGTCAGCCAAGACGGCTATGCGAGTTCCCGGAGAGAGTTTTCTGATGGCATCAAGGTAATGCTCGGAGATCGAGATTTGCGTCCAAAACCAATGATATAGGATGGCAAGATCAAAATATTCCCCGGCGACAACGTCCCGGAAATCCCACTGGACGGGGTCATTGACACCGGCGTAGCGGAGGCGTTCAGCGTCGTGAGCGTAAACACGAATTCCCATTTTCTCAAGAGCTGGAGAATATCGCTCGCGGTCGACGCCCGACCTCCCAACGTAGGTGACGGCGTGACCTTGTTCCCTGAATTCACGGAGAACTTGCATCAGCTTCATATCCGTCCCCGAGCGATCCGGGCGAGGCAGGTTTTCGTGAACGACAAGGATGTTAAGTCGTTTGGTGGAGTTGATCGGTGCCGATCTAGATCCTGTTTTGGTGCTACTCATATGACTCTGATTAAGATTTCTCATCTTCCGGCTCTTCCGGCACCCTTCCCGGTTGCCGGAACATTAGTTTTCAAACCCGCCATGAGAATTAATTGCGGCAAAGTTCGCCTAGCGGACGGCAATATTTGCCTACTTTCGAAGACGTAAAGGGCGCCATCGCGGCTGCCCGCAACCGCATTCAGCACATCGGTGCCCAACCGCAAAAACGATTGTGCCGGGCCTCATCAACCGGCCCGTGCCGACGCTCGGAAGTTAGAGGGTTTCCTCGCACGCGACTCTTCCCCATTTGCGCAAGAGGCGGATTCTCTAATTAAGATTCGAGCCGTAAGTGACGATTAAAATTATAGAAGAGTGCGTTAGGGAAAACCCACCCGTAGACTCTTCGTGTGAGGAACTTAATCAATGATCCATTTGACCCGTCTCAACAAACAGCCCGTGGTGGTTAATTCAGACCTGATCAAGTTTGTTGAGTACACTCCGGACACCGTTGTCACGCTGGTTTCAGGGGAAAAGATTGTCGTCACGGAAACTACTGAACAAATTTTGGACCGAATCATCGAATTTCGCCGCCGGCTCATCGTTTGCCCAAACGATCCTGGCCCGCCCAAGGAAGTCTCTGAACCGACTGAATGTAAACAGGATATGGAGGAATAGGTGGACAAAGCTACCTTTGGCGGACTGCTCCTGGCTATTGGCGGCATCCTTGCCGGGATGATGATCGAAGGGGGCACCATCGGACAAATCGTGCAACCCACGGCAGCCATGATCGTCTTCGGAGG
This sequence comes from Terriglobia bacterium, assembly GCA_052139985.1. Classification (GTDB taxonomy): domain Bacteria; phylum Acidobacteriota; class Terriglobia; order UBA7540; family UBA7540; genus Bog-366. Next base: position 35,575 of record JBKQVI010000484.1, read on the forward strand.
AACGATTGGCGCGGTCATGGTGCAATTCCCCTTGCCCGTTGTGATCAAAAGCTTCCGTGCTCTTGCCGGCGTCTTCTTTGATTCAGAAGCCGATCTCCAGATCGTAATCAAGGAGATTGTGGGGTATGCAAACAAAGCCCGAAAAGAGGGAATCGTATCATTGGACAGTGAGCTTCCTAATGTTCAGGATCCCTTCCTAAAGAAATCTCTGATGCTGGCGGTCGATGGAACCGAGCCCCAAGAACTTCGGAACATGATGGAACTTGAGCTTGAGAATCAAGAGGCCCACGAGGAGCGGATCCCCCAAGTTTTTGAATCCGCGGGCGGTTTCTCCCCAACAATCGGCATTATCGGAGCGGTGCTGGGTCTGATCCAAGTCATGCAACATTTGGACAACATCGCGGAAGTCGGAAAGGGAATAGCCGTGGCCTTTGTGGCCACGATTTACGGTGTCGGGGCCGCCAATCTTCTCTTTCTGCCGTCCGCCGGAAAGCTAAAAATCCGTATGCAGGCGAGCCAACTCAAGCGAGCGATGATCCTCGAAGGAGTGATTTCGATTTTGGAGGGACTGAACCCCAGAATGGTTGAAACGAAACTCCAGGGTTTCCTCGCTGATGTGGCTGCAACCCAAACGATGCAAAAAGAGCGGGAATCGTGAGGCGCAGAAAAAAAGGCGAACACGTCAATCACGAACGGTGGTTGGTATCCTACGCCGACTTCATGACCTTATTGTTTGCCTTTTTCGTTGTGCTCTTTTCATCCTCGCAGGTCGACAAGCGGAAAGTGGGCCGCCTCGCCATGGCAATTCAGGTGGCGTTTGAACACCTGGGAGTTTTTGAGAGTTCAAATTCGAAAATGCCCCTCTCCACCACCGAACCGATGCCTTTCGACAACGTCCAGATTATTGAAAAGGTGCTGAAAACAACGGACATATCGCAGTCAGTCCCTTCTGCCAAAGGCAGCCGAAGCGGCCCCGGTTCGGGGAGAGGCATGGCGCGGCTCATAGCCGACCTCCAGCAAGCGTTCGATGCGGAAATCAAGCGGAACGAAATCTCCATAAGAGCGGGTCACGAAGGTATCATTATTACCTTACGCGAAATTGGGTTCTTCGGAAGTGGATCCGCTGAAGTGGAACTTAAGTCGGAGCCAACCGTTGCCCGTATCGCGAAGCTACTTCGGAGCCAGCCGTACGATATACGGATCGAAGGTCACACGGACAATGTCCCGATCCACAACAACCAATTCTCGTCGAACTGGCAGCTTTCCACGGCCCGCGCTGTGGGGATGACAGCCCTCTTCATATCGAGCTATGGCTTTCCACCCGATCGGATCTCGGCTTCCGGTTATGCGGAATTTCATCCTATTGCATCGAATTCGACACCGGAAGGAAGGTTCCTGAATCGCCGGGTGGACATTGTGGTTCTCACGGGTGACGCATTGCAATCCCTGCAGGCCGAGATCTCTCATGAACGGTCTGCCGCGGCCCACCCTGGCTTGCACTCAGCCGTCGCGCGTCTAAATTGATCAAAGGTGATCTAAGGGATATAGCTTGAACGCCGCATATGCAAACCAACGGTTACTCGTTTTCGACTGCCACGAAGCCTGGGTGTATCAGCTTCACTTGTTGGGGATACCCATGGACGTCGTAGTGGCGCTGAAAGGGCGCGATACGTCCGGTTGGGATGAGGCGATGCGACCGGTTCCGCCGAACACGCGGCTCGTGAGGTTGGACCAAGTGCTTTCAACTCGTGAACCGTACGCCTGCATTATCGCGCATAGTCTGACCGATCTGCTGGACGTAAAGACTCTGAGGGGACCTCGCCTGTTTGTGATCCACTGGGCCCTGGACGGCATAGTTGCTACGCAACCCCATGCTCCTCCGATCGACGAACTGCGCCGCACGGTCGCGCAATATCTGGGTCTGACGCGGACCCATGTGATGGCGGTCTCGAATCTGAAAGGGCGATCGTGGGGGTTCGAAGAAGATGTCGTACCTTTTTATGCCGATGCGTCTGACTACTTCCCTTACCGGGGAGAACTTGCCCGTGGCTTGCGAGTCGCCAACCAAATTAGCAGGAAATCGCAGGTGCTCTTATGGGACTTCCACCAACAGGCGTTTGACGGGATTCCTGTGACTCTAGTTGGCCGCAACGACGACATGCCTGGGGTTACTCCGGCGCGCGACTGGACGGATTTGAAGGGAATCTTAAGCAAGCACCGCTTTTTTATTCATACGGCCCATCCGCGCTACGAAGACGGTTACAATATGGCGACACTTGAAGCCATGGCAGCCGGCCTTCCAGTACTCGGCAACCGGCACCCGACTTCGCCGATTATCCATGGCGTAAGCGGATTTCTCTCTGATGACCCCTCGGAGTTGCGCGCCTTTGCAATCGAGCTGATCAATGACCACGATCTCGCGGCACGAATGGGGCGCGCCGCACGAGATACTGTTGCCCGGGAATTCTCCCCCTCCGTATTCAAAAAAGGGTTGGCTCGTGCGATCAAAACGGCGCAGCAGATATGGCGGTAGCACAAACCGACATCGATTTGATCCAAGAATGCATCGAACTCCTTTGCCTTTTCGGGGCGCACCGCGCGATGCGCCCGTCTTCGCCGCCGATGCACTCCTAAGGCTGGTCAGCACTATAATTTGCGGGGCTTGGCGTCTCGACGCTGTTCGAGCCCCACTCCGATGATGGTTTCACGCGATCCAAAACAAGCAAAGGATGACACTCGATTTGGCTGCGGCCCGCCAGAAAGTTCCTAACTTAAGATTCCTGAGAGCAAGTAAGCATCCAAGACAGTTTGGAGAATCCGCAGCCTTCCGGCGGTGAGAACCAAAGACTCCGAGTTCGAACCCACGCCGACCGGTGTTGATGGACTGAGCGCAGATGCCGAGAGCCCGTAAGCGTCTGAAAAGATCTCTGCGTTCTCGGGCTTTGGAGACACCGGTGTCGAAACTCCGGCTTGTGAGACTATGGAATTGACGTATTGTTGCGTTTCAGTGGGCGCATGGTCGAGCCAGGAGTCCCCCCAACGTTTAATAGCCTCCGAAACGTGGTTTGGGCCCCAATTGTAGGCAGCGAGTGCTTTGGCGGTGTCGCCAAATGTCGTGATCTGCTGGCGGAGATAGTGCACTCCACCTAGAATGTTCTCCACCACGTTATGGGGGTTGACTCCAAGTCCTGCGGCGGTAGCGGGCATCAACTGCATCATGCCGATGGCTCCGCTCGATTGATTCAGGGCTTGGGGGTTCAATCCGGATTCGTGCGATGCCACCAGTACGGCAATCCGAGGGTTGATATCGGCTGTCTCGGCGACTCGGGAAATTAATTCAGACCAGAAGGAGGAGTCATGGTGCGCGGAGAACTCCTGCTGCACGTGGCTAACCGTCGAGGGATCAAGGGTGTCAACTTTCATAACTGGCTACTCTTCTTGGGACTAGCATGCAGGGTTCCAAGCCGGTAGCCTCAATGCTCTTCTGGAACTTATTGACCAGCAGAGAGTTCCTCAATTCGACGTGCAGCGAGTCGCTGCTGCCTCATTTGAACGAGCTAAGAATCCGCTAACACTCACTTTCGGGGCGGGCAGAATTACAATCTGGGGATGAAAGAATTAGAGACTACTAAGGTTCCTGAAGCTCTCGCAGGCGAATCAAGGTCATACAGGATATGATGTGGACCCTCCCAATTCAATTGTCTTACAAAATCCTCTTAGGTGAAAAGGTGAGGAGCCTGGATCGTGCGGTTAATGAACCCCGTCTTCGCCAATCCCAGACGTTGTGGGGAGTTGACTTTCCCATTACGTTATGGACAATATATCCCTTAGTTGGCTGCACCAGAAGCAATGCGACATAGCAACAATATGCCCGAGAAACGGTATCTCGATCAATGCGAATATTGATAGCCGAGGACGATGTGTACGTCGCCAAGTACATTCAAGGTGGCTTGGAGGCCGAGCATTTTGCGGTCGATTTGGTTTCGGATGGATTGGAAGCGCAGAGCCTGGCGGTGGAAAGAGACTACGACCTTCTAATTCTCGACGTTGGACTTTCCGGCACGACCGACGGTTTCCAGGTCTTACGGTTCGTCCGTGTCAACAAACCATTCCTTCCAGTCATTATGCTCTCAGGACATAACACGACCGAAGACCGAATCCGGGGGTTGGACGGCGGCGCCGACGATTATCTAGCAAAGCCCTTTTCCTTTGCCGAACTTTCCGCCCGCGTGCGAGCCTTGTTGCGCCGCGCCGAGCACACCAATAGCTCCATTTTGCGGATTCAAGATTTGGAAGTGGATCTTGGTAACCGCGTTGTTACGAGGGCGGGGAAGCGAATCGAGCTATCGTCGCGGGAATATTCGCTCCTTACCTACCTTATGAAGAATGCGGGCCGCTGCGTTACCCGGGCAATGATCATGGAACACGTGTGGACTCTGGCCTTCGACACCCCAACCAATGTCGTTGACGTGTACATCAACTATCTTCGCTCGAAAATCGACAAGGGTTTTCAACAAAAGCTCATCCGCACGATGCGCGGGGTTGGCTATCAGATTGAGCGAAGGGCGGTCGGTGAAGAGCACGATGTGTCGGAGTTCGTCGAGTAAATTACCCCATCCCCAGTGATTACATTGCTTTCCACAGCCTCAATGCACCAAGTGTCCACGGCGTGACAGCGTACATTCGACTCCCTTCACGTAAGCTATTCCGCTTCCACTACCCTCCTTCCTTCTAAACTTTAGCTTCCTCAGAGGAATTTAATGATAAATCGTTCACGGTGGCACTCCCTGTGCTCCCTTTCGGGATGTAACTTATGGACTATCTTCTGACACTGACGAACAACAAGACTGGGAAAGCCCACTCGGGCGGCGCTTCCGACACGCTGCCGAAGCCTCGGGCAGCCTGGAAGTCCTCCGATTCCAATGAATCCCCGAGCGCTTCGCTCGCACACGCCTTTGAGGAGTTTAGCGCGGTCGCCGGATCGTTAGAGAATTCATATCTCCAGCTCCAAGCAGAAGTGTCACGTCTCAGGACGGAGTTGTCCGAGGCGAACTCAGATCTTGCGCGCAGCCTGGAAGAGAATCGCAAGATGCGCGCATATTTAACTCAGCTAATAGACGCGCTCCCCTGTGGTGTTCTGGTTGTGGATGAGGCCAGAAGCGTCAGAATGGTGAATCCTGCGGCGCGCAACCTGCTGATGCTTGGGGCCCAAGATGATGGTCCGCTCTCTTCGACCCTCGACCAGTCTTTCGTGGAGTTTGCCGAATCACTTCCACGGAGCACGGAAGGTGTGGAGTCTGACATGGAAGCGATTGGCCCTGTAGGCCAATCGCGCTTCATCTCCATCTCCCTGGCGCGTCTTTCACGAGATGAGAATGGCTCCTGCGACTTTGTATACATCCTTCGAGACACGACCGAGCAAAGGAGGATGGAGCGCGAAAGGGAGACGAACCGGAACGTAAAAGCTCTGGCGGAAATGGCCATGATTCTGGCCCACGAAATTCGGAATCCGCTCGCGAGCTTGGAGCTCTTCGCCGGGCTCCTCTCCGATGCGACAAAGGCTCAACCGGTCATGCACCAGTGGGTCGATCATGTGCAGGCGGGTCTTCGCACGCTATCCGCGACGGTTAATAACATCCTTCAGTTTCACAACTCCCCCCCCACGGAATTTGTCTCGGTTAACATCGTTCGGCTTATCAAAGAAACCCTCGAATTCCTTCAGCCACTGGCCCGGCAGAAGAGAATTGAGCTACTTTTGTCGTGTTGCCATCCCGACATTTATATCCCGGCAGACCCCCACCGGCTTCAGCAGGTGTTCTTCAACCTGGCACTTAACGCGTTTCGCGTCATGGCGCGCGGCGGCGCCCTGAGTGTGAGAATCATGTGGTCTGCCGAAGCTCCGGATAAGACTCTGGTGATTGAGTTTCAGGATCAGGGACCGGGGATCGCAGAGAAAGATTTGGGTAAGATCTTCCAGGTGGGGTTCACAACGCATGCTGGCAGCCCTGGACTGGGGCTTGCGGTGTGCAAGAAAGTTGTCGAGCAGCACCGAGGGAGTATCCGGGTTGAAAGTAAGGTGGGAGAAGGAGCCAAATTCATGGTATTCCTGCCGGCACTGGGAGAAGCTTGATGAACCGAGTACTGGTAGTCGACGACGAACCTGCCATGCGCGCAGCGCTGGAAGCGAGTTTTTCCCACAACGGTTGGAAGGTTGAGACCGCTTCGGGAACTCACGAGGCGGTGGAACGCTTTCGATCGTGGCCGTGCCCGCTGGTGATAACCGACATGCGGATGCCGGACGGCGACGGGCTGAAAGTCATGTCGAGCATTCGGACTCTCGCGCCGGAGACCGCCATCATATTCCTGACCGCCTATGGAAGCGTGCCGGAAGCGGTAAAAGCCATGAAGGGCGGCGCCTGCGATTATCTCGTCAAGCCCATCTCCTTTGAGCAACTGCACGAGGCCGCTCGCCGGGTTCTGAAGATCGATTCCAGTCGGGCCAAGGGTCAGGAGACTGAGAATGGAATCGTGGGAGACTCCGTTCCCATGCGGCGGCTGATCGAGCGAGCAAGACACATTGCCAAGACGGATGTTGACATGCTCCTCGAGGCGGAGAGCGGCACCGGCAAAGAACTCTTCGCACGCATGATCCACGAATCGAGCCGCCGGCGAAGCGGCCCCTTTGTCGCGGTCAATTGCGCCGCATTCCCCGACACGCTCTTGGAAAGCGAGCTGTTCGGCTACATGAAAGGCGCGTTTACGGGCGCTACTAATTCGCATATGGGAAAGTTTGAACTGGCCAATCGGGGGACGATCCTACTGGATGAGGTTTCAGAGATGCCGTTGCAGCTCCAGCCGAAACTTCTCCGGGTTTTGCAGCAACGGGAAGTCGACCGCCTGGGCGACCGAAGTCCAATCAGCATCGATGTCCGTGTCATCGCCACAACGAACCGGGATCTTTCGCTGGCGGTCAAAGAGGGGAAGTTCCGCGCGGACCTCTATTACCGGCTCAATGTCGTGGCGTTAAACATTCCCCCGCTCCGCGAGAGGAAAGACGATATCCCGGCTTTGATCGACCATTTCATCCGAAAGTATTCCACGGCCGACTCTCCGGTGGAGTTCTCACCCGAAATCATGGCGTGCATGCTTGCGCATGACTGGCCGGGGAACATCCGCGAGCTCGAGAACATCGTCCGGCGCATTCTTGCCCTGGCCATCGGCCCCATCGCGGACATCGACCTCCTGGAAGGCACGAACCTGACGAAACTGGAAGCCGCACCGGTCCCGATGGAGCTGGGCGCTTCGCTGCAAGAAATGGAACGGCAGATGTACTTGCGCGCGCTCGAGGAAACGCACGGAAACAGGACGCACGCGGCTGAACTTCTGGGCGTCAGTGTTCGAACGGTACGGAATAAAGTCCGCGAGTTCGGAATTCCTGCCAGGAGGAACGTATGAGCTGGATGGAGACCCCTCTACTGCAACGCATGGAACGGTTCCTCGACATGGCATCGCTCCGGCAATCGCTGGTCGCAAGCAACATCGCGAACGTGGACACACCGGGTTATCGGACTCGCGATATCGATTTCGAGAAAGAGATGCAAAGAGCCGCGGCGCCGGACTCATCTGCCGAGCCGGTTGTCCGAGAAATCGGCGGCCTGATCGAACGCCCCGATGGCAACAACGTCAGTATCGACCGGGAGACGATGCTCCTGGCTCAAACCCAGCTACAGTTTCAAACAGGCGTCGCCCTGCTGAAGCAGGAATTCAAGCGCCTCTCAACGGCGATCACGGAAGGGAAATCGTAGCATGAACCTATTTGGAATTCTCGATGTGAGTGGGTCTGCACTGAATGCCGAAAGGCAGCGTGCGGAGATCGTGACGAGTAACTTGGCGAACGCTGAAACCACGCACACTCCGCAGGGCGGGCCGTACCAAAGGCAAATGGTGGTTTTCGGGACACGTAAGCCATCGCTTTCGCCGTTTGCGCGGGCTTTTAACGGATCGCGCAAGCAGTACGGACAGGGGGTCCGCGTGGAGAGTATTGTCGCGGACACCGCCCCGCCTTTGCAAAGGTTCGAGCCATCTCACCCCGATGCGAATAAGCAAGGCTACGTCTCTTATCCCGTGATCAACCCCATCGAGGAAATGGCCAATCTGATGGAGGCGGCAAGAGCCTACCAGTTGAACGTGGCAGCCGTGCAAGCGACAAAAGGTATGATTACCGCGTCCCTGGATATTCTGCGTTAATCATTAGAAATCGAGGTCTCAGGACGATGACGGGCAGCATCCCAGGTTTGAACAATATCGGACAGAATTTGGGGGTCAGCGGCACGACCTCGTCGGCCTCCGGAGGAGGGACAGGTTTTGTCCAAACTCTAAAAGAAACGATGCAGAAAGTTGAGTCCCTTCAATCCGAGGCGGAAAAGCAGGTTGAGGGGATGGTGAGCGGCCAAGGCGCAGATGTTCATTCCGCCATGATCGCCGTCGAGAAGGCGGACTTGTCTTTTCAATTGATGATGCAGGTCCGCAACAAGATCGTTGACGCATATCAGCAAATCTCTCAAATGCCGTTCTAGTAGGTAGAGAAAAATGAGTCCGAGACTCACAAAAACAATTGAGCAAAGCCGAACGTTTCTTTCCGCGCTGAACCCAAAGCAGAAATCTATTTTGGGCGCCTCCGTCCTGGCTACACTTGCCTTTTTCGCTGTGTTGATGCGTGTCATCGGAAACGGAGACCTTAAGATCCTTTACTCCGGTCTTCCGCCGGCGGAAGCGCAGGAAGTCGTCCGGCGCCTGGGCGCAAAGGAGATCCCCTACGAGCTTTCTAAGGATGGAACATCGATAAGTGTTCCGCTTGGCCGGATCGACGAGGTACGGATGCAATTAGCGTCGGAAGGGCTTCCCAGGAGCGGCCGCCAGGGCTACGAAATGTTTGACAAGCCGAATTGGATGGGCAGTGATTTTGCCGAGAAGGTGAATTACCAACGGGCTTTGGAGGGAGAACTGGAACGGACCATCCAGACGCTCGATGAAGTGGAAGGAGTTCGGGTCCACTTGGTGATGCCCCACGATTCGCTATTTACAGAGCAGGAACGAAGTGCGAAGGCGTCCGTTGTCCTCAGACTGCGAACCGGACGAATTTCCGACGAAAAAATCGACGCCATCACCAACTTGGTGTCAAGTGCCGTGGACAATCTGCAACCACAGGATGTCACCGTCGTCGATGCGGATGGGCAGGTGCCCCTGCTTTCGGGTAGAGGCCGGCACGGAGTCCTGAAGGATGCCAGCGGGTTGGAAGGTTCACTGAACGACAAGCTGATCGCGACTCTGACCCCGGTGGTCGGAAACGGGAAGGTGAAAGCCGCCGTAAGTGTGGATTACGAGGTTGGCAGTTCGGATACTACGCAAGAAATCTACGATCCAAATACCGTTGCCGTAGTAAATTCCCAGCTTTCAGAGGAGCGTCAGGGCGGCGACGGCAAACTGGACCAAGGCGTACCCGGGTCGCCCAGCAATGTTCCCGCATCGACCGCGCAACCGGCGGCGAGCCGCGCCGCTACGCAAACGGACTCTGCGGAAAATGACGTCCAGAGAACCGAAAACAAGACCTACGCGGTCAGCAAGACCCTGCGGCACCTGACGGAGCCTTCCGGGACGGTCAGGAAGATTTCCGCCGCGGTGCTGGTGGACGATGCGCTGGAAGTGAGTACGGTCAATGGGCAGAAGGTGGAGACACGGCGGAAACGTACTCCCGACGAGATGAAACAAATTCTGGATGTGGCCACGATGGTGGCCGGCATAGATTCCACCCGGGGGGACCGAATTACCGTCCAGAACCTTTCTTTTGTCGCCCTTCCGAGCGAGATCGAGATTCATCCCACTTGGGACCGGCGCGTTCAGCGGGTTATGCAAGACTGGTCCACCCCGCTAAAGTATCTAGCCATCGCCGTTCTCCTGTCCTTTCTCTACTTCACTCTCCTTAGACCGGTTAAGAACCGGCTGGTTGCTTCCATCGCAGAGGCGAAGCCGACACTGACGGCTGGGGCTGAGACCGCCGCATTGCTCGACGGCGCGCCGGCCGTCGCCGGCGGAGCAAATCCCGGGCTTGAGGACCCGTTGGCGGACTTCCATCAGGAACTGGCGGGTACAAGCTCGGAAGTGAAAAGAGCCGTAGTCCTGAAGCGGCACTTGGTCGATAAAATCAAGGCCGAGCCCGCTGCGGCTAGTCGTCTTGTCGAGAATTGGGTTCGGCAGAGTGAGGCCTAGGCATGGGTACTTCCCTTCAAACCGCGAGTTCACTTTCAACGGCTCCGCCCCTTGCGGACGGCAAGAGTAAGCCAACGATCGGCGGCCTGCGAAAAGCCGCGATTCTGATGGTTCTTCTGGGGGACGAAGCGGCGGTTGAGATTTACAGAAATCTCAATCCCGAAGATGTTCGCAGGTTGACCCAGGAGATCGCCGAAGTCGAAACGATCTCCCCCGAGGAAGCTCTCCAGGTACTGGAAGAATACCGGCGATTGACTCTAACACCGAACTATGTTTCGCGGGGCGGCCCCGACTATGCGAACCATCTTCTGGTTAGGGCCTTCGGCGATGAAGGCGCGAAGGGGATGGCCGGCCAAGTCCTTCAGTCCCAGGCGGCGAGTGGGGCGAGCCTGGATTCTCTTCAAAAAGCGGACCCTAAGCACCTCGCGAAATTCGTTGAGGGCGAACACCCGCAGACCATCGCCTTGATCCTTGCCCACCTGGGGATAAAAACGGCGTCGTCGGTCCTGTTGTTGCTTCCCGAGAACGTGCGGGCAGACGCCATCAAGCGTCTGGCTCAGATGCAGCCCTTCTCAACCGAGATGGTCAAAAGGGTTTCCCTTGTATTGCACAAGAAACTGGCCAGATTAGGGAAGGAGAGCCGCCGTTCACAAGGTGGCGTTCCCGCCGCGGCCGACATGCTGAATCGACTGGACCAAGATTCGTGCAAGCTCATCCTGGAGTCTCTTCAGAACACCGATCCCGACCTGGCAGGAGCCATCCGGAACCAAATGTTTACCTTTGACGATTTGGGATCGCTCCTGGTCGTCAGCCTGCGCGAAATCCTCGCTCAGGTGGATAAGAAGATCCTGGCAACGGCGCTCAAAGGGGCGCGCGAGGACTTGCGCGGTATTTTCTATAACGCCATGTCGTCACGCGCCGCCGAAATGCTCAAGGAAGATATCGAAGCTTTGGGCCCCATCCGCTCGCGTCAAGTGCAGGAGGCTCAGCAGGAAGTTATTGCCGCGGCGCGCAAGCTGGAAGAGGAAGGGAAAATCTCTCTGAAAGACGAATCGTGGAAATGACCGCCATGCCAACGAGCCTGTTCGACAACTTTGCCGGTCTGAATGCGGAAGTGCAACCCTTCAGTTATCGCCCCGTGGGCGGTCTGGAACGGGATCGGCTTGACCCGGACGGGACGAATCCATTGTCCCAAGGAGAGCGGACATCGCCCTCGCCAAAAGAGAATGCGGAGGCGATTCGCCGGGCCCTCGAGACGGAGTTTCAAGCGCGCGAAAAGCGTGCCCGCGACCAGGGGCTCAGAGAAGGGCAGACCGCCGCAAGAGCGGAGGTCGATCGAGAGGTTTCGGCGTACCGAGACTCACTGTCGCTCGCCCTGAAACAATTCGCTGCCGAGCGCGAAGAGTACTATCACAGCGTGGAGGGTCACGTTGTCAAACTGGCTTTGGCGATCGCCCGAAAGATTCTCCACCGCGAAGCGCAGATCGATCCTCTTTTGCTCTCCGGAGCCGTTCGCGTAGCTTTGGAAAAGGTCTCGTCGGCCACTCTGGTCCGGCTCTATGTGCATCCCGATCAGGTCCAAACCTGGAAGGAATTCCTATCCCGCCAGAGCGACATCAGCCGAAAGCCCGAAATATTGGGCGACGCGGCGGTTGTTGAAGGGCAATGCCGCGTTGAATCCAGCATCGGCGCCGCCGACCTGAGCCTGGAAAGCCAAATCACGGAGATCGAGCGGGGCTTCTTCGATCTGCTCGCCCAGAGGCCGGAAACAGCATGAAGGATGCCGCCGCACAGCTTAGTCCGTACTTTAAATCCGTGACCGATCGCAGCACGACCCGATGGACCGGCCGTGTGGTAAAGGCGATCGGCCACCTGGTGGAATCGGAGGGTCCCACTGCGGCTTTGGGAGAGTGTTGCGAGATCCTCACTTCAAGTGGCGCCGTGTGCGAAGGAGAGATTGTTGGCTTCCGCGGCCCAACCGTCCTGTCAATGCCCTTGGGCCTGCCCGACAGTATTCGTTACGGCGATGAGATCGTCAGTTGGGGCGAAAAACCGACTTTCCGAGTGGGCGCCGGTCTCTTAGGCCGAGTGATCGATGCTACAGGGCATGCAATCGACTCCGGACCCGAGTACTCAGCCCGCGGACGATGGCCCTTGCGCCACACGGGTCCTCTCCCTCTCGACCGGCAGCCCATCACCGAACCCCTGGGATGCGGGATCCGCGCCATCGATGCATTTCTGACTTGCGGCCGCGGCCAACGCCTGGGCATTTTCGGCGGAAGCGGAGTGGGAAAGAGCACGCTGATCGGCATGATGGCTCGCGGGAGCGCTGCCGACTTGACGGTTTTGGCGCTCGTGGGCGAGCGCGGACGGGAAGTGCGCGATTTTCTGGAGAACGCGATCGGGGAGGAGGGCAGGCGCAAATCGGTGGTCGTGGTTTCCACCTCTGAACAGTCCCCTCTTCTGCGGATTCGGGCTGCGCTCGCCGCCACCTCGATTGCCGAGTATTTCTGCGCGCACGGAAAGAACGTGCTGCTGGTGGTCGATTCCATAACACGGCTGGCGATGGCACAAAGAGAAGTCGGGCTCTCTGCCGGTGAGCCCCCCACCTCAAAAGGGTACACGCCCTCCGTCTTTACGCTTCTTGCCCAGATTATCGAGCGCGCGGGCAGATTCAATGGGGGGAGCATTACCGCATTCTATAGTGTGCTGATGGAGGGTGACGATCACCAGGACCCTATTGTCGATGCCGTGCGTTCCCTGCTGGATGGACATATATTCCTGGACCGCCGCCTGAGCGCAGAAAACCACTATCCGCCCATCTCAATCCTGGACAGCCTGAGCCGCCTGATGCCTTCCGTTTGTTCCAAAGAGCACTTGTCTAAAGTTAAACGCCTGCGGGCCTTGCTAGCTTCCTACGCCGCTTCCGAGGACCTGGTGCGGGTTGGAGCTTACCAGAAAGGTCTGGACCCAGTCCTGGATAAAGCCATCACCAGTCTTCCAGCCATTAAGGCGTTTCTGACGCAACGGCCCGGCGAGAAATCGGATTTGCAAGCCAATATTGCCGCCCTCTCTGCCCTTCCCGACTGAGGACCTAAGATATGGGATTTCAGTTTAGTCTCGAAGCGCTTCTTCGCGTTCGGGAAAGCTTTGAAAAGCAACAAGAGCAAAAACTGGCCGCGGCGATGGCAGAATTCAAACGCGTGAATGCGATGCGCGAGTCGGTTCTGGAAGAACTTAAGTCCACGGCGGACCGGTTCACCAAACTTCTGGCTCGTGGCGCCGCCAGCGCCGATCTTCATCTACTGTGCTATGAGGAGCACTTGCTGAAGCGCCGTGAACAGGCTCTACTCGAAAGCATTTCTGCCGCTTTGGCCGAGGTAAAAAAGCAGCGGATCCAATTGCAAGCGGCTCAACAGAAACGGAAAATACTCGAGAATCTTCGCCAAAAACAGCGGGCTCTTTATCTCCTCACCGAGGGCCGCAGGGACCAGCAAAAGCTCGACGACACATTCCTGCTGAGGCGAAATAACGACGATGATGGGAAAGGCGTTGCCTAGCGCGCGGCAAGACTTGCCCACCCCAGCCTTAAAACCTCCCGCCCCTGCACCTTAGCAATTCCCCAATTATTAATAATAATTCATCTCTTTCCCGTAGCTTACAAGGCGTGGACCATTCCTTGGAGGGCGTTAATCTTTGGCCCGCCCAATGCATTACCAAGGCAGAACGCTGTGGTTCAAGAAATGAACACGCTCGCCGTCAATCTCGGGACCTCCATCGCCAACGTTGCTGCCGCCAACGTTGGAACGCCGGAAGCCACGCATGGTTCCTTCGCTCAGGAAATCGGCGCTCGGTGTGCGGAGAACCAGGCTCTCGACGTGGATTCCAAGGCTTGGGCGCCGATGGACGGAAAAGAGCAGCCCATCGATCCCGGGAAACAAGAGAAGGCCGCCGGTTCGAGCGGCTATCCTTATGCCTACCCGATGCGCGTTTGGGTGGCGGAAGCGGATGAATCCCCCAATACTCCAGGCGCCAAGGCTGCCGGCGCCCCCAATACCTACAACCGCGCTCCTGCCGGCGGCGGAGGGGTCGATATTCCCGCCCCACACCGTGAGAGCGCATCCGAGATTACGAAGATGGGGGCGCCCGGCGTTGCTTCTGTGGACTCCGCGTCGAGCCCATCGGATTCGACCGGCGTCGCGCCGGCCGCACCAACCTCAGGATTGCCCGGGCCTGCATCCTTAAGCCCCGGCATTTCCACCGAAGCGCTTGAGGATGGCATCGACCCGCAACTCAATTTTGGTAAAACCGCAAGCGCGAGTCCCCCGGTTACAGAGACATCCTCCAGCCCCAGGGCCCCGATGGCCCCTTCGGCGCCGGGCATTCTCGCTACGAATCCCGAAGCCCCGGCAAGGCAGCCACCGCCAGCCAATCCGGCAAAGCCGGCGCGTGGAGCTGGGCAAAATAGCGGTGCAACCGTTGCCCCCAACACGAAGTCTTCCGGTCTTTCGGGGAGCGGCAAGGAAGGCGACGCGTCGAGCCCATCCGATTCGGCCGGCGCTGCGCTGGCCGCACAAACCTCGGGAT
>JBKQVI010000485.1:0-29390 GCA_052139985.1 Terriglobia bacterium
AACCAAGTCGAATTAGCTTGCGCGACGCAGTTCCATAATAAACCGATACCACTCCGGCTCAAACTTGACCTCAGTAAACCGCACAAGAAGAATACGGATATCCCGGTCGAACTGGCCAAGTAGGGGCGGCCCTCGTGGCCGCCCGTGGGCAACCACGAGGGTTGCCCCTACGCTTCCATTCAACCCTTCCGATTGGAAGTAGGGGCTCGCGAATCGCCCCTACGCCTTATTGGGGGCTAATGATATTGTTCCCCTTTGGGGAACACAGCGGCAGCGCCTCAATCCTTGCGGTTGATGATGCCGCGGCAATTCTGGTGCCCGCACAGGCAGCGCATGGTCTCATCGGTATCGTCGTAGTTGTAATCGATGGTCAATTCCTCGCCCTTGCGAATCGCGCGCAGACTCATATAGATAATATGGCCCTTCATAATGCGTGACACCAAATTGGGCTGGCACGAGTGATTGACCAATTCCGCGCCCGAGCCGCCCACACCGCCGTCGATGGTCCAATGATCGTCAAGGACGAACAGGTAGGGCGTCTTGCCGCGCCTTTTCGCCTCGCGCGGTCCGATCTTTTCGCCGCGATATTCCATCACCTTGCGGTTGGCCGGGATCTTCTGGTCGGCGTAAACGCCCCAGCGGTGAATTTTCGACTCGGCGGCCCGAAGGCGATAACAGCAGTACTTGGGATCAATGACAGGAGCAACCTGAGGATCGTTCTTAGACTTGGCCATAACGCGAGAACGTTTTGTCTCCTTGCTGAATTATTACCACTCCAACGTATCATACCTGAAGCGAACTTCCGATTACGAGTGTGGCAGGACGAAGCATCAGCCAAGGCCGTGCGTCAGCGATTGGAGGGCGGCAGCATCCGAATCGTGCGGAGCCATGCTTCAACGCTGCGCGGCCACGTGGTGACAGGTTGCGCGGTTGGGCGGAGGCCGTAACCGTGCCCGCCCTGAGCGTAGATGTGCAATTCCGCAGGCACCTTGGCATTCTTGAGCGCGAGGAAGTAAACGATAGCGTTCTCGACATGCACCGGATCGTCCTCAGCCTGAACGATGAACGACGGCGGGGTATTGTCAGTAACCCGGATATCAGGGTTCGGCGCGAAGTTCTGGTCTGGAAGCGCGAGGTAACCGGGGTAGATAACCACGGCGAAGTCCGGGCGGCAACTGATGTGGTCAGCGGCATCGATGGGATCGTAAAGACGTTGATCGAAGTGAGTGCTGAGGGCAGCGGCAAGGTGGGCGCCGGCGGAGAATCCAAGGACGCCGAGGCGGTGGGGGTCGATATGCCAGTCGGCAGCGTGGGAGCGGACGATCCCGAGCGATCGCTGGGCGTCCTGAAGCGCTGCAGGGGACTTGGGGTAGGGACCGGAATCGGGCACGCGGTATTTGAGTAGAACGCAGGTGACACCCGCGGAGTTGAGCCAGTCACACACTTCCGTACCTTCAAGGTCCATTGCCAGGATGTGGTAGCCGCCTCCGGGAAAGACCACCACCGCGGCGCCCGTGTTGTGGCTTTTGGGGGTGTAGAGAATGAGTGTCGGCACGGAAACGTTGCCGAGGCGAATGACGGGCTTACCGGCAACCAGGTTGTCCTTCGCTGTCGTGGTGTCGATCTCCGGGGTCGCATTGGGTTGGGCGCCGGGTGCCCCGTTCGGCCAAATCGGGATTGTCGTGCGGCCGGGCCCAGGCTGCCAAGCGGGCTTCTGGGCGAACAGGTTTCCGCAGATGGCGATGACGGCGAAAAGAAGCAGATTCGTGCGCATTATGAACACCTCCGAATTCGAAGTTCGTGGCAAGGCTCGCAGCCGCGACCGATAACATACACCTGACTTCCGGTGAAGACAATTGTGCGTCTCAGCCTTTGCAGATTGACTTTGGCCGAGGGGACGATGCAATATCTGCGTCCGCGAGTATTCTAGCGATGTGCGATGACGAAGGCACATTTCATCAGAAGGGAATCCGAACATGAAGAAGGACCCCATAGCCACGGTCGGGCGCAGGGAGTTCATGGGAAGTGTGATGGGCGCTTGCGGCCTGCTGACATACCGTGTGGCTCTGGCCAAGGGTACGGGTGGCCCCGCCGGTGATGCTCACACCTTTGGGCATGAGGGCGAACACTTTCTGCTGGACGGCAAGCCTTTCCAGATTATCTCCGGCTCCATTCACTACCCGCGAGTTCCGCGCGTGTACTGGCGCGACCGGCTGCGCAAGATCCGGTCCTTGGGCCTGAACACCATCTGCACCTACACATTCTGGAATCTGCATGAAGCCGAAGCAGGGACCTTCAATTTTGAGGGCAACCTTGATGCTGCTGCCTTTATCCGCATGGCGCAGGAGGAAGGCCTGTGGGTACTGCTGCGGCCCGGGCCCTACATCTGCTCGGAGTGGGATTTCGGTGGTCTGCCGTCCTGGTTGTTGGCGACACAAGACATGAAAGTCCGCACCGCCGACCCCCGCTTTCTGGAAGCCTCGCGCAAGTACATGACGGAGGTGGGACGGCATCTCGCCCCGCTCCAAATCTCCCGTGGTGGCCCGATCATTATGGTGCAGGTCGAAAACGAATACGGGTCATTTGGGAAAGACCATCTTTACATGGGAGCGATCGAGCAGATGATCCGGGAGGCGGATTTTGAGGTGACGCTCTTTACCTCGGACGGTTCCACTCCTGCCGAGGTCGCGGGCGGCACGTTGCCTGATGCGCTGTCGGTTATCAACTTCGGCGATACTGACGACCCTGCCCGCGAGTTCGCGAACTTCGCCAAGTCGCGCCAGAACGTGCCACGCATGGTGGGAGAGTTCTGGGATGGCTGGTTCGACCACTGGGGTGAGCGGCATCACGTCACGCCGGCAGACAGGTGCGCCCGCAAGCTCGATTGGATGCTGGCGCAGGGAATCTCGGTAAATCTCTACATGGTGCACGGCGGCACTTCTTTCGGCTTCATGAGCGGGGCCAACTTCGATTCTTCCTACCAACCCGACGTCTCGAGTTACGATTACGATTCGCCCCTCGATGAAGCGGGCCGCCCCACGACGAAGTTCCACGCGCTGCGCGAGGTCATTCGCAAACACCTCCCGGCCGGTGTTGAGCCACCTGCGTTGCCCGAGCCGCTCCCGGTGATTGAGATTCCTCCAATCCAACTCGGCGAGTCGTCCAGCCTGGAACCTCTCCTCCGCGACCCGATTCGCTCCGAGCGCCCGCAAACCATGGAGGCCCTGGGCCAGTCGTATGGATTGATACTCTACCGGACGAAGCTGGAACGGGCGGCGCAGGGGCGGCTGGAGATCACGGAAGTGCACGACTACGCCCTCGTCCTAGAAGGTTCGAAGTGTCTGGGCTTTATCGACCGGCGCCTTAAGCAAACCGGGCTGGAGGTGGAGTTCACTGCCGGCTCGACACTCGATATTCTGGTCGAGAACATGGGGCGGACGAACTTTGGCCCTCATATGGTGGGCGATCGTAAGGGCATTACGGAGCGGGTCACGCTAGCGGGCACGGAACTCGCCGGTTGGGAAATCTTCCGCCTGCCGCTCACGGACCTCTCGGCACTGACGTTCACTTCTGAACTCAAGTCCGCCCCGGCTTTCCACCGCGGCACTTTCGAACTGGAAACGGTGGGTGATACGTTCCTCGACATGCGCGGTTGGGGCAAAGGATATGTCTGGGTGAATGGCCACAACCTCGGGCGCTACTGGAGGATCGGCCCGCAGCAAAGCCTGTTTCTTCCCGGAGCTTGGATCAAGAGAGGCAAGAACGAGGTCGTGGTGCTGGACCTAGAAGAAACCTCGCACCACGCTCTAACCGGCCACACTCGATCCGTGTGGGGCAACGGGAAGGCGTGACTTCGATACCTAGGTAAGAAGTTTGGACGCAACCAAATGGGTGGAGTGTCGCGTCGCGCAGGACACCTTTCACGCTTTGCACAGCGCCCGGCCTTCCCCAAAGGCAGCGTCGGCGGTGGGACCGGGCCTGGTCCAAGGGCCACCGTGTTTGGAGTGAGCGTCCTCCACCCAGTGGAAGGCCAGCGCGGGAATGACCCGAAAGCGTATCAACTGGGTAAAGCCATCTTTGTGGTCGGCCGGTTCTGGACTTTGAATGGACCAAGCGATATTCTGTTGCGTTTCGGAAGTCTGTAAAGTGGCTCATATTCAAGGCAAATTAGGGGGGTGAGCCGTGGCCATAATTTCAAGCGGTTTGCGTTTGGCAAGCCGTATGAGCCGTCTGGGGACGGAAAGCGCGTTTGAAGTTCTCGTCCGCGCTCGGGCACTGGAAGCTCAAGGAAAACAGATTATCCATCTGGAAATCGGTGAACCTGACTTCGCGACTCCCGCCAATATCGTGGAGGCAGCCACCCACGCCCTGCGCGAGGGTTGGACTCACTACGGCCCGTCGGCCGGACTTCCGCAGTTGAGGGAAGCCGCGGCCGCCGACGTTGCGCGGCATCTTGGCATCAGTGTGGACCCGTCCGAGGTGGTCATCACGCCCGGCGGAAAGCCCATTATGTTTTTCGCCATCATGGCGCTGGTCGAGGATGGCGACGAAGTTCTGTACCCCAATCCAGGTTTTCCCATCTACGAATCGATGATCCGATTTGTGGGCGGCAAGGAAGTTCCCTATGGCTTGCGTGAGGAGTACGACTTTGACGTGAACGTGGACGAAATCCTGAATCAGCTCACGGACCGCACGCGCCTGATCATCATCAACAGCCCCCATAATCCCACCGGCGGAGTGATGGGCCGCGCCGAAATTGCTCGGTTGGCGAAGGCGCTGGCCGATCGCGATATCTTTGTGCTTTCCGACGAAATCTACGACCGGCTGATCTACGAAGGCGAGCACACAAGCATCGCGCAGTTTCCGGGTATGCAAGAGAAGACCATCATCCTGAATGGCTTCTCGAAAACTTACGCGATGACCGGCTGGCGAATGGGTTACGGAGTGATGCGCGCCGACCTGGCAAAGCAGGTCACGCTGCTGATGACTAACTCGAATTCGTGCACAGCCAGCTTTTCCCAGATCGCCGGCGTCGAGGCATTGAGCGGTCCCCAGGATTCGGTGCACGTCATGCGCGAGGAGTTTCGCCGCCGCCGCGCCGTGATCGTCGAAGGGTTGAACCGCATTCCCGGCTTCACGTGCCGCCAGCCGCACGGAGCCTTCTACGCTTTTCCCAACATCCGGCAAACCGGCAAATCGTCGCGCGCGCTGGCCGATGCACTGCTCAACGAAGCCGGCGTGGCTTGCCTCTGGGGAACGGCTTTCGGCGCCTGGGGCGAGGGGTATCTGCGCTTCTCATTCGCGAATTCCGTGGAGAATATTCAGAATGCGCTGGAACGGATTGGACGCTGGGCCAAAGAAAACGTGTAGGTCAATTCCGCCGTAGGGCTAAACAAATGACAAATCCAAAAACGCGCTTCCGTATATTTGCGTCTTGCGACATCGGTGACGAGGCGTTCAAAATTCTGCGCGCGCGCGGATACGACGTGGAGGTCTACCCCGAAGTCGAGCCCCCGCCGAAGCACCTGATTATTGACAAAGTTCGCTCGGGCATCGACGGTCTTATTACCACGTTACGGGACCCGATCGACGCGGAGGTTTTTGAAGTCGGCCAGGGCACGCTGAGAGTCGTGTCGCAGTATGCCGTGGGCTTTGACAACATTAACCGCGCCGATGCCAATCGCTTCAAGATTCCTTTCACCAACACGGCTGACGTGCTGACGGAAGCGACCGCGGAATTTGCCCTGTTCATTCTAGGCAACGTGGCGCGGCGGCTCTGTCCCAGTGAGCGGCTGGTGCGCGACAATCGCTGGGGCACTTGGCATCCCTACCTTCCTTTCTTAGGTGACGAGGTGACTGGCAAGACCGTCGGCGTGATTGGCACGGGGAGAATCGGCCAGGCGTTTATCAAAAAGGCTGTTGGGTTCGACGTCGATTTCCTCTGCTTCAACGCTCGAATTGAACAACCCGACTTCGCGCAGAAGATTCAGGAGACCATGGATGTTCGCTTCCGCAATGGCTTCACCGATGTGCAGCGGACCATCCGTTACGCGAGTTTCGAAGAAATTCTGTCCGGCAGCGATTTCGTGAGCATCCACGTGCCCTTGGTGCGCCCGGGCGATGGCAAGTTTCCCACGTATCATCTCTTCAACGCCGCCACTTTCCGATTGATGAAGCCCACGGCGTTCCTGGTGAATACCTCGCGCGGGCCTGTGGTGGATGAAACGGATTTGGTAGCGGCACTGCGCGAGGGGGTGATCGCCGGAGCAGCGCTCGACGTGTTTGAGAAGGAACCGCTGCCTGCCGACTCACCTTTGCGCGATCCCAAACTCGAAAACCGCCTGCGCCTGTTCTCCCACTTTGCCAGCGCCGGACGGGTGACGCGCCTTTCCCCCGACCCCCATATGGGCATGGCTGGCCGCTGCATCCACGCCCTCATCGAAGTGCTGGAAAGCAACGGCAATCCCGCCAGCGTCCCCTATGTGGTGAACAAAGAGGCGTTTTGATGAGATTAACCACCGAGGGCACGGATGCAGGGATTCTGCTCTGTGCTGGCTGTATGCTTGGTCGTTGATGCCTTTATGCGGCGAGATCTCTACCGGTAGATCCCAAAATGCATCCGGTAGATCGGGAGAGAAGTATACGCCAGGAACCCGTTCACGCAGTAAAGAACCCAAAACCGCTGCGGCAGATCCCGCCAGCGGACGAAAATGACGACTGTGGCGACGATCTCCCATGGAACGCTGAGGAACATTGCCAGATCACCGATCCACGCCAGCACATCCGACCGTCCGAAATAACCGGATACTTGAGATAAGGCGATCGGGATAACGTAGGCTGGGGGAAGAATCGTCCCCGCCGCGATGACGTATCGCGCCCCGGTGGCGAGGAATTGTTCGCGCGTGGCAATGGTCAATAAGGTTGGCTCTCCCTCCTTATATTGCCACATTGGCGAACTAATTCTGAGATAGAAATTTGTGGATGGCGGCAGCCTTCGGAGTCGGCTGGCGGACATCCATGATGCAAGGACGAAGTGCTCACGCTGCCAGACGTTTGGCGCTGGCGCGCTTGCCATGGAGATTCAGTGCCCGCTCCGCGATGTGCTCGGCGGTCAGGCCGAACCACTGCATCAGTTCCCACGGCTTGCCGGAGACTCCGAAGCAATCGGGGACGCCAACCCTATCGAGCAAAAGCGGCATCTGGAAGTTCTGCCGGTTTTCGAGAATCGCGCCGGCCACGATGTTGCCGAATCCGCCCACTTGATGTTCTTCCACTGTGACGATCAGGCCGGTTTCGTTGGCTGCGCGGATCAACGCGGCCACATCCAGGGGCTTTACCGTGTGCACGTTCACAACGCGCGTTTCAATTCCATACTCTTCCTTCAGCAGCCAGGCGGCACGCATGGCCTCCGCCACCATGGGACCGCAGGCCACAATGGAAACCTCTTCACCTTGGCTTTGATATTCCGTGGAGAGCGCGGTCGAAAATGCATCGACGAACCGTGGCTTTGCGCCGCGATAGCGGATGATGTTCGCGACGCCGAACTGGAACGGAGTATCGTGAGTGGTTACTACCGGGGTGGCCTCACGCGCATAGCGAATGTATGCCGGCCCGTTAAGGTCGAGCAGGGAATAGCGAGTGGCCCGTTCGGTCTCCACCGAATCGCATGGCACAACAACGTGCATGTTGGGAAGGACCGCCATCAAGGAAATCTCTTCCAGCGCCTGGTGGGTGGCGCCGTCCGCGCCCACGGAGATGCCGCCGTGCGCGCCGGCAATCTTCACGTTCAAGTTGGAATAGCAGATCGTGGTGCGGATCTGGTCCCAGCATCGACCGGCGGCGAATACGCCGTAAGTTCCGGTTACCGGGATCAGTCCTTCCTTTGCCAGCCCGGCGGCGACTTCCATCATGTTCTGTTCGGCAATTCCCACGCTGAAGACTCGAGTCTTGCGCTCGGGATGCTTGGCCTCGAAGTCCGTGATTTTGATGGAGCCGGAGATGTCCGCGTGAACGGTCACCACGCGCTCATCGGCGCCGGCAGCTTCCAGTCCTCGGCCAAAGCCCATCCGGGTGGGGTCCATGTCAACTTTCATGGTGGGGCCTGTATTCCACCAGTAGTCATTTCGGAAGTGTGGTTGGTGGGACAGCGCGCTGGTGGCCGCGGCTCGGGAATGGTCGCGGGCTTTTGCCAGCATGGCCGACTGCCGTTCGATGGGCACTGACGGCGTCGCGAGATCGACCATAGCTTTTTCGAACTTTTCGCGGTCGGGCGCAATGCCATGCCATCCGGCCTGGTTTTCCATGAAGGAAACGCCTTTTCCCTTCACCGTATGCGCAATGATTAGGAAAGGGCGGCCGTCACTGGAGGCAGCGCGCTCGAAGGCTGACACAATGTCGCTCATGTCATGCCCGTCGATCTCCAGGACGTTCCACCCGAAGGCCGCATACTTGTCGGCGAGCGGATCGACGTTCATCACGTCGCGGACGCGTCCGTCGATCTGCAAGTCGTTCTTGTCGATGATTCCGCAGAGGTTATCCAGCTTGTAGTGCCCCGCGGCCATGGCGGATTCCCAAATGCTTCCTTCTTGCTGCTCGCCATCGCCCATAATGCAATAGACCCGGTAGGCTCGGCTTGCCAGTCTTCCGGCCAACGCGTTGCCCACCGCCACTCCCAGGCCCTGGCCCAGCGAACCGCTAGAGACTTCCACCCCGGGCAGTTTCAGACAATTTGGGTGTCCCTCAAACCTCGCGCCGAACTGCCGCAGCAGCACGGTGTCGTCCAGAGGGAAATACCCCGCCTTACCTAGGGCCACGTAGAGAGCAGGCGCCTTATGGCCGGCAGACCAGAAAACGCGGTCCCGCTCGGGCCAGGACGGATTTTGGGGGTCGTGGTTCAAAACCCGCAGATAGAGTGCCGCGGCGATATCCATAATAGAGAGCGTGCCCCCAGGGTGGCCCGACCCAGCGGCAAAAATGTCGATCAGATCGACCGCGCGCATCTCGCCAGCGGCTTGCTTCAGTTCCTCAACGCCCAGCCTTGGACCGCGCTGCTCAGTGGTAGAAGCCATTTGCCTTCCCTCCTTGGACGAGTGTCGGGCATTGCCTCACATCAGTGCGAGGATTGACGCGAGAGCGATTCTTCTCCAAAACCACGGCCTGAGGATTCATCGACTGGCCCCGTGCCGTTAAGCGTGCAATCTATCTTATTTCTATTCAATGCGATAGCTTCGCCAATCGGTTCCATCGAAAGACATCCTCACGTTACTGCCTCAGCCGCTCCAGAAGCGGTCCGGCACGCCCCTTCTCCCTCACTGCACGCGCCGAACCATGCCGGGCAATCGATCGGTAGCCGGTGGCGGCACCCGCTTTTGAGTGCACGACATAGAAGCGCGAGCCGATCTTTTAAATGAACAACTCTCCCTTGCGTCGCGTATGAGGATACAGTGGGAGGTATGGAATGAAAACTCGAAGTGGAGTTCAAAACGGCAGGTCGGAGACCGCGTGCAAGCGGCTCCAGTCCGTTCATGTTGCCGCCATCGTGTTCTTCCTGGCGGCGGCTCTGCCCCTGTCAGCACAAGAAAAGCAGGACTCGGGCGTGGTCCGCCCCGGAATAGACAGCGGAACCATCGGATTCATCGCCAGCAAGCGTGCCGGTGCAAAGGAAGTCGGTTTGCCTTGGTACCCTGGGGCGCGGCCACATCAGGACAAGTCCGACGACAGCCCGGCATTTCAACTCGGCTTGTGGGGCGGCGCATGGGGTTTCAAGCTGGTCGGGCTGAAGCTGGAGTCGAACGATACCCCCGAAAAAATCACGGCCTTCTACCGGAAGGCGCTGGCCAAATACGGGAGGGTCCGGAATTGCGCCGACTCGACGAACGGAGCGGCCCAGCAGGGAAGGACGGCTTCCGCAGATGAGCCGGATTGCCAGGACGAACACCCGGAGAGCGGAGAGACCCTCCTCCAGGCCGGCACCAAGGAGAAGAAACACATTGTCGATATCAGGACGGAGAGCGGACTAAGCGTTTTTCAGCTCCTCTATGTCGAGGCTCCACCATCTGAGGGCAGTCAGTAGCCTAACCTATAGCGCCTTTTGTGGCAACTTGGTCCGGTCCGTGGACGCAGAAGAGGTAAGGCATGGTCATGAACCAGAACCGGCACACTTCAACCTGTCTGGCGATGCTACGCCAAGTACGATATTCGTGCCACCTTGATTGTCATTGACTGTAAAGCCGGCCGGAAGTCTGGACCCATGATACTAATTTAAGGATTCGAATTCGCCGGCGACTGATTTACGCATCGGCATCAATTCCCCCGCTGCATGCTGCGAACGGCGCACGCAACTTTCCCACTCGCCTTCAGTGCATTGTGGTTTGCGGCAGTCGAACTCACAGAGGGCATCGCACGCGGGAACCTCACCGGCGAACTGTCGCAGAACCCAATTCGAGATGTTCCGAAGAACGTTCATGGAGTCACCGTGAGCCTTTCCTGTTTTTTTGAGAGGACGGACAGAACCGGATTCCTACGAATAAAGTGACTACCGGGCGCCGAGACAAGAAGTGGTTCTGTTGCTTCGTCCGAGCCCTTCGAGATACTACCACAAGCATTCCGTAGCCAGCGATATTTTATCGGGTCAGCGTTAATTCTATCATTCCGGGGCACTGGTCATCTTTTTCGGGTTGACTTCCCTAGCTAGACAAATTACTCTAAGCCATCGGTTCATGGCAAACATCATTATCAAAGCCGTCGCGGTTGAGCTTCACTGTTGTCGGGTGCCAGTGCCGGCGTGGGGAGGAGTTGTTTTAGCAGGGCGCTAATTAAAACGGCTTGATTTCCAACCCACCGTCGGACGCAAATCCGCCAGTGGGTATTTTTGTTTTTTGGCGTGTGCAAGCACTTTGCAACGGAGTTTTGAAGTCACTTTGGACAGAGAATCTAAAAACATTGTCTCTCGTATG
The DNA here is from genome assembly GCA_052139985.1 of Terriglobia bacterium. Classification (GTDB taxonomy): domain Bacteria; phylum Acidobacteriota; class Terriglobia; order UBA7540; family UBA7540; genus Bog-366. The sequence continues at coordinate 10,956 of JBKQVI010000485.1, forward strand.
ATGGCGGGGCATCCGTCCGCCGGGGGCGCGCGAGGCAATGAGCCCCTAATTCGGAATGGAGAAAAACAATGGTTCGACAAAGAAGGCCTTCACCGTTCTTTCTCGTTTTACTCATGTTCTTTGCCCTTGCCCCGGTCCGGTCTGCCTTTGGCCAAGCCGTTTCCGGGAGCATCTTCGGCACGGTCACTGACCCTACTGGAGCTGTGATACCTGATGCTACGGTAACGATCCGGGATTTGGACCGTGGAGTGGATTACCAGGTCAAGACGATTTCTGACGGAAACTACATTCAGACGCACCTCCTGGCAGGCCATTATCGTGTAACGATTGCGCCACCCGGCTTCGAGACATTTGCGGCCGACGCGACGGTCGACGTGGATGCCGCCACGCGCGTTGACGCCCACCTGGTGATCGGCAAAGCCAGCAGCACCATGACGGTCACGACGGAAACTCCCCTGCTCAAGACGGACCGCGCGGAGCTGAGCGACACGCTCTCTTCCAATCAGTTGGCCGCCCTCCCGGTTTTGGGTCGTAACATGACAACGCTCATGCTGGCCATTCCGGGCGCCTACGCAGATAGCTTTCAGGTCGCCGCGGCAGAGAATCCGCAGGCCGGCATTCAGGTCGATGTCAACGGCCAGAGTTTCACCGCCAATGGATTCCTGCTGGACGGCACTAACAACCAGAACCCTCTGCTGGCAATCGCCATCATTAACCCCAACCTTGACTCCCTGCAGGAACTCAAGGTGACTACCAGCAACTACGACGCCGAGTTCGGCTCCGTCGCTGGAGCGCTCATGCAAGCGACGACCAAGTCCGGGACGAATCAGGTGCACGGCACCGGTTTCGAGTATCTTCGCAACAATGTCTTCAATTCCGCCAATCCCTTTACCCAACAGAACCCCCCCATCCGCTGGAACCAGTTCGGCGGATCGTTGGGAGGACCGATCATGAAGAACAAGCTTTTCATCTTTGGCGATTACCAGGGATCGCGTCAACGGAATGGCTCCAACCTGATCACCACGGTACCCACCACGGCCGAGCGCAGCGGCAATCTCCAGAGTCTGCTGGGAAGCTACATTTGCGCCGATGGGTCGGTTTCCGCGAGCGCCTGCGGAAATCCCTTGATGGTGCCGACTACGGAGGGCGGCTCAGTGCCGGCGCAGGGGGGTATGGTATTTGACCCCACGACGGGAAATCCCGACGGAACAGGCCGACAGGCCATTACCACCAACGGCCAGGTGAATGTGATCCCCGTTCCCCAAGCTATAACTAATATCATGGCTTATCTGCCGTCGCCCAATCTTGGCAGCTCGGGACAGATTTATAACAATTACCTCGCTTCGGGCTCGGAGATTTACGATACCGATCAGCCCGACGTGCGCGTGGACTACAACATCTCGGAAAAACTCAACTTCTTCGCCCGTTACTCCCTGGCGGACTTCACCATCGAAGCGCCGCCGGCCTTTGGGACGGTGGCGGGTGGGCCTGCCCTGAATGGCTTCAATTTTGCCGGTCAGTCGCTCGATCGAAACCAGAGCTTGGCGCTCGGACTCACTTACACTTTTAGCCCCACGCTGGTCGGCGAGGTTCGTTTTGGGACCTTCCGCTACCGGATTCGCGTGGAACCTTTCGGCGTGGGCACTGACCCGGCAACCGAGGCGGGCCTACCCGGTCTGAACCTGGGGTCGCAGGCTACAAGTGGCATGCCAGCCTTCTACGTCAACGGCAACGGGGGGTTTGATTTCGGATACGCGGTGGCGCTGAACGGCTGCAATTGCCCGCTAAAGGAAACCGAGAACCAATTCTCCTGGATCACCAATTGGACCAAGATGAAGGGCAACCACATCATTAAGTGGGGAGGTGAGATTCCCCGTGATGAGCAGCAGCGCATTCCCAGCGACGAACACCGCTCCGGCGAAATTGCCTTCTCGGATGCCATTACCGGTAACGCCACAGTGGACGCGCTGGCCAACGGCGCTGCTACCACCGGCGCCGCCCTGGCTTCCTTCCTGCTCGGCGACCCCAATTCCTTTGGGCGCTATTTTACCGGAGTGGGCTTGTATCCTGGTCTGCGCGAAACGCGCATCTTCCTCTATGGTCAAGACACTTGGCGCGTCACGCACAAGCTGACTCTGGACTACGGGTTGCGCTATGAGAATTACCTGCCCCAAGGCGCTGCCAAGCCTGGGGGGGCCGGCAGCTTCGATCCGCTCACCGGGGATGTGCTTGTCGCCGGTATCGGGCCCAATTCCCTCTCTTTGGGTGTTCACCCTTACAACCTGGGATTCGCGCCGCGTCTCGGCATTGCCTACCAGGTGCAGGAGCACACGGTGCTCCGCGCCGGCTACGGATGGGGCTTCACGCCAGCCGGCTACGGCTCGATCTTTGGACAGGGGTTGGAATACAATCCTCCCATTCTTAATGGGCAGACGATTCCCCAACAGTACACCTACTCCCCCGTTTTCAGCTTGCTGACGGGGCCGCCGCTGCCGGTCACCCCGTCCATCGGATCGAGTGGCGCCTATCCCCTTCCGGACGGAATCAGCGTTTACAACTGGTTTTGGCCGCTCAATCACTACCGGATCCCCATGGCCTACTTCTGGAACACGACCATCCAGCACCAGTTCGCGGGCGGGCTCTCCTTCCAGGTAGCTTACGTGGGCAACGTGGGGCGGCATCTGTACGAGAATCCCAACATCAACCAGGCGGTCCTGGGACCCGGGGCTGTCGACCCACGCCGGCCGTTCTATAACCAGTTTGGCCTCGAACAGGGAATCTACTACACTTGCAACTGCAACACCAGCAACTACAATGGCCTGCAAGCCAAACTGGAGAAACACGCCTCCCACGGCCTCGATTTCACGCTCAACTATACTTACGGGCGGGGATATGGCATCAGCAACTTCGGCGGCGGTGGCTTTGACAACGCCTACGACATTCGCAACGATTACGGACCTCTCGGTTTCAATTCCACCCACGCCGTCACTCTCACCAATGTCTGGCGGATTCCCTACGGCCGCGGCCAGCGATGGGGCTCCTCCAACGGCAAGGCGTTGGATCTGCTCCTCGGTGGTTGGAGTCTGGACGGCATAACCACACTCGACTCCGGACATCCCTTCTCACCCGTGGTCTCCAACACGGCTTCCGTGAACGACCCCGACTTCAGCGGCGTGCGGGCTGACAAAATCGGCAGCGCGCACATCGCCAATCAAAGCGCTGCGGAGTGGTTCAACGTCGCATCCTTCGTCGATCCGCAAGCACCCTACCGGGACGGCACGGCTTCCAACAATTCTCTCTGGGGGCCCGCGCAATACGTTGTTAACCTAGCACTGGAAAAGACGTTCACAATAGCCGAAAACAAGACGCTGGAGTTCCGCTGGGAGAACTTCAACGCGTTCAACATCGACAACTACGGTCCGCCCGCCAATATCGTAGACGTTTCGGGTGCCGGGGAGATCACCTCAACCTCCACCCCGATGCGCCAAATGCAGTTCGGATTGCACTTCCGGTTCTAGCGTGAGTCTCTCGCGTCTAGATGGGACGGGCGGGGATTGGCCCCGCCCGTAGGACCGTAGCGCCGCCCTTGAGTGCGGCACCTGCCGGGCTCAAGAGGCTGCGGAAAAACCCCGGATGTGCGATGTAGCGGCGACTTTATGTCGCCACAATATCAATTACTGCAACGTGCGAGTGGCGGGGTAAACCCGCCGCTACACGTTTTTCCGCAGCCTCTCAAGCCCAGCGCCACCCACAAATTAGGACGCTACCGCCGTTTGCCTACCTCGACTCCCGCTGCGAAAAGTGTTATGCTCCGCCAATATACTGGAATCATTTCTCCGCGTTTGAACCCGCTCGTTGAATCCGGCGTTGGGCGTTGCGGGTCCTAGCTGCGGCTTCCACGGGGTGCGTACCCGAAGAGGAGGAAGATTCGATGGCTCAATTTTGCACAAAATGTGGCACGCCTCTACAAGAGGGCATGAGATTCTGCCTCGGCTGTGGAGCAGCTATAGGGGCATCCGCTACGCCTGCTACCCCAAGTCCCGGCGTGCAGCCCCCCGTCGCCCCGATGGCACCCCTTGCGGTCTCGCCCATCGGCGAGGTTTCGACCGGGGCCGCTCCCGCCTTGACTCCGCCCGTGCCCTCGAAAAGCAGTCCCGTGCTGAAAATCGTGTTGATCGTCGTGGCGGTGCTGATCTTCTTTGGAATGTTAAGCGCCGGAGCGTGCGTCTATTTTGTCTATCGCGCTAAGCAGCGGGTAAGCCAGTATGAGAAGCAAGTTCGATCGAGCATCGCCGCGCAGGCGCGCGCAAGTCAACCGTCCACCGAGCCTAGCGCGCCTGCGTCCCCGGAGCGGACCTCCTCCGTCGTCGATACGGGAATCCCAGTCTATCCCGGCGCTACAGCTCTCGAGGGCCAGAATGAAGTGCTCGGAATGGCGGGATTCAGGCTGCAACAGTACACCACCAGCGATTCGGTGGATCAAGTTCTGGCCTTTTACAAAGACAAGCTGGGGCCCAACGCCATGGTGACGCAATCCGGCAACCAAGCGTCGGTGCACGTTGCGGGGTCAAACGCGGCGGTTACTATCGCCATCACCGTCGACAACGCGACCGGGAAAACTAAGATCGCCATTACCAGCATCGGAAAACAGTAGGGCTCTCGTCTCCATGGGTGTCGGCCGACGACCGAGTACCATCAACGCAGGGCGGTTCGTGAAACGCTCCTACGTCCAATTGCGGCGGGTCCGACCTTTCGACCCCTTAAGGCTTAACCGCAAGCATCGCCCTGCTTAAAATCAATGAGGTTAAAATGAGACTCTCTTCCCGATTCACACTTCTTGTCCTCTTCTCCCTTTGGAACGGTTCGCTGCTATGGGGGCAAGCTACCACGCCTGCTCCCGCCGCCCCGGCCACCGCCCCAAGCGCCCCGGCCACCGCCCAAGCCGCTCCTGCCACCCCCGCCGGCAGCAGCAATCCATCGGTCATGCTCCTGAAGCAGGGGCACACGGACGGCGTGCGCGCCAAGGCGGCGGAGGATTTAGGCAAGCAAGGTGACATCTCGACCATCCCTGCGCTGACGGAGGCCTTGAGCGATCCCAGTGCCAAGGTGCGGCGCGCTGTAGTGCTGGCGTTGGTGCAATTCCATCAGTCCGCCGTCTTACCGCCTCTGGAGCAAGCCACGAAGGACTTGGACGACGGGGTGCGCGTTACCGCTCTGCAATGTTTGGTAGGCTTCTACTCCGGTAGCATACCGGGCTCCGGCTTTACGGGGTTCATGAAGAAGAATTGGCAGCGCGCCGCCGGCCACTTCCAGCCGGATGACACCAAGATTGACCCGGGAATCACCGTAGACCCCAGCGTCGTAACCGCGCTGATCGCGGCGATGAAGGACTCCCGCTCGAACGCCGCCTCCCACGAAGCCGCCAAAGGGTTGGGAATCCTCATGGCGAAGGCGGCGGTTCCGGATTTAGTGGCTACTGCCCACTCTTCCGATCCGGACCTGGCTCGGGAAGCGCTGAATTCGCTCTCCAAAATTAAGGACAGGGATTCAGGTCCGCAGTTGGTTGATTTGCTCGACTCGCCCAACAAGGACGTAAAACGCGATGCCTGTGTTGTGGTCGGCATCCTGCGGGCTAATCAAGCCCTTCCCAAGTTACAGTCTATCTACCAGAATGACGCGGATGAAAAGGACAAGGTCGCTGCGATGCAGGGTTTGGCGTTCCTGGGTGATAAGACCAGTGTGCCAACCTTTACCCAAGCGTTGTCGAGTGACAATAAGGACATTCGGCAGGGAGCGGGGGAGGGATTGGCGCGCGCTGCGGATCCCCAAAGCCTGGACGCGCTGGAAAAGGCCTACGCCGTGGAGAAGGATGCCAGCCCGAAATTGGCCATGGACTTCGCCCGTGCCGCCTTGGGCAAGGACGATGCCTTGAACGATTTGGTAAACGAGCTGAGCTCTAAAATGCGTGGGGATGTGGCGCGCTCCTACCTGATCGAAATCTGCCGAAATCCGGTCTCCCTCCCCAAGATTTACACCTATTTGCAGAGTCCGGACGCTGGCATTCGAAAACAGTTGTGCGTGGTTCTGATGTATAGCGGAAACCAGGACAGCCTGGCGCAGCTTGATCGGCTCGACCACGATCGCGACACGAGCGTATCGGCCGCCGCTCTGCGCGCGAAGAGCGCCATTCGCGCTCGCTTGGGCGCGGCGAAGTCCTAAACAGAGCTAACCCCAACACTGTTTACTTCGTCCACGTATTCCGGCGCGCCTGCACAAAGCGCTTTGAACTGCGGTAGCAGCAGTTGCCGCTTTCTGCCGCCGACACCTTGCACAATGGCCGTATGAACCGAAGACGAAAAGCGGTAGCTGCTACCGCACTCCAAGACGGGTTTCGCCCGCAATCGGAATTCCCGTTCCGAGACCATCACTAAGCGAACCCTATTGCAGCTAAGTATCTTATGCACAATCAGATAACTTTCTATTTGGGGTACGATTTAACCCCACAATATCGCGCTCGATGTCGTGTGTCTTTCCGGTACTTGTGATAGAATGGAGTGTTAACGTCAAGCGAGGATCTTGCACCGGGACCAATCATGTCATCTCTAAGTACACAAAAAGCCGACGAGCTCAAGCCGCGGGCTGTGGAGCTGAAGCTGGCGCACAGCCCGGACTCCGACGACGCGTTCATGTTCTACGCGCTCGCGACGAAGAAGGTGCACACCCCTAACCTCGTGTTCAAGCACGTTCTTGAGGACATCGAGTCGTTGAATCAGAAGGCCTTGCAAGGGGTTTACGACATCACCGCTGCTTCCTTTCACGCCTATTCCTACCTGGCGGACCGTTACATTCTACTGCCCTCGGGCGCGAGCTTCGGTGACCGCTACGGACCTATTGTGGTGGCGCGTTCCAAACCGGGCACCGATGGCCTGCGCGGCAAACGCATCGCCATTCCGGGAAAAATGACCACGGCTCACCTGGTCCTGCAACTGTACGAGCAGGAATTTGAGCCGGTCTTTACCCCCTTCGATCAAATCCTGGAAACGGTGGGGCGAGGCCATGCAGACGCCGGGGTGGTCATCCACGAAGGCCAATTGACTTACGCCGAAGCGGGCTTGAAGAAGATTGTCGATCTCGGGGAGTGGTGGCATCACGAGACGGCTCTCCCGTTGCCGCTTGGTGGAAACCTGATTCTGCGATCCCTGGACCAGCCGACGGTGCAGGCCGTGGCGAAATTCCTGAAGGAAAGCATCCAATATGCGCTCGACAATCGCGAAGAGGCATTGAACTATGCCCTGCAATTCGGGCGTGGTCTCGATACTTCCACGGCCGACCGCTTCGTCGCGATGTACGTGAACGATTGGACGCTGGATTACGGTGAGCGCGGCCGCAAGGCCGTGCAGACGCTGCTGGACCGCGGGTTCGAGAAAGGCATACTGCCGAAGCACGTGCAAGCGGAGTTTGTTGAGTTGTAAGAGAGCTGTCCTTGGTCCGTTGTCCTTTGTCCGTTGCCATCAAGCGCTACGCAATAGGCTTTCATTGTCAGAAATTGGACAGATAGCGAAGAGGGGGTATCCTTCTGCTGCCAACTGGAGCCGGCAGGATTCGCACGCCACTTGCTTGACGAAGAACTCGGGGTTTTCACGAGCGAGTGACAAAGGGCAAGTGACAAAGGACAAAAGATCAAGGCCACCGAATAAGTAACGCCACCTTCCATCGAATGCCAAACACCACCCTTCGCCAACGTTTCTCTTTCACCTCGACGCAAAAGAAGGTGCTTTTCGCCCTTGCCAGCATGGTCGGGCTGCGCATGTTGGGCTTGTTTCTTGTGCTGCCCGTGTTTACGCTGTACGGTCTCCAATTTACTTCCTCAAAGTTTCTGGTGGGCTTCGCTTTTGGCGCCTACGCGCTGGTCATGGCGATCCTGCAAATTCCCATGGGTAGGCTGTCGGACCGCATCGGCCGCCGCAAGGTGCTGGTGATGGGCATGACGTTGTTCAGCGTGGGATCGTTCCTCTGCGCCTTGCCGCCTTTGTTTCCGCACTCGTGGCGGATCTGGGAGCTGATATTGGGGCGGCTGGTGCAGGGTGGGGGAGCAATCATTTCCGTGGCCTTTGCCACCGTGGCCGATTACATTGAGCCCGAACGGCGTTCCACAGCCATGGCGGTGCTGGGAATCCCCATTGGTGTGTCATTTGCGGTGGGAATTATCGGCGGCCCGATCCTGGCGGGTTGGTTTGGCACGGCATCCTTGTTCTGGATGACAGGCGTGTTGGGCTTGGCAACGGACTACTTATTGGTGCGCTATTTGAAAGACGAGGTTCGCGAGCGAGAAGCCCCCGCGCCCATGTCGCAGGTCTTCGCTCATCCGCCGCTTGTCGCCTACGCCGGAGGCGGGTTCCTGATCAACTTTTTTATGACGACGTTCTTCTTCCATTTTCCTCTGATCGCTACCGGCCAGCACCACCTGAGAATGAACCAATACTACATGCTGCTTCTGCCGATGATGGTCATCAGCGCCGTTACCATGTTTGGCTTTTCCCAGGGCGCGGACAAGGGTTGGGCGCGTCCGCTTGCCGCTCTTGCCTACTTGATGTTTATTCCCAGTTTCCTGCTGCTTTTCGAGCCTGCCTGGCTGGGACAGGACCCCCATCGTCTGATCCCGCTATTTCTGGCCGGAACGCTTTTCTACATCGGATTCACCGGACTTGAGCCGATTCTTCCCAGCCAGGTCAGCAAGGCCTCGCCGGGGACGTCCTATGGAACCGCTCTGGGTTTCTACAACACCGCGCAGTTTGTCGGAAGCGCAGTGGGAGGCCCGTTGGCCGGCTATCTCGCGAACTTCCCGCCGGACCGCACGATGTTCACGATGCTCGCCGCCGCAGCCGTCGGCTTTTTGATGATGGTCGCTACCAAGCCGCCGGCTGGCGCCGAAACCGCACCGCAATAACTCTCCTCATCATGACTCCGTATCGCTGCGCCTGCACGGGAGTATGCTTTTGCTCTGCCGAGAACGCACGGGAGCTCTCGATCCGCGATCCCCGCAGGGGATTCATTGGATGGCCGGGGGCAGCGCCCCCTGGAAAACTCCACCCGAGTCTGACCCTGAAAGGGTCGAATCCGTGCGATGTCACACTGGCCCCGCACCCTGCTGGAGTGCGACCCCATCAGGGTCGGGGAAACGGGCAGCGAGGCGATCCGTGGGCGGCGGGCACAAAAGGCGTGCCCTTGCCCACGGCTATTCAATGTTAACCCCTACGGGGTTCAGGCGGCATACGGCATGGAAGCACATCGGACTTCACGGCGGGCCTCGGTAGTTCAGACCGTGACGCGCAGGTCCTCTTCCGCAGTCTGTGCCACGGGCCGCGAGGGCGGCGTGTACCCTTCCGGCATATCGCCGTTATCCGCGCGCAGATACTGCCAGTAGCGTGGCTTCAGGCCGGCGATCAGCTCGCGCCGCGTCTTGGTATTGAGCGGCCGGCCGAAATAGATCTTTCCCATGCGCGCAAGGATCTTCTCCGGAATCACGCCCGAGAACATGATGAGCGGCCATTTGAAGTTCGGACCATTGGTGTGCCGCAGCTTCAGCAGCCAGACGATGAGCGCGCCGAGTTTCCACACCAAGGGCGCCCACCAGGCATTGAACGTCGGTCCCAAATCCATCTTCCAGCACTTCATAATGATCTGCCACTGCAAGGGCGCAAGCTGCCGCGTTTCGGTAACGCCGCGCTTCTTCTCCATGCGCGTGTCGTGCAGAGGGGTAAAGATGGAGGGCACCAAAATCGCGAATAGGCCGCGGCGCTCAATTTCGTAAAGCAGATCGAGCGTGGCGCGAGAATCCTCGTCGGTCTCGCCGGGGTTGCCCACCATCAGGGTCATGACGGGAAACCAGTTGTTCTCGTTCGCCACGCGCAGACCTTCCAGAATCACGCTAGGCCAATCTTCTATCGAGAACGGCACGCCCTTGCTGGGCATGATCTGCTTGGCCATGCGCACCGACCCGGTTTCAAAGCCGATCAGTGGCGAGAGCGCGCGCTTCTCCGGATGCGAGCTCAGGCTAATGCGTACGGGGCTCTTATCGAGCAGTTTGGCGGAAAGTTGTTTGATCAGCAGCGGGTCAACCACAAAGGGCGCCATGGTGCTATGGCTGAGCAAGTGGCTCTTCACCCCCGGCGTATCAACGATGTCGGTGTAGAGAGATACCAGCGCCTCGCGGTTGGGAAAGAAGAAGGGTGTTCCAGTTCGCACCTGACCCCAAATGAACATGTCTTCCGTAGCCAGGGATATCTGATTGTTGCCCTCGCGGACATTGGCGCGCACCGCCGCCATGATCTTGTCTTTGGGCACATCGATTTGGGGATTCAGGTCCGGCACGCAGAACTGGCATCGCCGACCGCAGCCGGTGGTCATCTCGACGACACCGAAAGTGGTGCGTTTTTCCGGCACCAGGATGCCCTCGCGGTCCATGGGGTGGGGGACATTGACTTCGCGTGGCAGATTCTCGCCCCGGATGGCTTTGTGGAACAGGTTGACGGCGTCCACGGATTCGCTGCGGCCTTCCACCACGCAATCCACGCTGAGCGCCTCAAAACTGTCGGTCTGGGTGATCTGCCACCCGCCTGATCCGCCGACGATGACCTTAAAATTCTGGCGGAATGGGTTGGCCTTGATCTTCGCGAACATCTGCTTGGCGTAGTGGGAATTGATGGGCTCTTTCGAAGACCCGAACATCGACGTATACACTCCCGCGGCGAACGTCACGCCCAATGGGTTGTGCGTGGAAACGCCGACCACGCGAGTTCGGGGTCCCAGGAATTTGTCGAGATCGTCGGGGTAGCAGACTGCGAGGTCTTCGGGGCGGAATTCCCTCAGCAGGGATTTTTCCACTAAGCGCACGCCCGCCGGCATGTAGCGTGCCGTCCCATCGGGATTGTGCTCCACTTTGCGCCAGGTGGGGTACTTGTCATTGATAACGAACTCCATCCAAATGGGAAGGGAAGCCAGCGCCATCTGAATAAAATAGCCAGCGTGATCGATGGTCTCTGTCAACGGGGCCGTCAGGACAATGAGCCTGCCGCCGTCGGCAGGTGGCACGTAAGGAACGGCAGTTTCGCCGGTAGAGTGCGCTAGCTTACCGTTGCCATTCGTATAGCTCTTCCCGCCAAGCAGACCTTTAAGCATACCGATGCCTCGTCTGAGGATTCTCCGTCTTTAGACTTTGGCTTGTTCAAGCGCCCTGAATTATGAACTACCGCGAGCACGAATTCTATCTGAATTGCATCCCTGAATCCACAACTATCGTGTGGTTTGTGGCCCTTGGACGGCTTGTCGATCCAGCACACGCGATGGCCGCAACGTTTTCAGCACGGAAGCTGCAACTCCTTGAACCGACACCTGGAAAGTAGCGCTTTCAGCCGGGGCCGACAAGCGCCGGGCGTGGGAGCGGTTGATCCAGGAGCGCAAGCTGGGCGCGCTGGCCCTGCTGCGTAACCTGCGTAACATGCGTACGGCGCAGGTGGACGAAGTGGTGGTGCTGGCCGCGATTCGTTCCGTGCACGCGGACCGTTTTTTCGCTTACGGCACGGGGCTGGCGCACTCCGTGCCCGTGGGAGTGTGCGCTCTCCCGGGAACTCTGATGCCAGACGGCAGCGTGTTCCGGGATACGGCCAGCGCCGGCTCGCTCGCTTCTACCGCCTCAGGCACGGGCGTGGGGCTCTTCTCCGTGCACTCCGTGACCTCCGTGGTGCGCTTTTCTTAGGGATAGCGTCGGCCACGGACCGACCGCACCTTCTATCGTCTTTGCCGCTCGCGGCGCAGGCTGGCAGGGCCTTGGGTCAGTGCGTAGTGCACGACTGGGCGCGGCATCATTCGTATTAGCCATACGAGCAGTTTGTACCGCCACCCCGGCACCACAAAAAGCTTCCCCTGTTCCAGGCCTTTCAGCGAGGCTTCCACTACATCCTCGGCGGGCATCCACCAGGCGCTAGAGATGAAATTCCGGTCAATCCCCAACACGTCGTGGAATTCTGTGTATGTGAATCCCGGGCAAAGCGCTTGCATACGCACCCGCGAGCCGGCGCTTTTCAATTCCAGATGCAGACCTTCCGTGAAGCAGGCGATCCACGCCTTAGTGGCGTAATAGCTAATACTGCCGGGGCGGGGAACAAAGGCGGCGACAGAGGCGACGTTGATAATTGCGCCCCGGTTGTGTGCGGTCAGGTTGCGCAACGCCGCGTGCGTCAAGCGCATCGTGGCCAAGACGTGAACGCGGTGCATGGCGTCCTGGCTCTCGATGGAGGCTTCGTAGAAACGCCCCATCGTGCCGAACCCGGCGTTGTTCACCAGCAGTTGCAGATTGGGCGCGCCGGCAAGGAAATCTTCGACCGACTGCAATTCCACAGCGTTGGTAAGGTCCGCGGGCAGTAGCGTGCAAGTGGCGTGATACTTCCCCCCGAGTTCCTCGGCGATCTGCTTCAGGCGGTCCTGGCGGCGCGCCACCAACGCCAAGTCGTAACCCCGCGCGGCCAGCGCCCCCGCGAAGACCGCTCCGATGCCGCTGGAAGCGCCCGTCACCACCGCCAGCGGTTTTACCTCACTCATGGTTTCCTCCCGTAATAATCAGCGGCGCACTTGCGCGAAGCGCTTTGACTGCGGTCGCAGCAGCTACCGCTCTTGAGTTTCTACATTTCTACTGAGGTTCCCCACCGGACCGGGTCCAAGAACATACCACCGTGGGCCGGAGAGGCGGTAAGGCAACACAGCCAAGTGCCAGTCTATAGGTCAAGTCGAGTTTCTTCAATGAGACGGAATTGCTTGTGGGAAGGGGATTTCTCGCCACCTATGCGCGGTCAGCCTTTGGTGTCCGCAAAGAGCCTCTTTTTCGTTCCCGATCCGCGTCTGCCGTTGATCTCGCCTCCGACCGTATTCGGCGATCGGGTCATTCTTCTCCGTACCGGCGTAATACGTCCAGTGGCTGCCAATAAGGCGCGAAGGCAGCTTTTCCATCTGCAGCACGTCCTATGATCACCTAGCCTCGCGTTAGGCTTCGACGCGACGAAAGGTGGCGAACGGATGAGTTCTTCAGAGTGGCCGTTTCACGGTCTGTGGCGCTCGATGTGCAGACCTTCGCGCACCGACGGGATTACAGAGGAGATTATTGTAGAAGCCTCCCAGTTGTTTATTTTGAAATGCCGAAGGCCATACTTGTCAGCTACTGCCACGCGCAAGGCAAGTGGGTCTGGAACCGCTTGGTGCTTTGTCTCAAAGCCGCCGGCACTCAGGTGCTCATTGATCGTAGACGCTTCACGGCCGGCAAGGCGCTGCCCAGGATAGGGCACGTGTTAATCTGTTGGTGCTCTCTCAGGAATACCTCACGAGCGCGAACTGCCTGCATGAATGAAGCGGGCAATACCCTGCGATCCAGCATTCGCGAAGGGTGATCTTATCGCGTAGAACGATGACAACCGACTCAATTTGCGAAGCATCACGCCTGCTTTTCGGATGGCTTTACGGGTAGGAAGCCATGCCTGAATGCAGTTTCCAGGGTCTTCCACGTAACCGGGCACAGAGTCCTCAGCCTGGGGTCCTTTAACTCGCCCTTGCTTGCTTCAAGGAACGCAGAATAAAAGTCATGGAGCCACTTCGTTATGTAGTTCCTTTCGTCCCGGGTCGCCTTTCGATCCTGGGCGGTTTCCTGAAGCCGGCGTTTGCGGAAGTCGATATCGTCGTTGCTCTGGAGATTCAGGAACAGCCTAAACTTGTCCGGCGGGGGAACTGGCAACATTCTACCCTCCGGCGCTAAATCCCAAGTCGATTTCTCACACAACGGTCCGTTCTCGCCAAACAATTCCTTGAGATAGTCGATTTCCAACAGCATAACTGGGCGGCGAGCCAGCCAAGGAGTGTCGGCGCGCCGCGAAAGCACCACCTCCCCATCGAGTATCCATTCATTGTTGGCTACTTCAAACTGGTACAGCCTGATGAGCTCGATCCCCAGTTCTGTAGGGTTTATGGAAAATATTATGTTGTCATACGTTGCGACCTTATCTCCTTGCGTAACCTCAACCGCGAAGCGTGTCTCGATCTCCCGTAACTTTCGGCGATAGCTGGCTCTCAGTTGGATTCGCGTTCGATCGTGAAGGTCTCTCAGGTGTTGGTGAGTCTGAGCGAATTCGAAGAAATGCCGAAACTCGAGATCCGGTGACCGACCGAAGTCAAAGGCAAACTGCATTACATCTTGATGAGGTGCCGGCTGGCCACTCAGCAAGACAATCTCCTCCGAGGACTCCCGCTGTACCAACCGTTCTATGTTGGTTAACTCAATTTCTTCCTCCGAGGCACCATTCGCCAGGTTCCAGCCTCCTGGAAGAAAGTCCCGAAAGAAAAGTACCGCCCAATCGTGCCCGTCCTGATGCGCTATGGGAAGGACTCCACCCGATGGCCATCGGAGTGGAACGGGGTGACCCTTGCATGCGTCCTCGAACCAGCTAAACCTCTCTCGCGAATGTGTGCTGCTGTTCAGGAACTCGTCGACTCGAGCAGATGTTTTCAAAAGAAAGCCCCTTTCCAGGGGTTCTCGCAAGAAGTCTTTTCCTAAGTTCTTGAATATTGCGAACTCATCGCAGTTCAATGTGATCTTCAGTGTGAGCCGCGCCTTCCCTGGGCATGCCTTGTGCGGCTCATACACCACAATTACCGGCCCGGGACAGTCCTCACCACGAGGTATAAGAACGAGTGACCCGAAAGACCAGCCTGGAAGTTTCTTGGACACGAAGACTTCCTTACGGGGGACGTACAGGGGTGCCGTACCGTCCCCTGCCCTCGCGCTAAACAACAGCGACTCGAACTCCCTTACCAAATTGTCGGGCACAACAGTCGCTTTCGTCAGGTGCTGTCCAATGTCGCCCAAGCATGCCAACGCCGTTAGCAGGACATCCGTAGAGCCGAGCCGATGCTTGGCGGTTGGCGATAATAAACATTTGGACAGTCTCGACAGGGCGCTGATGATGAAGTAAGGTGAGCCGAGCAGGTCCCTGTCAAAGCCGATGTCTCCCCGCTGTAAGAAGACTACCCAGTTGGGGTCCCATTCTCTGCCTTCCCAGATTTCCCTTCCATGCAAGAGGGCGTACAAAATCGCACCGAGAGAATAAAGGTCCGTCCTTGGCGAATATGTACCTGGTTTGGTTCTGTCCGTCTCCGTCACCACCTCGGGCGGCTGGTAGCGTAGGGCTCCGACGAACGCTCCAGCACTGTGGTGCTGTGTTCCTTCCAACTGGTGCACAACCCCGAGGTCCGCGATCTTCGCATGGTAGACCGTAGACTGTTTCTTCCTGAAAAGCAGAATATTCCCGGACTTAAGGTCCCGATGGATGATGTTTCTATCGTGCAGAGCCTTCAGGCCGACGACTATTTCAGCGAACAATCGCAGTACGCGAAGCCCATCAGCGCTGTTGCGCGCTGTGAGCCGAGCCTCATGGAGCCTCTGCTTCAAACTTCCGTCTGCAAGCTCCATTATCAGGTAAGCATAGCCGGGCGGCACGAGACTTGGGTTCCACTCAAGGTGGAAATCGTAGACCCGAACGAGGTTATCGGCCCGGATCGATTGCGTCACTGTAAATTCGTTCATGATACGGTCGATCTCGCCACGAATGCCAAAGACTTTCTGGTCGTATATTTTCGCCGCGACCCGTTCGCCAAGCTGGAGCTGGACAGAGGGTAAACGGAGCTCCTTAACGACCTCAGCAAGCCACACCACACCAGTCCAGCCACTGTCAAGCCGTTCGAGCAACCTGTATCTCTCATTGAGGATGATGTCCCGCCGAATCGGATCGGCCGTTGGAATGTTCTCTCCTGTCATTTTGTCGCCCCTTAAAGTTTGTCGGAGGTCAGAATGCGAGGTTGCGTCCTCCCGCGGAGGCCCCGGATGCTGCGTTTGGCACCTCCACGTCTCCCTTCTCCGAAAACATGGTGCATAAGGTGACCTCATGACCGGAGTGAGGTACCGATCTTACTATCGCAAGTCCGGAAAGGTCCGCAGAGTGGTTCTTCCAGGAGATACAAGTCATGGCGTAAGCTGAAGGGACACCGCTCAGAAACAGCTTGCTGCTGAGGGGGCACCCCTGAAAAGAGGACCGGTCCCTAAGCGAAGTATCGTGCGTGAGGGTTCCCGTGATTTCTAACGGACAGCGCAACGTCTCTCCACTGGGGAAAATCAGAAAGACCTTGTCCTCGACTATTCGGCAGCCGCATCCCTTCGCTATCTCACGGTCAAGATCGTACTTCTTGACAAGTAGTCTTGGATATCTAATCGGAGCTTTAGTCTTTTCGGCCAGCTCATTCAGAAGCTCTTGAGCTTGCATGACCATTCCCGCATCGAGAGCCAACTCCGGAGCCAGCCGCCCATTGCCCGTTGCCGAGAAAAAGTGAAAGTTCATCTCGCTGATACCCTCGGCCATAAAGAAGCGGATCGCTTGCGCCACTTCGACATAATTTGCAGAGTTGATCGTATAGGTTATCTCGGTAGTGATGCCTTGATTGACGACTCGGCGCAAACAGGACAGCGCTCGATCGAAATTTCCACTACCACGAATCGCGTCGTGGGTGGCTTCGCGGACTCCCTCAAAACTAAAGCGCATAGTCAGGCGGCTGTGAACTTGCGTGTTCGGTGGTACGGGGTACCGCCCGACCCCGCTAGTATCGACGATTATCTTTTGGAAGCCCAAGTCCCAGGCCTCGCCAATCAGGTGATCATATGCAGGATGAAGGGTGGGCTCTCCGCCGAGGAAAGTGACTTTCGTGGCACCAGCCAGGCGACACCTCGCAAGGGTCCGTTTCACCAGGTCCGGATCGCCATGAGTATTTGGGGCCAGGTTGGTGCCAACGTAGCAATGGCGACAGTTCAGATTGCATACAAGCGTGATGTAGTAAAAAATCTCTTGAAGAGTAGCTCCCTGAGAATTGATGATGACCGGACCCGTTGGGACCCTTAGCTGCATGGCCTCTTCCTCAAGGGGAAAGTGCGCGACCGATGATATCACACCAGGGGCCAGACCGAGCGGGAGAAGGGTGCGTGGGATAGGTCGGTCCGTTATTGGGTAGTCCCAATTCTCGCCGAACCTAGCGGCTCGCTTTGATTCGTTGCAGGTCGGTGCTGGAGTCAAGGTTGCGATCCCCCAGCAAGATTCGGCCTGTCGCCATCTCGGAGACCGAGACCTTCGAATCGCACGCCTCGATAACTGTTGGGAACAGCCCTTCTCACAAGAAATCAGGAGCACGAATGAACCTGTTCGTGGAAGCGTGCTATCCACCTGGCCGTATGACGCCCTTGCCACCGAATGGTTTCGGGCCGGGGGCCATTTGCCAAGATACCGACTGCGTGGTGTGACGGATTCCGAATCGCCGGGGGGCTCCCGGCCGGGGCGACTTGCCGGGCGGTGTTGATTCGCGCCACCGGAAATGTTTGAAACTCGAGTCCGGTCGCGAAGCTACCGCTTTCTCCTCCTTCACCCATTGTCCATGGGCCGTATGAACCAAAGCCGGAAAGCGGTAGCTGCTGCGACCGCACTCCAAGGCGGACTTCGCCCGCAATCATCATGCCCGCTAGGTGACCAGCATTGCGCCTGGCCCCGGTTTTCGCGTCCGAATCCGAAACCTTTGGCAAGTGGCCGGACCGCCCCATTCAGCACGTTTCATTTTCCTCTTGACAAGACTAACATATTGGGCTACAAGTATAGTGTTATGTTAGAGGCTATTTTTGATGCGAGCTGTGGGTGCGAGTCAGCGGCGAGCCGGTTGGCCAACAACGAGGCAGGCGGACGGACTGTACCCATGGCATTTGGGCTTAATGTCCCTTTGTCGAAAAATAAAACGAAGCTGATAACTTATTGATAATAAAGGGTCTGAAAATCCATTTTTCAAAAACGAAGCTGAGAACATACTGAAAAGAAATTCACTTACTATAAATCATATAAATACTGAAAATGGGTGCACAATGTCCGATGGACATAACCCCAAGTTACCGCTCAGATACGTCGGAAATGGCTCGGCACGCTGAGAAATTCAGGCCAGCCCCTAGCCCCTGACCCCCATGGGCGTCGAAATAACCTTAAGAATTTCGGAAAAGCCCGCAAAGCGGGCGTCGTCATCTAGCCCACGGCGAACCAGCCGTGGGATACTGACGGGATTGAAGATTTGTCAGCCCCGGTAGGGGCGAAGTCAGGGAATTATTCGAACAACCCGATGTCGCCCCTTACGGGGCTCAGCGCCTCCTCGCTACTTTCTTCCCCACGGCTGGCCCGCCGTGGGCTAGATGACGACACCCTTGTCCAAAATAGGTGTTTCTAGATAGTCAACAGTTGCCCTCCAGCGGTAGCGGTCTCAGAATGATGCTGTTGACACATCTCTGATCGCCACCGAGGAGGGCGCCACCATGGTACAAGT
>JBKQVI010000486.1:0-36108 GCA_052139985.1 Terriglobia bacterium
ACTTACAACGTACTATGCATGTCTACATACTTAGGGCCAAAATCGCACTTAACCCCACAAGGCAACACAAGTTATCTCAAAAACTTAGAGGTGAACATCGGCTACAGGTGCGCTACCTCGCTGAAAGTCCGCCGAGCTGAAGGGCAAGTGCCCTCCGCTTTCCCGAGTACCGGGCGAGGAGAGGCCGAGGCGCGGTTTACTAGCAATCCGGGGCCAGCTTGGATAGGGTTTGCAACAGTTCCGTCCGGTGGATGGGTTTAGAGATATAGCCATCCATACCCGCGTCAAGGCAGCGTTCGCGGTCGCCGGTCATGGCATGGGCGGTCATGGCAATGATGGGAAGGTGTCTGCCGATAAGCTTTTCCCGCGAGCGGATCGCGGCCGCCGCCTCAAATCCATCCATGTCCGGCATCTGGATATCCATCAGTACCACATCGAACTCGCCGTTGTCGAGCGCCGCCAAGGCTTCGCGGCCGTTGGCGGTTACGGCCACCCGATGGCCGCACTTCTCCAGCAGGCGGAGGGCGAGCCGCTGATTGATGGCGTTATCCTCGGCCAGCAGGATGCGCAGGTGGTGTTGGGGGGCTTGCAGGTCTTGTCCCGGCGCCGGGGCGGAAGCTCGATCCCATTTCGGCCGGGCGGGGAGCGATTTCAGAATGACGTCACGCAGTTGCGACTGGCGAATGGGCTTGGTCAGGTAAGCCGCGATGTCCAGTTCCTGGCAACGCGCGATCTCGTCCCGCCGGGAGGCAGAAGCCAGCATCATCACTGCGGCCACGGAGAGGTTGGGACTTCGTTTCATGAACTCCACCATGGCGAACCCGTCCGTACCGGGCATTTGGGAATCGGCGAGCACTAAGGAGAAGGGGTGTCCCTCCGCCTGCGCCGAGTACAACGCCGCCAGACCTGCCGTCGCGCTTTCCGCAACCTGGACTTTCATGCCCCAGCTTTCCACCAGGTCTTTCACGATCCGGCCATGGTTGGCGTTGTCATCCACCACCAGGACGCGCAGGCCGGAAAGGCGCACCTCTTCCGGAACAGGCGATGCGGCAACCGTTTCCAGGGCGGGAAGCTCGGCCGTAAAATGGAACCTGCTGCCTTGCTGAGGCTGGCTCTCCACCCAGATTCGCCCACCCATCATTTGCACCAACCGGGAAGAAATCGTCAGTCCCAGCCCGGTGCCGCCAAAACTGCGGGTGGCGCTGCTGTCAGCCTGGGCAAAGGCGTCAAAAATGAGATTCTGCTTGTCCGCGGCGATGCCGACGCCGGTGTCGCTCACCACAAAGTGCAGGCGATTCTTGGCCGCATGCCCGGGTTCGAGGTCCACGGACACGGCCACCTCGCCATGCTCGGTGAATTTGATGGCGTTGCCGACGAGGTTTACCACAATTTGCCGGAGGCGGTCGGGGTCGCCCCAAACCACTTCGGGCAGGTGGGGGCGCACCTGGCAAAGAAGCTCAAGGCCCTTCTGCTGGGCGCGCGCGGCGAACGTTACCATGGTTCCCTCAATCAGCTCGCGCAGGTCGAAGCGAGCGGGGCGGAGTTCCATTTTCCCCGCCTCGATCTTAGAGAAGTCGAGGATGTCGTTGATGACGGCCAGCAGCGAGTTCGCCGAATCCAACACCATCCGCAGATACTCGGACTGCTCCGCGGTGAGCGACGTGTCCAGGGTTAGCTCGGTCATGCCGATGATCCCGTTCATGGGCGTGCGGATTTCATGGCTGATGTTGGCGAGGAATTCGCTCTTGGCCCGGCTGGCGGCCTCCGCGGCTTCTTTGGCGATGGCGAGATCTTCTTGCATGCGCTTGCGTTCAACGATCTCTTTTTGCAGTTCCTGTTCTCGCGCGGCCATCGCCCGAACGCGCCAGCGATGACTTACCGCCAGCAGGGCCATGCCCAGGCCTGCACACAAAAGCCGGAACCAGAGAGTTTGGTAGAAACGAGGGGCCAAGAAAACGGCGCACGGGGCGTTTGCTTCTTGCCATTCGCCGCCGCCCGCCGCCGTCACCCGGAAGCGATAATGTCCGGGAGGAAGGTTGGTGTAGTAGGCCACACGACGGCTACCCGCCTCCACCCAATCGCGATCGAACCCCTCCAGCCGGTATTTAAAATGGACCCGCTTCGGCGCCGCGAGCGCGATGGCCGTGTAATGAAACTCGACCTTGCCTTCTCGATGCTCAGGCCGGATGGCATCGGCCGGCGCAAAGGTTTGCCCGTCGACGACGACTGCTTCCATTCGCACCATGGGGGCCGATCCCGCGGCCTTGGCCTTGGCGGGGTCGATAACAATCGCCCCTTGCATGGTGGGGAACCACAGTTTTCCATCCTGGGCCGCCCAACCGGCGGGCTGGAAGCCACCGTTACATTCGCGGCTCTTCATCCCCTCGGAGACACCGTAGGATACAGACTGAATCGATCCGATCTTGCCGTCGGCGAAATCATTGAGCTGTTGTTCGCTGACGCGGGAAACGCCGCGGTTGGAACTCATCCAAAAATTGTGGTCCCGGTCCTCGAGGATTTGAAATATCTTGTCGTCGAAAAGGCCGTCCTTCGTGGCGATAGGGGTAAACTTGTTGTCGCTAAACCGATTCAATCCGCCGCCGCTGGTTCCCACCCACAGTATTCCCTTCTCGTCCTCGCGGATGGCCGTGACCATATCGCTGGATAAACCATCTTTGGTGGTGAAGGCCGTGAACTCCCCGTTCTTATAGCGGTTGAGGCCGCCGCCTCCGGTGCCAACCCAGAGAGTACCCTCGCGGTCCTGGTAAATGAACGTAACATTGTTGTTCGACAGACCGTCCCGGGTGGTATAGGTCGAGAACTTTCCTCTCTGGAAGCGTCCCAACCCGCTACGCGTCCCGATCCAGAGGCTGCCGTCACGGTCTGGCCACATACCCACGACAATGTCATTCGGCAGACCATCCTTGACCGTATAAACAGTGAATTTGCCGTCTTTCATCTGGTTCAGACCATGACGCGTCCCCACCCAGAGGGCGCCCGCCCGATCCTCACTTAGAGAAAGCACAAAGCCATCCGAGAGGCCCTGGCGGGCCGTGTAAGAGGCGAATTGCCCCTGGTGGAAGCGATTGAGCCCGCCGCCGGCAGTGCCCATCCAGAGGTTTCCCTCGCGGTCTTGGAAGATCGGCAGGACGATGTCGCTGGATAGACCCTCGACGGAGCTGTACGTGGTCGCCTCGCCATCGCGAAGTTGGCTAAGGCCGTCGTCGCTGCAAATCCAGAGGCTTCCCTCGCGGTCTTGAAGGAGGGCCCATACGTCATCGCGGGCGGCGCCAGGGGCTTTTTTGTAGGAGGCGAATTTGCCGTTGCTCCAACGATTGAGCCCGCCCCCGAAGGTACCGATCCAGAGGGTGCCTTCTTTGTCCTGGTAGATGGAAAACACGGCATTGCTGGTCAAGCCGTCTTGGGTCGTGAAGGTTTTGAAGTGCCCGTCCCGAAACTGGCTGAGGCCGCCGCCGTTGGTCCCCACCCAGAGGGTTCCGTCGCGATCCTCGAACAGGGCCCGCACGTTCTTGTTCGGAAGGCCTTGTTTGAGCGTGAAATTGTGGAAGGAGCCGTCCTTCAATTGTGAGAGCCCTCCACCCGTCCCAAACCAAACGCTTCCGTCCTTTGCCGCCAAGATGGAGTAGACAGAATCGTCGGCCAAGCCGGCCATCGAGTTGTAGGCGGTGAACTTGCCGTCTTCGAACCTGTTGACTCCGCCTCCTTCGGTACCCATCCAGAGGGCGTGGTCCCGGCCTTCGCACAACGAGAGAACGGTATCGCTGGAAAGCCCGCTTCGGGTGGTGAAAGCGACGAACTTTCCCTGGCTCATCCGAAGGACGCCCCCGCCCCCCGTGCCGATCCAGAGGTTTCCGCTGTCGTCTACGAGGAGTGCATAGATATCGTTGCTTTTCAGCTCAGGTGTGTTGCTCCTGTCGAAGACCGTAAACCGGACACCATCGAAGCGCGCCAGTCCTTCTTCGGTTCCAAGCCACAGATATCCATCCGGGGTCTGGGCGATGGAGACCACGTTATCTTGCGGGAGGCCATTCGCCACGTGCCAGCTTTCGTGAGCGTATTGGGTAAGCGCCTTCGCCGGGTCGAGACCCGCGGCGCTTCGGGAAGCGATCCCGAGACCCGCGAACAGAACGATCAAGAAGCGCGCCGACCGCCGGCAAGCCATTTCTCCCTCCTCGTGAGATACCCTAACCCGCCCGCGATGCTCTCATGGACCGGTTCGGAAGGGCGGGCTTCAGTTCTGCCCTTCTTCCGACGGTTGAGAATCCCGGTCCATGAAAATTCCTTTCGCCGTCTGCGGAGTCTACTTTTCTCCCTTGATCAGGATGCTTGTTGCTTGGTCTTCCCTGTTCGTGCTGGTGCCCCAAACGGCTTGAGTTCCCCAGATGCTTTGCGTGCCCCACACGGCCTGGGTTCCCCAAATTGCCTGCGCTCCCCAAATCGCCTGCGTGCCGTTGACAAGCACGGAGGTTCCCCAAATCGCTTGGGTGCCCCAGATGGCCTGGGTGCCCCAAATCGCTTGTTGCCCGCAGACGTCGGATGTACTGCAAGACACTTGCGCGACTCCGGTAACGGGGTTGAACACAGCGATGGGTGAATTGGCTGTGCCGGTGAAGGCCGCCGTATTCGCGAGCGCAGCGGCAATATCCAAATAACCGGCGCCCACCGTGAAGATGTCATAGTAGCTGGTGTAAACAATTCCCGTCGTCGGGTCCGTGGCTTGGCTGCTTGTCGGGAACGTCTTGGAAGCCGTCAACATCAGCGTGGCCTTGACCTGATCGGGCATCAACGAGGGGTTTTGCTGAAGCAGCAGGGCCGCCGCGCCGCTAACCACGGGAACAGCCATGCTCGTCCCGCTCAGCGTGTAGTAAACGCTGGAAGTTGAGCCGTCGCCCGCGGAGTTGTAATACGTATCCGGGATCAGCGTCGTGGGTTCCGTCGTGGGGAGCGTGGCGCTGAGGCTGGCCAACAGCGAGACCGTCAGGTTACCGGGCGCCACGATGTCGGGTTTTACGACGTGGTCGATCGCCGTGGGCCCCTTGGAGCTGTACGAGGCGATCAAGTCGTCCGTACGGGTGGGCGTCCCCTCATCCTTCATCGCACCTACCGTGATCACGAAGGGATCGTTGCCCGGGGCGGAGATGGTCCCGTAGCCGTTCTCGCCGACGGAATTATCCCGACCTTCGTTGCCGGCGGCAACGATCACCACAATGCCGGCCTGCCAGGCAGCTTCCACGGCCTGGCATAGCGGGTCCTGCGCGTAGCTCTCATACACAGGCCGTCCCAGCGAAAGATTGATGACCCGAATGTTGTAGGTTCCCGCCAGAGCGATGGCTTGGTCAATGGCGGCAATCACGGTACTGTCCGTTGCCTCGCCGTTCTCGTCCAGCACCCGCAAATTAATCAGGCCGGCGTTCGGCGCGATGCCCTTCAACGTGCGTGTGCAGGTGGCGCAGGTGGAATCGGCGCCATTCCCCGCTACGATGCCCGCTACGTGAGTTCCGTGGCCATAAAAGTCACTCGTGCCGGTACCCACAAAATCCTGGCTGTAGACGACGCGGCTTGCTTCTTGCGACGTCAGATCGTCGACCTCGGTAATCCCACTGTCAATCAGCGCTACGCCGATCCCCGTGCCATCGAGGTTGAGTTGCCATGCCACCGGGGCGTTCACGGTGGCGGTGGTCATGTCCAATTTGCCCTTCACGACGCGGTCTGGTGTGATGAAAGTTACTCCTGGGTTACTGGCCAGTTGCGCCAACGCGCTGGCTGGGACCGTGTAGAATCCGCTCTTCATCGTTTCATACTGCCTTCTTAGCACTCCACCGTGCGCGCGTACCCGCTGGTGATCGTCCTGTGTCGGGATGTGGTTGTACTGGATAATGACATTCACCGTCGACTTCGAGTCGATCCCATCGAGGTCATGCCCGAACTTCGGGTTTCGCGCCAAAGCAACACTCGCCGTCAGTAACAGAACTGTAATCTTCAGCAGGTTTCGCATAGATGTCCTTTGCCCCTTCCAATCCTTGCATCCCTCATCGGTACGACATTTCAAAGTTTGGCGGTTAGTATGTTGCCTCGCGTGCCGTCGCGATCCAAGGTCGACATACTTATCGCTTTCTAACTTAATAAGGGAGATTCAACCGGGGGTTAGATACAGGGGATGCAGGGTACGAAGGTACTACGGTCCGATACTCGTTAAGTCAATCGCCATCTCAGCCGAAATGGTTGCTTAGGGTTTGAACGTTCAGGGGAGAACAGATGAGGAGCGTTCTGCGGCTGGGTCGGAGCGAAGAAGCAGACCGGTCAAATCGTAACCGCAACGATGCCCAAATTGTCGAGCAGTGCTTGCTGGGCGATCAAGAAGCCTGGAGCGTGCTTTTGGACAAATACCGGAGACTGATTCAATCCATTCCCCTCAGGTATGGCGCTTCTCCCGACGATGCTGCGGATATCTTCCAGGCTGTTTCCCTGGATGTTTTCTCCGACCTTCCTAAGCTCCGGGAGCCCCAAGCCCTGCGCGCCTGGCTGATCCAGGTGACCTCGCGTAAATGCTTGCTCTGGAAACAGAATCGGTTGCGGCGAGCCGAGGACGACATGAGCCGGATCGGGTCTAATCTCCCGAAGTGCCTCATCGTTCCGCCTACGCCTCCGGATGCAGCAGAAGAGGAGCGGCGAGTGCAGGAAGCCGTTGCCCGGTTGCCCGGGCGCTCCCGCGAATTGATCCGCATGCTTTTTTTTGATCAACCCCCACGACCGTACAAGGAAATCGCCGAGACCCTGGGCCTGGCGCGGGGCTCGATCCCCTTTCTGCGTGCCCGATGCTTGAAACACCTCGAGCACATCCTGGAGGAAATGGAGATCGAGTGTCGGGAACCCCGCCGAAGCGCCATCCCACCAGAAAGGATGATTTAATGGAAACGGTGGTACTGGAAACGGTGGAAACGGTGTCAGGCGTTGGTGCGGTACGTGGAAAGAAATGCGAAGCGCGCCGGGCTGGTCAAGAAGGCCGAGGAATGGCCCTGGTCGAGCGTTCACGTGCGCCTTTACGGCAAGGCCGAGCAAAAGAAGATGCTGAGTCCGTGGCCGACGCCCGAACCACCGGATTATGTGCTGTGGCTGAACCGCTCGCAAGGCCGAGAAGAAGTTGAGAAGATCCGTTGTGCCATCCAAAGGAACCGGCCGTATGGCTCGGACGAATGGGTGTCGAACGCCATTGCGAAGTTCGGGCTGAAAATTACGATGCGGAGCCCAGGACGCCCGAAAAAGGGTTCCTGACACCGTTTTGCCCTGCTGACACCGTTTTGCCCTGACACCGTTTTGCCTCCACCGTTTTCCCTCCCTGCGCAGATGGCTGCATAACATGCTTCACTCTGCCACTAATCCGCGATAGAATTCCGGCCCGTATTTAATAACCCTTGGCAAATAGTGGCCGAGCACATCAAATGAAAACTCTCATTGTGCTTATGTCTTTGGTTGGATTGCTATCCGCAGTGCTCGAAATATCTGCACAAGAAAGTCCTCCAGATAGTTCCCCAGCCGCTACAGCCAAAAAAGGTAGCGTCGGCAAACTCAATAGTCATAAAGAAACAGGCAATCCCAAGACAAATGCTGCCGAGACAAACACAATCCCTGCCGTCACAACATGCCCTTGGGGCAATCCCATAGAACAGCCACATACAAAGAACAAAACAGAGCAAGCACAGGAAGCCCCTCTCTCGCCTCTCTACAAGGGTTACCTTTGGGCAACGATCATCGGAGTTGCGGGAGCTTGGATTGGACTCATCATTCTCATTTGCCAAACTTTGACGACTAGGAAAATAGCGAATGCTGCAATCAGCACGGAAAGGGCATGGCTTATAGCCACAATGCAACAGGAATCTATCCCTTCCTCGGTCGGTCCACCCTCTCAAGCCGTCCCTGTTTTTTTCAACATTTGCACTGTCAAAAATTATGGGAAAACACCCGCTTGGGTTACGTCCTTTGTCTCGAAAGGGCATCTTCTGGTAAAAGGAGAATCCCTCCCCGACGCTCCCAATTACACCTTGGAAAACTCCGAACAGGGTGCTCCAATCGGAGAATCGGTACTGCCACCGGGAGACCCCATTAAGCAAGCCATCCCCATGTCCGTAGATAACATCAAGGATGTCTTGGGAAGGAAACTCACTTTCTATGTTTACGGGCGTGTTTTGTATCGGGATGCGTTTAGCCAGAAGCGAGAGACTAGATTCTGCTACCGCTACCACAATCCTGTTGGATTCGATATGCGACCAGAAGGATTCTATGAGGAAGGGCCGCAAAAATACATTGGCCAGAGTTAAAAGTAATACCGTATATACGAATGTCCGCAAGCAATCAGGCTATGGTTTCCATGTCTATTCTTGAAAATTTGGCGTGTGACTAACAGCCAATAAACTCAAGCGTCAAGGAGAGTTATGGGCAAACCGGATTTACGAGAAATCATTTTAGACCTTGTGCGTGTCATTGAAAGGCAATACGTCGAAAACGTTCACCTTAAGACGATACTTTCCCGGTGTCCCGATGCTTATACGAGACAGACTTGGCAGCCGGACCTTGGGAAGCTCGTGAATGACCCACAACTAAACGCATCCTCTCACGCTGTATTTGGTCAAATTTACGCAAACTTAGTCGGTGCAGCCGAGGATTCGGACTGGTCAGAACTTCTTTCAAAGATTCCAACAGGGAAAGCAATTTGACCGTCCCGCGATTTTTGGGATTACCTTTTCCCCTCACCAACGGGAGAATGTCACACTACCCTCGGCTTGTATTTGTCACAAAGTCGGTGAATAATTGTCTCAGCGCTCAAGGTCTTATAATCTTTCGGGCCTTTCAATTGTGGCGCGCAAGATCACTGTCCTGCGGTTCAATAACTTCCCCCCGATGGATATAAGAGGCGTGAGGCTCATCCTTGAGCTGGCGCTGCGTCGTGCAACCACAGTGCTTCGGAAGGAGGTGAACCATGCCAAGCTCCGCAACGGCCATGATGCGTGAAAGGAGCACGGTAACTGAACCGGTGAAAACCGCCGCGAGCATCAGCCCAACTGAAAGCGAAATCGCCACCCTTGCATATCAATTGTGGCAAGACAACGGCTGTGCCGTTGGATCGGATAAAGAAGATTGGTTCCGGGCAGAGGCGATGCTCAAGAACGCACTCGTCGGGAAGGGCCAAGATCCGTCGGGACGTCCCTCGGTCCCCCGCGACGATAATCGCACCGAGTTCGAAACGCTGGCCCAGTTCCGATGGGAGGGACATTGGGTGGTATGGGAAAGCGAATGGGGCGGTCCCCGCTGGATCTCGGATTTAGGCCACTCCAGGCCTTGAAGTTTCGGCGGGTGTATAATATTGCTCAGTCAGGAATCAAGACGGGAATTCCGGCTTAACTGTTTGTCTTAGTCCTGCTCTACTCTCCGGGGAGTTTCAGCGACCCGATGACGTCCGCGAGGTGCAACCGCTTGCGCCGGCAGTAATCGCGAATGCCTTCGACAACGCGGAGGGAAGTGCCGACGGCCACACGCGATGAGAACTTCCTCCAGGATTTGGAAGCTGCCATCGCGAGCCATTGCCCACCCCTGCCAAACGCCACTTCGTCACGTCGCAGGCGGAACATTCCTCCGTGGTTTCTAACCGCCGAGCCACCTTTACCGGCGTCGAGGGCGGCGCGCAGTTCGTGGATCTGTTCACGGGCGCGTTGGCTGAGGCGGGTGGCGCGGTGCCCTTACGCCAGAATCTCGCGCACCATCTTCGCGGTTTCGGTGACCTGATCGGAATATCGCGGATAGAGACCGATAATCGTCGCATCGATCGGCTTAATGTTCTTGTAAGCCCAATCGATGGCTTGGCGCTTCTCTTCTTCCGACCCGCATTTGCGGCCTGCCGCCAGGACTTTATAAACCAGCGCCGGTTTATCAACCCTGCGGATGGCTTCCGCCATCTTTGGGGGATCGGAGTCAATCCAGCCCTCATCGAGGGGATGCGCTCCAATCTCTTTCATCCAATCCTCGGGGTGACGGGTGATATAGTGCAACCCTGTCATGTAGAAATCGTTCGCGAATCCCTTCTCATGGAGAGTGTCCAGGATCTTGGGATTGTGCGTGGAGATGGCGGCCGCGCTTCCGAGGTCGTGAACCTTGTCGACAAAGGTTTTAACCAGATCGATCTTGCCCGCCCGGTAGAGAGCGTCGGTGGCGAATCCGTGGAAGGCGATACCGATAGGTTTGAACTCCGCCGCGGCCTGCGCGCATTGGATGGTTCCCTTCAGAATGTCTTCCGGAGTGCCCCCCCTCGCCCAGTTCTGTTGGTCGTAGGGCCAAGCCAAGCAGATGAATTGGATGTTGCAACCGGCCCCGCGTATTTTGGGGAATTGGCGTTTCATGTTCAAGTGAAAGCTGGCCTGCCAAGTGTTGATCCCGGCCTTCTCGCAGTCGAGCAGCAGCTTAACCACACGCTCATCCGTAAACCATTCGAGCAGGTGCTGGTCGTACTGTTTGTTGAAATGGGAATAGCCATAGATGGGATTGCTGCCCACGATCAGCCGGGTGACACGGTGCGAACCCAGCATGACCGTCGGCAGCAGGCCAGCGGGCTCCGCCTGAAGCGCCGCGGGTACCACCAAGCTGGCGGCAACCGTTGTGGCGCCCTTCAAGAAATCGCGGCGGCTGCTCTCACCTTCAGAGGAATTAGCATTTGTGCGTATTGTGCGTGCCATGTCTCTTCTCCTTTATGAGTGCGTCTGTCCTTGGGGACGGCATTTCAGGAAAGCAGATAACTCTAACGTTGCTGCCAGTGAAACTTAGAATGTCTCACCCAAAACCGGTCAACCGGTTTGACGATCGCCCCCCCAACTGACGGCAGTTCAGAATCTCATTTCCTTGTTTCTTGGCTGAGTTCCGACAAACGAAGAATGTCGCGCTCAGATTCCGATTTGCTGAGAGACTCCGCCGTGGCGAACTCACGGCTTGCCGTACTGCGGTCGCCGGCTTTCTTTGCGATCTGGGCAAGCAGGTAGTGTGCCTGCCGGTTCTTGGCGTCGATCTTGATCGCCTGGCTTGCGTCGCCCTTGGCTTCCGGCCCGTGTCCCTGCTTCCATTCAGCCAGGGCCAATTCATAAAGTGTATCGGCGTCCCCGGGATTCAAGCGATGCGCCTCGGAGAGAATACCGATGGCTTCGTCGTACTTCGCCTGTTTGCTCAGCAGCGCTCCCAGGGCAAAGCGCGCCCCGAAACTTTGAGGGTTGACCTGTAACTCGGCCCGGAGGTGCTTTTCGGCTTCTGTATACATTCCCAGCCTTGCTTCCACTCCCCCGAGAAGGAAGTTGATTTCCGGCCAGCGAGGATCGGCTGAATATACCCCCTGAAACTCTTTCAGGGCTTGCGGGAATTGCTGCAAACCAACATAAGTCTCACCCATCAAAAACCGAATGCGGGGTGAATCCGGTTCATTCGTCAGCAGACTCCTCATCACCTCCTGCGCCTCATCCATTTTCCGCACCCGCACATAGCAGGCTGCCAGGGCATAGAGTACGCCGGGGTCCCCTTTGGGCCGCAGGGGAGCCAGGGTGTCGATTGCCTCTTGGTACCGATCCAACTGGGTGTAGCTGAGGCCAAGCAGTTCGCGGGCCTGGGAGTGGGCCGGATGGGCAGAGAGAAACCTCCGAAGCGGAGTAATAGCCTTCGCGTAATCGGCTTCCCGGTAGTACGCAATACCCAGATTCAGGTTGATTCCGTAAAGTGCTGGATTAATCCTCAGGGCGGTTTCATATTCTGCGACCGCCGCGTCGAGCTTATCCTCATGGGCCAGCACGATGCCCAGATTGGCGTGTCCCTCGGCAGAATGGGGTTGCAATTGGAGGAATTGGCGATAATGATCTTCCGCGCCTTGCAGATCGCCTTTCTCTTGCAGCAGACGGGCCTCGGAAAAAAGGCGCTGCGGATCTTCCGGGAGGGTGCTCACGGCGAGGCCTCTGGCGGCAATAGAGAGGACCCATAGCCACTTTGCCGCTTCGCTGAACCCCTTTTTTCCCGCTCTTTGAAGTGTCGTGACTCCCCACCTCATCGCAGTCTATCCGCGCGCAAGCTTTCAGGAAAGCAAGTTGCACGCCCAGGAAGATTTGCAGCAGCGGCAGAAATCTCCCCTCCCATCGTTTGTCGGGTGAGAACAAAGAAAAACGTGAGGCCCGGGCATCCCGGGCCCCACAGGAAGAGTCATCACGTTAGAAATTTAGCCTCAAAGCAAACTCGACGACGCGAGGCGCGTGGTCGCTGGTGACTTGGCCAAACCCCCCAGTTCCATATGTTGCGTCTACAGCGTTGAAGCTCGGGTGGTTCCAGGTATTAAACGTTTCCACGCGGAACTGCAATTTAACATCCTCTTTAATCGTAAAGTTCTTGAAGAAACCCATCTCCCAATTGTTCATTCCGGGACCCCGGATACTATCTACCGACGCGTTGCCGTAATCTCCAAAAGCTGGGGCGGTAAATGCTGCGGTATTGAACCATTCCTGAACCGTCTTCGGTCCTGAAATGGCCTCCCCCGCAACGGCGTCGGGACGAGTTGCAAGCCCGCTGGTCAGGGTAGAGATTCCAGGATTCACGGTCAGACCAGACTCGAAGATGGCGATGCCGGTCGTCTCCCAGCCTTTCGCCACGGCCCCTGTGAATCCCCTCAACGAGTGGCCGAAGGGCAATTCGTAAACGTAATTTACGATGAGCATTTGGGGACGGTCGAAGTCGGCTAAGCCCTTCTCAGCTTTGAGGTCGTAGGGGTCCTGGGGCTGGAAGCCTTCGTACCCGCCCGCACCCATGTATCCGATCGCCCTCGACCAAGTATAGGCCGTTCCCAAGGTGAGTCCATGTGACATTCTCTTATCCAGTTTTACTTGGAGAGAATGGTACATAGAACTGCCGATGGGGGCCGCAGCGTCGATCGTCGACCATCCTGCGTAAGGCACCACGTAGTTCTCGGAAACACGTTGCGCGCACGGGTAGGGTGTGGTCGCCGTGCAGGCAATCCGAGGATCAAAGTCGTAACCCATGGTCGGGGGAGGTTGATTAATGTTCTCACTCGCATCCATATGAGTTTCCCTGCTGCCGACGTAAGCCACCGAAAGCAGCGTGTTCACGGTGAGCGAGCGCTGAACACCAAAGCTCCAGTTGTAGGCGGTGGGAACTTTATACACCGGATCAAGAGTGTAGATAGCTACCGGGACGCTTCCTGGGGCTTCCGAGCCCGGATTGTTAAACGGCGGGGAGAAATAGGTGGGAAGCTCGGAGTAAGGCGGGTTGCCAATCATGTTGTAAATGTCATTAGCTTCAACGCGTGAGTACCCCATTCCGAATCCACCCCGGATGGCGGTCTTTGAGTCACCACGCGGGTCCCAAGCGAAACCCAAACGGGGCGCAAAGGTGTCCCAGTGAGTCTGGGTAAAGCTACGCGGAATTCCGCTCTTTCCCGGGTAAACGATGCCATTCAGCAAATTCCCTGAACCCGAAACAATATTTCCGTCGGGGTTGACGGTGACGGCTTGGCTCGGGTTGTACTGGCTTGCATACCAGCCCGTAACTCCTTCCGAATAAAAATGGGGAATATAGAACCAGCGCACACCAAGGTTCAGCGTCAAACGTCGGGTCGCTTTCCAATCGTCTTGAAAGTAAGCCTCATCTTGGTGGTGGTTAAAGACCGGCCCGGTGCAGCCCTCCAGCTCACCGTAGGTGTCCGGGAGGCCCAGCAGGGCATCCGCTATAGGATTGCCCGTGAAATGGCCATCGAAATAATACGATCCTTGTCTTTGGGGAGAGGTCGCGCACCCCTGAGTTCCGATCGAGAACATCGATACAAAGCCCATTTGGAGACTGTGCACTCCGAGCTGCTTCGAAAGGTCGTCCATGAATTGGCTGGTGTTCTCATGCGACCACCAGGCTCCACGATAGGCGTCAACTCCTCCATATCCACTGGCAAAAGTCATGGTTGGCACAAGATTTTGATAGTTATCGCCGAATACGGTCTGGCCCGTGTACCCAGCAGGCAAATGGATAGCGCCGAGGGAGGTTAGAACCGGGGTTTTCGGCGAGCCGTCGTTGGAGTTATATCCATAGGCAATCTCATTGAGCAGTGTCGGGCTAAAGACGTTTGATAATTTCACCACCAAATTGCGCGCCGGAACGTCGAATTGGTCGTGGATCGTTGGAAACGAGTCGCTTGACCAAACCTGGACGGGGTCATCTTCCTTCCAGGTATCGTGGGCGAACCGGACAAACGCCCTGGTCTTCTCATTAATGTTTTGATCGACGCGAATGAGTTGCTCACCCCAGTTCTGGCCGGTTGGCGCTCCCTCCACAAAGTTCAGGAAGCCGGTCTCCCCAGGCGTGGGCAGTGGGAAGTCCTGCTGCAAGAGCAATCCAACGTTACTGTTAAAGCAGTTCGGATTTACCTGGCTGCCAGTTACGCAGGGATTACCCAAGGAATCCGTCATGGGTTGGCCGGTCGCCGGATTCGTGGGGTTGGTGAGAGTGCCTATGCCGGTGAAATTGCCCACTCTCATGGCTTGGTTCGGGGTCGCGGCCGTGACCGCCCCGAGCGTGCTTTCCCTGATCCATTCCTGATCCCAAAAGAAAAATGTCTTGGACTTGTCGGTGTTGTAGTGGCCCGGTATGTAAAAGGGACCGCCAATGTTGTACCCGAAGTCATTGTAATTGAGGGGAGACTTCGCCTCGTTGGCGCTGTTGAGAAAGAAATCGGCAGCGTCAAAAGTGGAATTCCTGACGTAATCGTAAGCCGTGCCATGAAACTTCTGGGTTCCGGACTTGGTAACGGAGACGAGATTGGCCCCGCTGGCGTCTCCGTATTTAGCACTGTAATTGGCCTCCAGCACCTTGAACTCGGCCAGGGTATCGGGTCCCAGACTCAAGTCGGCGCCCCCATTGGACCCCCAATCGATGTTCTCCACACCGTCAACCTCATTGTTGGTTTGACGCCAGGGGATCCCGTTGAACGAAAAGCCCTGAGTGCTGTAATAACCCTTGCCAATTTCATCCGATGCCTGGTTCGAAGCGCCG
Source organism: Terriglobia bacterium (assembly GCA_052139985.1). Taxonomy (GTDB): domain Bacteria; phylum Acidobacteriota; class Terriglobia; order UBA7540; family UBA7540; genus Bog-366. The sequence goes on from JBKQVI010000486.1 coordinate 15,088, forward strand.
GGAAGAACCTGTTGCAATTGGAAGAAGTTGCGCCCCAACATAGGAAGCTCGGCAAGTTGTTGGGTGGTTACCAAGGCGCTCTGCTCGCCGGTCTGCGTTTCTACCGCCGCGGCTTCGGCCTTCACCTCCACCGACTGAGTCACGGCTCCGACTTTTAAAGCAAAATCGGCGCCCAATCGGTCCGCCACGTTTAGGGCGATTCCGGTACGTATGGAGCGCTCGAAACCGGCTGCCTCAACGGCGACTTGGTATGTGCCCACAGGCAAGGCTTCAGCAACGTATACACCCGATGAGTTTGTCTGGACTGTTCGGGCCACAACGCCCGTCAGTGTGTTCGTTATTGTCACAGCAGCGTTCGGCACTACCGCCCCGGATTCATCGGTAACTGTTCCGGTTATGGTTCCATTTGCAGTTTGCGCCTCGGCCAAGCGCACGCTGCAAAGGGTGATTATTGCCGCTACGAGCACAATGGTTGTTCTGTTGCTCAAACGATACATCGCGCCCTGCCGGTGCGGAAGGTTCAAAGCCCGTCTGTTTGTGCGGGGGTAAGACATAGCAGCCTCCTTGAGGAAGTGGCGCTCATCTCACCACTTCACGTTTAGGGCGCTCGATAGTGCCAAGTTGAATATTGCCCCGACGCACATCAAATCTGGGCACTTCAAGATCAGTGAAGTGTCCAAAATCGCATGGAGTGGTCCATTAATGTACGCTGCCCCTCCAAGTTTACAAACGCAGTGCGCGTTCGCATGGCGACCCATGCCCGACGCGCCAAGCACGCTACAACGTCCGAAGCGCTGTGTCAAGAGGATTCTGAAACGATTAGATAATGACATAACGTCATCCTTGGAAAATCGTTCGCCCTCGATCTTGCCCACGTCTGCCTAGGTCTTCCGTGGCATTTAAATATGCCTATACGAGCACAAAATGCATTAGACAAGAGTGGATTCCCCGCGCTCTACGCCTCCTGATCTTAAGAATCGTATCGGTTCAATTTCTCATGCAAGTATCCCGTTCACGTCCTATAATTTGTGTTTACATTCCTTTCCCTACTGTTAGACTGTCTTTTGAACTACGGAGGATCTGTCTTGACTACAATTCGGGACGTCGCACGACTGGCAGGTGTTTCGGTGGCTACAACCTCGGCGGTGATCAACGAAAAGGGTTGCGTCAGCCCCAAGCTCACGCAGCGCGTCCTGAACGCCATAGAGTCGCTGGATTATCACCCTAACCAGATCGCGCGCAGTCTCAAGGTCCGGCAAACCCGGACCATCGGAATGGTCGTACCCGATGTCACCGACCGGTTCTTCAGCGAGGTCATAAGGGGCGTCGAGAATGAGGCTCGTGCTCTCGGGTTCCTGCTGATCCTCACCGACTCCAATGAAGACCCAGTCTTAGAGCAGACCATTCTCAACATGCTTTTTGCGCGCCGTGTGGACGGTGTATTGCTCGCTCCCACCGTGCCGCATGCTGCCCAGGATCGCCTCAATCGCCGCCGCTTTCCTCTCGTAGTCCTCGATCGCCTGCCCGCCCACTTCACAGGTTCCGCCGTGGTCACTGACAACCTCAAAGCGGCTTATGATGGAACCCGCCATCTGATTGAATTGGGCCACCGGCGCCTCGCCATCATTGCGGGTCGGCTCAACCTGTCGAGTGGTCTGGACCGGCTGGAAGGCTTCAGGAAGGCCTTGCAGCAGGGCGGTCTCCCCCTCCACGATGAGTATTTGCAGCGGGGTGACTTCCTGCCTGAGGGCGGGTACAGTTGTGGGCTGAAACTGCTACAGCTTGCCGTGCCTCCCACGGCGATCTTCTCCTGCAATAACCAAATGACCATCGGCCTGATGCGTGCTCTAAGCGAACTGGGGGTTCGGTGTCCTGACCGCGTCAGTGTCCTGGGGTTTGACGATTTTGATTGGGCGGCGAGTTTCAGCCCCCCACTGACCACCATCGCCCAGCCCGGTTTGGAAATGGGCAAGCAGGCAGTGCGTCTTCTAATGCGCAAAATAGAATCCGTTAACGGAGGGGTTAAGGACGACGAAGGGAAAGTGGTGGTGCTCAAGGCCGAGCTACGCGTGCGAGATTCCAGCGCCCCACCTTATCTGGCACAGGATGCCGCGTGAACGCCGTACGGCGATAAAGGTTTGGCAATCTTCGCTCTCGCCGAGTGGATATCACCGCTGGCTAGCGCACGGTGAAGCGCTGCGACTTTGGCATCGACGGGGAAAAGCGGCGACAGACGGAACGTTTCAATTGATTTTCGCGGAACCAAACCTCCAGGGTAGAGGCAATCCCGCCTCGGCCGACACAATACCGGAAAACGTACCGTCCGTCCCATCCGTCTGCCCCCGGTGTTCCCCGCTCGAGAAGAAATCGAGCGCAAGACCGCAGGGTCATTGGGTTCTTAACGAGCCTACGAGGTCCGCCAGGTGCAACCGCTTGCGCCGACAGTAATCGCGAATGCCTCCTACAATGCGGACCGAAGTCCCGACGGCCACACGCGCTGAGAACTTCCACCCGGATTTGGAAGCTGCCATCATAGACTGCCGGGTGTGATCAAATCCTTCCGGTGCGATGAGACGGAACGGCTCTTTCATCGTAGAAATCACGGACTACCACTAGGAGGGCAGGATGGCGAGGAAACTGAAGCCCGTACATCCGGGCGAGATTCTCCGCGAGGAGTTTATGAAGCCGCTCCGCCTCAGCATGAACAAGCTGGCGCTCGACTTGCGTGTGCCCGTCACCCGCATCGCGGAGATTGTCCACGAGCGGCGTGCCATTTCCACCGATACGGCCCTGCGCTTGGGGCGCTACTTCAATACCCCACCGGTTTTTTGGATGAACCTCCAGGTTCGCTATGACCTCGAAGTCGCGGAAGACGAACTGGCGCAGCGGATCGTGCGCGACGTGCAACCCATCGAAACAGCAACCCTTTAGATGTCAGTCGCCAAGGGATAGGGGCGAGTAGCGGGGGAGTAGCGCGGACCAGTTCTGGAGGTCCGCGGCTTTTAGGTTCTGCTCTTGAACTTGCTCGTCACTTGTCACTCGTCACTCCTCTTAGAGTACGGGTGGGCATGAAGAACCGCGGACCTCAAGAACAGGTCCGCGCTACGCTGGCTCGTCACTGTTCTTCCCCGGCCCCAAGAGCGTAACCGGCGAGGGTGGCACGGAAAGTGTGCCGCTTATTGTATGGCGAGCCCGCCCGGCCACACGAACGTGACCGAGGATTACCCTGGGGTGCTTTCCGCGCATATCGCACTTGCTCCGTACGTAAAATACGTACATAATTACGTTCGATGCGTACGCAGTCCGGAATCGACGTTCTATTTCCAAAAACGCGTCGGGCGATTCTGGCGGCCACTTTCGGGCAGCCGGAGCGACGCTGGTACATGCGGGAGCTCGCCCGGCATCTTCGGGTTGCCCCTTCCAGCCTGCAGCGCGAGCTCGCCTCTCTGGTTCACGGCGGCATCCTCCGCGAGAGCCGCGAGGGAAAGCACGTTTACTACCAGCCCGCCACCGAGCTGCCCTTCTTTGAGGATCTTCACGGCCTCATTTTAAAGACGGCGGGATTAGCCGACGTGATTCGGGGCGCGCTGGACTCTTTTGCAGAGCGCATCGAGTGGGCTTTCATCTATGGCTCTATCGCGCGGTCGGAGGAGCACGCCGCCAGCGACGTGGACCTCCTGATCCTAGGACGCGTAAACCTGGCAGAAGTATCCGGGCCGCTCCGCAGGGCAGAGGAGAGCCTCGGCCGGCCCGTCAATCCCATCGTTTATACGGCGGATCAGTTCGCCCGGAAGGTTCAAGCGAAGCATCACTTTGCCCTGGATGTTTTACGTTCAAAAAAGCTGTTCCTTATCGGAGATTCCCGTGAATTTGCCAGAACTTTTGGCCGGCAAGCGCCTGGAACGCCGCCCCCGGACCAACGCGAGCGAAATTGACTGAATACCAACAACTTGTGGAGAGTTGGATCGCCAAGAACCATCCGAAGCTCAAAAGCTGACGGTGGACCGGCGCCGGAAGGTCGGTAGGGGTTCGTTGTAGCGCCGTACGGCGTTCGGCCACGTGGCGAGCGCCGTCGATGCAGCCACAATTGACCGGAGGTTTGGCATCTAGGTAAAAGCCCACGGACTGAAAGGCACTGTCCGTGGCTACGCGCTCGTCACTTGTCACTCGTCACTCCTCTTAGAGCATGGGTGGGGACGAAGAACCGCGGACCTCAAGAACAGGTCCGCGCTACGCTGGCTTACAAGTTCGACAGGAGAGTGAGCGGACAAAGGCTATTTGCGTTCTTTCGCGCGCTTTGCGCTTTCTGTCCAATCCATCCCCGGACAAAAAGCACGGGGATCAAAGTTCCCGGCCTCAAGCTCATCGAGGAACTTGAGATATCGAGCGTGGAGTAGGTTCCACGTGTTGGCGTGTTTCTCGCAGATGTGGGGGAGAACGGTGGGGGAGAAACGGTCAGAGAGAAACGGTGTCAGTTTTACAGCGAATGGTAAACTGTCACTATTTTCACTGTCTCAACTCAGGGGTGCAGTCCCGGTCCTGACACCGTTTCCCCTGACCGTTTCCCCCTCCTCTGGGGCTCACTTCAATCATAAGGTTTTGCTTCGTGGCAGTATCTTTTCATCTTCTGGGGATTCTGGTCTTTTAGCGAGCGCGCGCCGTCAATACGTTCCAAGCCGCGAGAGAGTCCATGTAGTCTCGCCAGTGCGAAATTTTCCGATTTTCAATTTTTATGATTGAGCAAAACCGATTGTTGTATTTTGCGCCTGTCGCGAGGACAGTCCCATGGACTTCATATTCGATGACGAAGACATGGCCGTTGTCTGCCCTGTGGGTAATCAAGTTATCGGCAGATTGAAGCTCGATGCTATTGCCATAGCCCCTGAACTTGGCCATCAGATCGGCGCGCCCCTGGATAATGCGAGGCCAACCGGGGAAGTCGTAGAGGACCTCGTAGACGACGTTGTCAGCGACGATGTCGAAGAAGTGCTCGCCATCAACATGGTCGCCTAGCGCCCCTCGAACCAACTCAAAGTAAGGTCTGGAGGCCTCGTAAACAGCGTATTTCGGATTTGGCATTATGGACTCCTCTTCGCATTACTCAGACGTTTTCGGCGTTATCGTCGATTGTTGAAGAACAAGTTCGGCCTTTCGGATGGTTACCTTCTCCGAGTGACCGACGACTCGCTCGGAGCCAGGGAGCACTTTTTCGCGAACATCCGGATCCTAACAGTCGGAACTCCCTCGGAAACTTTCGCGCCCGGTTGGTTGTAGCCATAAAAGGAAAGACTCAGGTCCTTGAAAAACTGAGAGCGGTCCTTGACGACATCGGTGCGGCTGGCCGTCCATGTCAGCGTGCAATCAGGCTTTCATTGCCTCGTAATACTTTCCGTTGACTTCGGTACCGACGACCGCGAAGTCGCTCTTCGAGGTTTCGAGTGGGTCAGTTTTGAAAATGAAACCGATCGAAGGCACGCGAATTGTGGCTTCGAGCTGTGCGCCCGCTTTGAAGCCTTCGAATCGGTACTGTCGCATGGGATCCTCGTATCTCACCGGCTCAACGGTCGCCGTAAAGACAAGCTTGAAATCCATAAACGCCGGAGTGCTTACGGCGTCCATCGCTGGCCAGCGCGGCTGATCAATGATGGGCACGTTGGTCATCTGAAGCGTCGCCGTTCTTTCGTCCACACTGAAGGTGAGGTCAGTTGTGGGCACAGGCGTGACCCAGTACAAGCCTTCGGGCGAGATCGGTGGATGGAAATCGTGAATCTGATTTGCGGGGACCGCCGGTCCCTTGAATACGGTGAATCAGGTGTGAGCAAAGACGGCACGGTGGGTCTGACGCCCCGCCCAATACTCGCCCGCCATGTAGCTGTAGTCGGTGGTGGGGGTGCCCCAAGCAAGGCGGTTGCCCTTATCGTCGGTGCCCATGCCGTGGAAGCCGTTGCAGCGTGCGAGCTTTCCTTTGAAGTGGTAAATGCTCGAAAGCTCCACATTCGGCATCGGGCTCTGATTGTGATTGCCATTCTTGTCGAGCCAGGGAATGGGATAAGGGCAAGAGCCGCCATTCGACGGTACGCCGTTCGGAATCGGTGGGGCGCAGCCGGTGTTGTCGCTGCAAAACAGTCGCGCTGGACCCAACGACGCGATCGCTGCCGCTCCTGCGATTTCGAAACATCTTCTTCTTGGAATTACGAATTCACGCATGGACGCCTCCTTGGGGATGTGTCCAGTTTTTACATCTGCGGTCTGGCATTCGCGCCGTCACGCTCATGCAACCGACGATTTCGGAAGAAACGCGAGAAGTTCCTGATTGATGACATCCGCATGGGTCGTGCATAGCCCGTGGGGGGCGCCGGCAATCACTTTCAGAGCCGCATTCTTCATCAGCTTGGCGCTCAATCTCCCCGAATCGTCGATCGGCACGATCTGATCGGCATCGCCTTGAATCACCAGCGCCGGGACGTCGATCTTCTTGAGATCTTCCGTTTGATCCGTTTCCGAGAAGGCCTTGATGCAATCGTAGGCGCCCACGATCGAGACTTGCATTCCCTGCAACCAGAACGACTCGCGGACCCCTTCGGAGATTTTTGCGTCCGGCTTGTTGTAGCCATAAAACGGAAGGCTCAGGTCCTTAAAAAACTGAGAGCGGTCCTTCGCGACACCGGTGCGGATGGCATCGAAAACCGACAGCGGCAAACCGCCTGGATTCTTCTCCGTCTTGACCATCAGCGGGGGAACGGCGGAAATCAGAACCACCTTTGCTACCCGCTTCTGCCCATGCCGCGCGATATAGCGGACAACCTCGCCTCCGCCGGTGGAATGGCCAACCATCGTGGCATCTTTAAGATCCAGATGCTGCATCAGCTCGGCAAGATCGTCGGCGTATTGATCCATATTGTTCCCCTGCCAGCTCTGGCCCGAGCGTCCGTGGCCTCGACGATCATGGGCGATGACGCGATACCCGTGCTGCCCGAGAAACAACATTTGTGCGTCCCAGGCATCGGCACTCAAAGGCCATCCGTGCGAGAACGTGACCACCGGCCCGGTTCCCCAGTCCTTGTAGTAGATTGAGGTTCCATCTTTCGTAGTAAAGGTGTTCATTTTCGTTTCTCCTTTACTCCTTTTGATTTATGAACCAAGATTCCCTTTTTAGCATCTGCAAGTCCCCTATTTTACACGCCGGGGCCCGCAACCAACGACTATTTCGCGGCGGAAGGGCCAGCCATGCCACTCGGCAGTCGGCGGCACGACGTCGGGATGCAGCCGCCCGCCAGCTTGAAAGAAAACGGCACCTGACACGTTTCCACCCCCGGCCCTATTTTCAGGCTCATCTTGTATGAGAAAGATTATCCTTGACTTCGAACGAATGTAAGATTATGGTACCGAATCCCGGATAAAAGGAGGTTTCCAGATGAAGGTGACGCGCCGCGTCGCTCTGAAAGCTGGCTTCGGTGCTGCCCTGTCGGCACTAAGTCTGGCGGAGTTGCGCGCCGATTACCTGCGGCGTCACCGAAAGGAAGGAAGTGACCCTATGTCTCATCACCTCGATACCCCTCTCGCAGCGCAGAACGGCCAACTTTATATCGACGACCTGTACGTATTCTCAGGCGACGGCAGCACCGTGTTTATCATGGACGTCAACTCGAACATTACCGGAGTCCACGTAAAACCAGGTTTCCACACGGAGGCGCGCTATGAGTTCAAGGTGCACTTCGACGGAGCCGATTTCGAAACGCTGACCTACCGAGTGTCCTTCGGCGAACCGGGCTCCGACGGACGACAGCACCTGCAAGTGCACGCTCTCACTGGCGCCGAGGCGCGCGACGACTCCGCAACCGGCCAACTCGTGCTGGAAGGACGAACGGGCGAGCCGGCCAGCAAGGATGGCATCCGAATCTGGGCAGGACGCATCGCCGACTCGTTCTACATCGACCTATCGCTACTCGCGATCGTCAACGGTGCAATCAAAAACGGGACCGCAGTGGACCTTTCGGCGTGGCGCCCGGAACGCGCGAAGAACAGCTTCACTGGCACGACTGTTGAATCGATAGTGCTGGAGGTTTCCCACCAGCATCCCCAACTGAGACCCGGCGCTCGCGTCGGCGTGTGGTGCGCCACGAAACTCGCCACGGACGCGGGCGGCTGGCGGCAGATCAACCGCGGCGGGCACCCCATGATGTGGCCGATCTTCTGGCCAGACGACACCCACTTCACCAACCCCGCAGACACCCGGCAGCCATCGCAAGACTTCGATGCCGTCGGCAAGTACGTCGGCGACAAGGTCTCCGCCGTCGTAGCGGCCAGCGGGACCTCAGGCGACCCACACGGCTACGGTCAGACTGTGGCCCGGGAACTGTTCCCCGACGTGCTGCACTACGTGGTAGGGACGCCCGCGACATACGGCTTCGCTACCCGCAACGGCCGGCCGATGGCCGACAACGCACCCGAAGTAATGCTGTCCCTCGTCTCCGGCACGGCGGTGCCTTCTGGGCTGAAGCCGTCCATTGCCAAGCACCAACGGGACGACAAGTTCCCATACGTCGTTCCAGCGTGAACATTTGCGGGCGCGGGCTGGCGCAGACCTCTGGTTTTGGAGGTCTGCGCCAGCCCCATCTCGCCAGTGGATTCTCCTCTGGCAAAGCCCTCTGGCAAGTGTTCTGTCCCGCAGCAGGGCTTTCTACAAGCCGGGGAAATCGCAGACCCCAAACAAACGGAGAGGGAAACGTGTCAGTGTACCACGACCCCACCGGGAATGTGATTCGCCCCGCCGCCCGTCCCCGTGTCCGATCCCAAGTCCCTAGCACCCAGCCCCTTTTTTCCCCCGGCTGCCCTGTCGCCCACTTGAGCTTTCGTGCATACAAGTGTATGCTTAAGGCATGGAGATCGTGTGGGATGCCGAGAAAGCACAGGAAAACTTACGATTTCAGTAAAGGCAAGCGTGGAGCGGTGTTGCCGCTGCCGCCCGGCAAGGAACGCATCACCATCCGCCTGGACACGGACATTCTGGCATACTTTCGGGACGCGGTGGACCGCGCGGGGGGCGGCAATTATCAAACCTTGATCAATAAGGCTCTGCGCGAGCACATCGAGAGCGGAAAGAAATCCACTCTGGAGGAAACCCTGCGGCGCGTCATCCGCGAAGAGTTGCGGACTTCGCCCTAAGGTCGAGCCGGAATGTTCCGTGTTCGAGCTGCCCCACGTCCAGACGGCTGCCGCCTGAACGGTCTGACTGTGCCTCTCCAGCTAGCCACTGACAACTGACGACTGACCACTGCTTTTCCGATGTGGGCGAATAACGAAACGGGTGTGTTATTCCCTGTCGAGAAGATCGCGGAGATTTGCCGGTCGCGGGGCGACTGCGACGCCGAGTAGGGCCGAACGGCGTTCGGCCCACGGCCGGCAGCGCTGGCCCCTACACGAACACGCGACGTGGCACGGGCATCCTGCCCGTGATGTTCATGGCCAGAATGGCCATGCCACGACTTTGGTTGCGGCCCCGCCGCGCGGGGCTACCCGGTCTTGGAGGCTTGCTGGGGGCGGTTGAGCGCGTCGAGAAAACGGGGGAAGGCCTTGGCGTAGGCCGCGAGATCGTTTGCCCCTCGAAAGTCCCCGATCACTTTGCTCACCACGTCGGCCTTGCGGGGGTGATCCCATTCGTCGAAGAGGTAATCGTCAATGCGGATGGGGAACAGCACATTCCTATGTTCGCGGTCTTCCTTCTGCAAGGCGCGCTCGATTTCGCGAATGACGGGCGGGCTTTTGGGCGAATGCTTGGAGCAGATCACCACGAGCTTGTCATAGTGCCGGATGGCGGTGTCAATCTCACCCCACACCGGCTCACCCCACTTGGCGTTTTCGTCAAACTTCCAGCAAAGGACGTTCTTCGCCCTTAGGTCGGCATAAAGCTGCTTGGCGAAGGCGTCGTCTTTGCTCGAATGGCTGATAAAACATTTGTAGTAATCCACGGGCTTGCTGACTAGCGACTTCATGTAGGTAATGAATTCCTCGGGCACGCCCGCACCACGCAGGAAAGCATCGGGAATGTTGCCTTTGGATTTATAAATCGTGTCGATGTCGATACTTGAAGGGCCTTCGTTCCGAACTGTTTCAAGCCCTTTCACCGCGCTGAGGTCGGTGTTCCCGAACACTGTGCCGCTCACTCTAGAATATGTAAAATCCGAGTTATCGAGGTTTGCCCCGCTGAGGTTCACCTTGGTGAGGTCCGCCGCAATAAGATTCGCCCCGCTGAGGTTTGCGTCGCTGAGGTCCGCCAAACTGAGGTTCGTCCAACCGAGATTTGTCTGGTGGAGGTTTGCTCCCGTGAGATTCGCCAAGAGGAGGGCCGCCCTGCGGATGTCCGCTCCGCTGAGGTCCGCCCTGCGGAAATCGGCCCCGTTGAGGTCCGCCCCCACGAGCTTCGCGCCGCTAAGGTCTGGGATTATCACCTGAATCCCTAACCTCCATTTGTTCCAAGCGTCGACCCCTTCCAGGAGAATCTTGACAAGTTCTCGGTTGGCCATGGTTTGAACCTCGGTATTGGCGGTTGGAAGGCAATACTCGCATGGGCGGAATGAATTGTGAAGAGTGAATAGTGAAAGGTGAATTATGAATTCTGGACGATGAACAGAAATCGGGGGGTAGCGCCACCGATTCATCGCGCGGTACGCTTCTTGGGATTTTCAGGGGCGTGAAAAAGGCTGGGCAACATCCAGCCCAGGCACAACCCGAAAATGCTTGAAATTGAAGGTATACAACCGGGCGCTGCGGGTCAGGGCGGCCGCAGCGATAAGACAGTCGGGGATGTTGAGGCCCGAATTCAGCCGGTGAGTCAACAGTAATTGGTATGCTGCGGCGAACTCGGACGGCTCTGGCCAAACCACTTCGAATGCGGCCAGGAACCGTTGGATTCGTTCCAGATCGGCGCGGTCGTGGCAACCCATCACCAGTTCCATGGCCGCCACCGCGGGGACTGCGAACGATTGCGTGGCGAGTTGTTTGAGCCACGCTTGGGCAGGGATTGTTCCGCGCAGACAATCGACAAGAACGTCCGTATCAAGAAGGTTCATGGTGGGGCTTGCTCCACCCTTCCGACCGGAGCTTCCGGGCGAACTCCACGCTATCCTCGATGTCGGCGCGATCGCGCCACATCCCTAGGAATTCGGATTTCAGCAGGTCGTCAAAAGTGGCCGAGTTCGAGGCCGGGGGGGAGGAAACCGTAATCACAATGTCGGCAGACCCGGTGGGCACGTCCGCAGGCAATGTGATCCGCAGTTCCCGGCTGACGGGAATGTCCGCATTCAGTGTGACCGTTCTTACCATCCGTACGTTACCTCACCGTTTACGTTATCAAAACCCCTGCGCATTTACAACGACTCGGCCGCCTTGCTTGGCTGGATGATGCAGGGTGAAACCCCGCGACGTTGGCATCGACGAGCATCGATTGACCGACTCGCATAGCGTTGCTCTGCGCCTGCCTGCCGACAACAAAGGACTACGGACCTAAAAATCAGATCGCGCGACACAGATCGCGCTACACTTGCTGGAATCCCTTGATGTGTATATTGTGTGACCCCGTTGAGAGCCGAGGCCGACAAATCCGAGCCCCGTTTAGGCTGGCGAACCTAAACAAGTGCTAGGCCCGGCGACCTGGTACAAACTAGGAGGAATGGATGGCCTACGAAGGCGTGAAGATCCGTGAACTTGTAGATCGAGCAGTGGCTCATAGCTGGAGCATTCCCGAGTTCCAACGAGGCTTCGTGTGGAAATCAACTCAGGTTCGCGACCTGCTCGAATCGCTGTGGTTGGACTACCCCATTGGCTCGCTTCTTGTGTGGAACAGCGGTGGACCGCGCGGGGGCGGCAATTATCAGACCTTGATCAATAAGGCTCTGCGCGAGCACATCGAGAGCGGAAAGAAACCTACTCTGGAGGAAACCCTGCGGCGCGTCATCCGCGAAGAGTTGCGGACTTCGCCCTAAGGTCGCCCCGGAATGTTCCGTGTTCGAGCTGCCCCATGGCCAGACGGCTGCCGCCTGAACGGTCTGACCCTGCCTCTCCGGTCTTGCTAGCCACTAACCACCGACCACTAGCCACTTCAGTGATCAATGCGGATACCCGATGAAGAGCCGCACAGGAACGCGAAATGCGCGTACCTGTGCGCTACCAGCTCCGCTGTGAACTGGCCTGATGACATAAGGCTTTGCCTTGGCTTTACGTTTTGGTAATATCTCGCCCGTGCCCGCTCCACCCCAGAGGGGCAGAAAGTCGTCCACCACGAACGGCGTTCTTCCCTACGAACAGTGCTGGGCCAAGACGACCGAAAATGGAAACCCCGGCGTCAGCGTGCTCGACCACTGCCTGAACGTCGGTTGCGTCGCTGAGGCGCTTCTTGCCCGGGTACCCCCCCAACTCCACAAGGTAATCCCACCCGGCGCGGCTACCCTCGCCGCCCTGCATGACATTGGTAAGGTATCGCCGGGGTTTCAACAGAAGTGGCCGGAGTGGCTGGTCAAGTACCAACTTGCTGCAATCGCCAAGGCCCAGAACTGGGCTCTTTGCGAGACCCATCACGGAAAAGTGACGGCATTCGCATTGCGGGAGCATTTTCGCGCGAAGTGGGGCGATGATCGTTGGGAGCGCATCGCGCACTGTGTCGGTGCCCATCACGGCAGCCTATTTGGGAAGCTGTTTGCGAAACCGCCAAAGAGCGATCCCACTGATTGGGCGTCACCCGCACGCCGACTGTTAATCACGGAGCTGGAGCGGCTCCTCGGCGAGCTGCCGAGCACCCCGCCGGAACTGCCCGAACCTGCGCTCTGGTGTTTGGCCGGCCTGATCTCCGTAGCCGACTGGATTGGCTCCAATGAGCGGTTCTTTGGCCCGCCCGCTAACGACCAGCAGCGCGGCCATGAGGAAGCGAAAGGCAACGCGAAGCGGGCGGTGGCGGACATCGGCTGGGGCGCGTACCGAGTTCGACCGAAGCTGACGTTCGCAGATTTGTTTGGGTTCGAAAGGCCGTCGGACATCCAAAGCCGCGCAAGCGGCTTGGCAGAGCCGCCGGCAGTCGCATTGATCGAGGCCTCAATGGGCACGGGAAAGACTGAGGCAGCGTTGGCGTTGGCCTATCGGGTTATCGAGTGCGGCGCAGCCAACGGGCTGTATTTTGCGTTGCCCACCCAAGTCACCAGCAATCGCATTCACCTGCGTGTGCGGCAATTTCTGGAGCGCGCCGCTGCGGAACCTGCCTGCCTGCGTTTGGCCCACGCCAGTTCGTGGTTGCTAGACGACTCCTGCGCGGTGGTCTCACCGGCTGGACATGACGACCAAACACCCGCTGTCGCACGGGACTGGTTTGCCTCCGCTAAACGCGCATTGCTTGCTCCTTATGGCGTGGGCACGATTGACCAAGCGCTGCTTGCCGTGGTTGCGGCGAAGCACTTCTTCGTGCGCCAATTCGCTCTTGCCGGCAAGGTTGTCATCCTGGATGAAATCCACAGCTATGACCTCTACACCGGCACCTTGGTCGATCATCTGATTCGGCAACTCCGCGAACTTGGGGCAACCATTGTGATTCTCTCCGCCACACTCACCGCCCAGCGGAAGCGCGAATTACTGTGCCTGCCACAGAATACCCGACTACGTGATCATTACCCGTTGCTTTCGATTCTTCCTACGGATGGGGGAAAACTGCGTCAACTCGAAGGCGAATCAGAGCAGGCGAAGGAGGTGACGGTTCGTTGTGTCGAGCTCGCCGATGACGATGCGGTCACCGAATGCCTACGCCGGGCCGAGCGCGGCGAATGCGTGCTGTGGATTCGCAACACCGTGGGCGAAGCTCAGACGACCTACCGCGCACTTCGCAGTGCCAACTGCGAGGGTGGGCCCAGCGTGGCACTTTTGCACTCCCGCTTCCCCTTCTTCCGGCGCGAGGAGCTGGAGAACGAATGGATGGTCCGACTCGGCAAGGACCCGGCGAGTCGTCCCCAAGGTTGTGTGCTCATCGCGACGCAGGTCGTCGAGCAAAGCGTGGACATTGACGCCGATTTTCTCCTAACGGACCTGGCGCCGACGGACATGCTACTCCAACGCATCGGTCGGCTCTGGCGGCATCAGGAACTTCCCCAAATGGCGGCGCGACGGCCAGACACGGCGCGGCGCGAAGCCTGGGTGACCTGCCCGGCAATTCCGAACCGTGGCGACGCCCGCGTACTGAAAAAAGCCCTTGGCAAATCGGCTTATGTTTACGCGCCCTACGTTCTTCTGCGCTCGCTCGTCGAGTGGCGCAAGCTCGCAGAGCGGGGCAAGCTGGTCTTGCCCGTTGATATCCGCCGACTGCTTGAGGCGACCTACAAACCAGCTTCTGCCGAGCGAAAAAGTTGGGCTGAGTTGCGGCTTGAGCTCGCAGAGGAACGTAAGAGCCTCCAAGATCGCGCTGAAGCGGTGACTCGCGTGTGGAGCATGGAAGAACTTGATGATGAAGAGGGAGTACAGACCCGGCGGAGCAAACTCAAAACGGGCTGGTTGCTGCTCGTTCGTGGTGCTAGGCAGCGCGGGAATGACTTGGAGCTGGCGCCACTGCACGGACGGCCTTTCTCCATCCATTTCCGGGAGTGGGATTTTCCCGCTAAAAAGACAATCTATTACAATCTTGCTCGCGTGGATGCTTGGATAATTCGCGAAGGCTCAGAACATCTGCCTCCCGCGCTTAAGGGCTACGCCAGGCCTCCATTTGCCCTTGGCATTGTCAGGAGCGAACGCAATGGCCCGATCTACTGGCCGGGTCAAAACGAGCCATCGCGCCTGTTTTACGACGAAGACGCGGGCATTGTAGTCCAGCGAAGCAGCGGACGTGGTAGGATACCCCCAACCCAGCATGAAGACGACGATGAATCTTGCGACTGAACCTTGGATTCCCGTACTCAGCACTGATGGCTCCCGTGATTTAGTAAGCCTTGAACAGGTCTTTGCTGACGGTGAGAGAATTCGCGACCTCGCAGTTCGCCCAGACGAGCGCATCGCCCTGATGCGGTTGCTGCTATGCGTCGCCCACGCAGGGTTGAAAGGTCCGAAAGACCATGAGGATTGGCTTCACTGCAAACCGCGCGTCTCCGAGGCTGCACGCAGCCACTTGCGGGAGCACCGCGGGGGGGTTGAACTTCTGGGGACTGGGGTACGCTTTGAACAGGTGAGGGCGCTGGTTCCGGGACAGGAGTCCGATTCGACCGAGGAATTGGTTACAAAGTTGAATTTCGCACTCGCGACCGGGAACAATGCCACCATCTTTGACAACGGTGGCGCCAGCCTGGAAGTGCGTGCCTTCCCTCCCATCGAACTTGCGCTGCCACTTCTTACGTTCCAATGCTTCACGCCTCCGGGGGGATCGGGTTACACCGGCAAGTGCCCATGCGGCGACGACAACATGTTGCACACCATCCTGCAAGGCCGCACGCTAGCCGAGACAGTCTGGTTGAACTTACTGGACCGGGAGTCAGTGGAAGAATCGCTCGGGGTTGGGGCTTGGGGGCAGCCGGTATGGACGCTCCCCGCTGGCTGGCAGCGTGAAGACAAATGGCGTCGTGTGGCGACAGCGACTTATTTGGGTCGCCTCGTGCCGATCACGAAAGGCCTCTCGCTGCAGCAAATTGGCAATAATATGATCGCGAAGATGACCCTAGAACGGAAGGGGTTGACGTATCCGAGTTTCAGGAAGAACGGTTTCCGTGAGCCGATGGCTACGACATTTAGTGATGGCTCCAAGCGTTGGCTACTCAAGGGTTCGTCGTCTACCGCGGTGTGGCGCAACCTTCCCGCGATCATAGCCAAGCAGCGCTCTGACAAGGAAGGGCGCGCGGGGTGTTTGGCTCTGCAACGCTTTGGTGGGAGCACTCCAATCGATCTTTGGGTCGGCGGCCTCACGGTTGTTAACACCGCTAACATCGAGAACACAGTCGAGTCTGTGTTGCATTTGCCAACCGGCGCGCTTTCGACTGACTTCCAAGCGTTCTATGACGGCGGCGTCAAGTTTGCCAAGGCTTGGGAGGGCGCCCTGAGCAACGGCATCGGTGCTTACCGTCGGCGACTGGGCGACGACCTCGGTCGTCCGCAGGCGCGCAAGCGCGCCCGCCTTCTGAAATCGAAAGCAGTTTCACTTTTCTGGACAGCCATTGAGGCCAGCGCTCGCGACACCCTCATCGGGCTGTGCCTGAATCCTCCCGACGAATTGAAGTGCGGCGAACCCTACTATCTCGATTACTCACGCCACGAGCTTCGGTGGGGGCCGCTGATAAGGCGGGCTGCCGAAGATGCATTCGCCATCGCATGTCCGCGCGCGACCGCCCGGCAGGCTGTCGCTTTTGGCGAGGGACGGCTGGAGATGCTGCGGCGTCAGCCGAGGCCGAAGCGGTCGGCAGATTAGACATGGAGTAACCGATGAACCAGTCATTTGAACATCCCGACCACGTGACAGAATTCCTTGGCCGGTTACGCGCGCTGTGCGGCAGTCGCCCGGGACAGCGTCCGCCAAATCCCGGCGCTCGAGCCAATCTCCGACGCGGGGCCAGTATTGCCACGCGTCATCTGGCCTGGCCGCTCGTGCGTCAGTGCGGAGGTGACCTGCGGCATCCTGCTTGGACCGCCATAGGCGCAGCTTTCGCCTTCTATCCGCAACCTCAACGCGAACGGGAACCAGCGTACAAGTACAACCTCGGCGTCGCCTGCAATGAGCTGGCAGCACCAACCCGCAAGAAGGGTAAGAGTTCTTTTGACCCTCGCTTTCGGCGATTGCTGGCGGCGCAGTCTGCCCGCCAATTGTGCGAGCGCATCCTGCCCGTTGTGCGGCTCGCAAAGTCCAAGGGAGTGGATGTTTACTACGAGGAACTGCTCCGGGCGTTACTAGCCTGGGACATAGCGGATACCGCGCGCCGCGAGCGCATCCGCATCCGGTGGGCTAGCAGCTACTGGCAGCCCGATGCTGTCGAGAGCGACGAGTGGACCGAGCTATGAGCTACCTGACCCGAGTGTTCCTGGATTACGAGACGGCGGTGATGCGGCACATTCACGACGTCTACGACTGGCATCAGCGCGTCTGGGACGCGTTTCCCCACCTGGATCGCCAGCGCAACGATCGCCGGCCGGAGGGGGCGCCGCGCTTTTTCCTCACGCGACTGGACGAAGACCCCCGGCAGGGCGGCTTTCGTCTCTACATCCTGTCCGTTACCGCACCCGTGCGCCCGGCATGGTGCCCGGATTACGAATACAACTGGGCGACCAAGCACATCAGGCCCGAGTTCCTTGAGCACAAACGCTACCGTTTCAGCCTGCGAGCCAACCCCACTAAAAAGGTCACGCCTAAAGGTCCGGACGGTTTGCACCAAGGCCAAGGCAAGCGTGTGCGGGTACACGAAATCACGGACCTGTGTGCGTGGATGGAGCGAAAGGCTCAAGCCTGCGGCTTTGAAGTGGAGCATGGCACGCTACGCATTACTCCCCGTGGTTTGCAGCACTTCTCAATCGAGAAGGAACGACGGCTCGGCACGCTCGGCGCCGTGGATTTCGACGGCTGCCTGCGGGTGCGAAATTGCGACGCCTTCAAAGATACCTTTGCGAACGGCATCGGCAGCGCCAAGGCCTTCGGATTTGGCCTGCTCCTAATCGAACCGCTCGACGAAGACCCCAGCTCCCAACCGAAAACAAAGGAGAAGTTATGAAACACATCGCACTTCACATCCTGCAACCATTCCCGCCGTCCTGTCTGAACCGCGACGACACGGGCGCGCCTAAGACCGCCATCTTCGGCGGAGTAACGCGGGCCCGCATTTCCAGCCAGTGTCTCAAGCGCGAAATTCGACGGCTGGCGCGAGAAAGCGAAAAGGACCGCGACGGAAAGCTGTTCGCGGGCAGCCGAACGCGCAAGGCAGCCGAAAATCTCAACGCGGAACTGGTCAAGCTCGGCCTGCCCGACAAAGAAGCGACCGAAACCGCACAAGAGGTTTGCGACGCGTTCCTGTCGAAACTGAAGAAGGAGCAGTCCAACGAAGAACCCAGGACCGGAGGCAGGAAGGGCAAGACCGACCAATCTACTGAACCGGACGAGGAAGGTGGCGCCGAAACCAGTACCCTCCTCTATTTCTCGCCTGGCGAAATCCGCGCGATGGCCAACGCGATTGTGGATGCGCGCAAGGCGGGCAAAAAAGTACAACAGGCAGCTTCACAAGCCGCGAAGAAGTTTAGTCACAATGACGCGGCGGACATCGCCATCTTCGGCCGCATGGTGGCCAATGACGCCACACTGAACATCGAGGCCGCAGGCCTGTTCAGCCACGCCATCTCCACGCACGGTTGCGACAACGACCTCGATTTCTGGACTGCTGTTGACGACGAACGCCCAGAGGAAGAGCCGGGCGCGGCGAACATGGGTCACGCGGAGTTTAACGCCGCTTGCTACTATCGCTACGCGGCGCTGGATTTGGACATGCTGCGCGATAAGGATCACCTGAAATCTCTTAGCAAAGAACAGCGTCAGGAAGTCGTGCGAGCTTTCCTGTGCGCCATCATTCTGGCCGTGCCCCCTGCCAAGCATACGGGCATGAACGCCAACCTGCCGCCTGAATACGTCTTGGGGGTCGTCACTACCGGCCAGCCGATGCAACTCGTTAACGCCTTCGAAGCCCCCGTGCGGGCCAACGGGGAGGGCTGGCTCAAACCGTCAATCGAAGCCTTGGAGAAACACTATTCCCGGATGAAGAAAGTCTTCGATCTCGCCCCGCTTATCTGTAAGGACGGCGAGGTACGGTTGTCCGAAGAAACCCCACTAAATCAGTTTATTGAAGGACTCGTCACCCATGTCGAATGATGTCGCTTGGCTCGCGTTATGGCTGGACGCGCCGCTCCAGTCGTGGGGCTTTGAGAGCCGCTTCGAGCGGCGCCACACGGCCATGTTCCCCACAAAGAGCGGCGTGCTCGGACTTGTGCTCGCCGCTATGGGTGTGCCCAAAGGATCGCCCCGCGAGAAGGAAACTCTTACCACGTTTTCGCCACCCGGGGCAGGCATGGTCTGCGCCACGATTCCCAGGCACAGGCCGCAACGCCAGGACCGCCCGCTTCCCGTACGGCGGCTCGTGGACTATCACACGATTCAGAGCTACCGCACGGCAGACAATCCCAAACCCCGCGCCACGGATACCGTTCAGTCTTGGCGCGAGTATCTGGTGGACGCCCGCTTCGGTGTGCTTTTGCCGGGGGAGGCAGCGGTGGTAACGCAGGCCGCGCGCCACTTGCTAAATCCTGTCTGGGGTGTTTGGCTAGGGCGTAAGTCGTGCCCGCCAGCCTCACCTGTACTCGTGCGCTCGGTGCAGCTGGAATGCGCATTAGGCGTCTTCCCCAATCGCGAGAATTGTGAGCGCGCGTTGTTGCAGCACGTTAGCCGTGTTGATGGGATTGAAGCCACTGGACTTCCTCCATTTGATCACTTCGCCAGGATCGAGGAGGTGGCTGACTTCGGAGACGGCACCGATACATGGACTGATCAACCGCTGAGCTTTGGCACGAGCACGTCAAGTGGCGTGGAAGGGCGTCTATTTGCCCCTCGCCGCATCAAGCTGGTTCCGGGCCGTGCAATCGAAAATCCCAAATCGAAAATCTAAAATCGCCCTATGCCTATCTTTGAGAAACCGCCGTTAGAGACGCTGACGCCGGCGAAAGACCGGTGGACGCCGATTTATCTCGAACATGGACGGCTGGAGGTGGATGACTCCAGCATCAAGTGGATCGGCGCGGACCGGCTGGTGTACCGGCTGCCGGTCGCTACGCTGTCGGCCGTATTGCTGGGGCCGGGCACCACGGTGACGCACGCCGCCATGAAGGCCTGCGCCGATTCCAATACCCCTGTCTGCTGGATTGGCGAGGAGGGGATGCGCTTCTACGCTTTCGGCATCACCCCCAATCACGACAACCTGATGTCCCGCAAGCACGCTGCCGCATGGGCCGATAAGAAGAAGCGCACCGAAATCGCCCGGCGCATGTTTGTGCAGCGGTTCCCCGGCGTGGATGTGCAGGCGTATTCCGTCACGGAATTGCGCGGCATGGAGGGATTGCGCGTGCGCGCCAAATACGCGGAACTCGGCGAGCAGTTTGGCGTCACGTGGAAAGGGCGCAACTACGACAAGTCCAACTGGAACCTGGCGGACAACATCAATCGCGCCCTCTCGACGGCCAACGCCAGCCTTTACGCCTTGTGCGCCGCCGTGCTCTGTTCGCTGGGCTACCTGCCTTCGCTGGGATTCGTTCACGACGGCGGCACGCTGCCCTTCATCTACGACGTGGCGGACCTGTACAAGGAAATCACCAGTTTTCCGGCGGCGTTTCAGGCCATGCGCCAGGACGCCAATGACAAGGGCGACCTGGTCCGCACGCTGCTGAAGGAACGCGTCGAGCAGGAAAAACTGCTCCAGAGAATTCCCAAAGATTTGGAGGGCCTTCTTGCATGACCGTCATCGTTGCCAACGACACCCCGGATGCCATTCGCGGCATGTTGAAACGCTGGTTCATCGAGCCGCGCCCCAACGTCTTCGTCGGCTCGCTCAACCGGCGTACCCATGAGAAAACCATCGAGTACATTAAGCGCAACGCCGGCGAGATCGGCCTGTTGATCGTCAACAGCTATCCGAATTGCCAGGGCTTCAAAATCGATACCACCGGCCCCACCGACCGCAAGGGCGTCGAAGTCAGCGGTCTCTGGATGGTGGCCGAGAAATGGGAGGACGAAACCACAGCGTCACTACCGCAAAACGCCGGTCTTTCGCCTAAATCGTCGGTCTAAGTCCTTTGGAATTCAGAGTGATCCCCACGCGCGTGGGGATGGTCCGCACCGTACCCGCCCCAGTCCCTCCATTCCGCAGTGATCCCCACGCGCGTGGGGATGGTCCGTTCCCGGCAAGTCCTATATGGCGCTGGTCACCGTGATCCCCACGCGCGTGGGGATGGTCCGGGTCGTCGGGTGTGGGTGTGCGGCGCGGATAAGTG
>JBKQVI010000487.1:0-2565 GCA_052139985.1 Terriglobia bacterium
ACTTGTACCATGGTGGCGCCCTCCTCGGCGGCGATCCGTGATGCGTCAGCAACATCATTCTGAAACCGCTACCGCAGGAGGGCAACTGTTGACTTTCTACAAACACCTATTTTGGACAAGGATGACACGATGCCACCCGCTTTGCGGGCTTGCAAGGCCTTCCTTCCCCTTCAACGCCTGTAATGCGACCCCGTCACCCACGTTTTGCCCGCCGTGGGAGTGAGGGGTCACGCGGAAACAAATTAGTTCAAAACTCCCCCAAACCTGGTACGTGACGCTAGCTGACCTCCACCGGCAACCCCGTTTGGGCAGACTGTTCCGCCGCCGCCAGCACCCGCGCCACCGCCAGGCCGTCTACGCCCGTGACCATGGGCGGCCGATCGTTCGCTACGCAATCGATAAAATGCTGGATCGACGCCACGGCGAACCCCACCGGCTTGCCGTAAAGGTCCGCCGCCGCCGACACGTCCGGCAGTTCCACACCCTTCTCGCTATGCACTTCGGCCATGCGGTGATGGCTGGCGTTGATGTAAGCCGTCCCCTTGCTTCCCACCACTTCGCACTGGAAGTCAAACACGCTGGCGGCGTGCTCATCCAGAATCCAGCAATTCTCGATCACCGCGGTGGCACCGCTGGAAAGTTCCAGAATGCACTGGAAGAAGTCCGGGGTCTCGATTCCCATATTCTTCAGCACCACGGACCGGCTCACGGAATAGACGCGCTTCACCCCAGCGTCCGAAAGAAAATGAATGAGGTCGACCAGATGGCTTCCCAGAAATTGCAACGGTGAAGACTTCGCGGCCCAGCTCAACATGCGGGTGGGAACGAACCGCGTGTCATTCATCCGAAGGTTCATCATCATGACGGAACCGAGTTGGCCCGCAACAATCGCCCGGCGGAGATTGACGAAGGGAAGGCTCCAGCGGTTGTGAAAATCAACCATCAGCTTGACGCCGTGCGCCGACTGCGCGGCCAGGATCTGCTCGCACTCGGCGACAGTGGTAGCGAGCGGTTTTTCCACCAGGACGTGCTTCCCGGCGCGGATGGCCGCCAGCGCGATCTCACCGTGCGCGAAATCCGGCGTGGCAATTCCCACCGCCTGGACGCCGGGGCGAGCGAGCGAAACGCGCCAGTCGGTGTCGTGCTCGCTGAATCCGAACTCCTCGGCGAATGCCGCGGATCGGCCCGCGTCCTGGTCGCATACGGCGACCAAGCGGGCGGAAGGCGAGGCCGCGTAGGCGCGAGCGTGCACGCGGCCCCAGGAACCGCATCCAATCAAAGCGAAACCCACTTTATTCACGGGCTTTCCTCCCTAGACCTCATCCTATTGATAAACGTTCTGGAGCCTTGTCACCAGGCAAGAAATCCGCCGTCCAATACCAGCGCCTGCCCGTTCATGTAAGCCGACGCCGCCGACGCGAGATATACGATGGTGGCTTCAAGCTCATCGAGCTTTCCCAAGCGGCCCATGGGCACTTTAGCAAGCAACTTCTGCCCCAATTCTTTGTTTTCCTCGAAAGCCCAAATCGTCTGATCCGACCGGAAGAAACCCGGCACCAGAGCGACCACCTGGACTCCGCGCGGAGCCCACTCGACCGCTAACTCCCGAGTCAGGCCCAGTACACCAGACTTGCTGGCAACGTAGGAGGCCTGCGGTACGAAACTCGCGGCGGAGATTCCATACATCGATGCGATGTTGATGATTCTTCCGCTGCCAGCGCTGAGCATCCGACGGCCCACGCACTGCGCGCAAAGAAAAAGAGCGGTCAGATTGGTATCGATGACGCCCTCCCACTGTTCTACGGTCATCTCCTCGGCGGCGGCCACGGCGGAAATCCCGGCGTTATTGACAAGGGTATCGATCCGGCCGAATTCATGCAGCGCCTGCTGCACCATACTCTCGACGTCCCCGCCTTTGCGGACATCCGCTCTGACCGGAACGACTCTCGTGCCATAGGTTTTGAGCTCTTCAGCGACGCCCGTCAACGCCTGCAAATCTCGGGCGGCCAGAGCAAGATTGCATCCTGCTTTCGCCAACCCCCGCGCAAAGCTGACGCCGAGGCCTCTTGAAGCGCCGGTAACGATTGCCGCTTGCCCCGCGAGGTCAAAATTTGAAAGGAGACTCTGATCCATTTTCTTGCCTTAATCCGCATCCCCCAGCCCTACCGCTTTGGCTCGATCAATTCAAAGTCGGGTAAGGTGAGAAGGCATTCCCCAGCACGCCTCTGAACGGAATGTGGCGCAAGGGCGCGCATTATATCAGAGGTATCAAAGCAAAAAGCAAAAAGAGGCGCGCGACAAAAAGCGAAAGCTGAGATTCCCGGGGAGGTGGCACGGGCATCTTGCTCGTGTCTGGAGTTTCTACATTTGCGACGACCGCAAATGTTGTAAAGGGAGATCAAGTTTAGTATGAGTTCCCAGCCCTCGCCCCCTTGGGGGAGAGGGTGGCGGGCATCCGGCGTTGTCATCAGCCGGGGACCGCCGGGTGTGGGGGTCAGGGCTGTGAATACTCCGCATGCCTATCATCATGCCACGCACCCTCGCGTCCACGGCAGGTCGATGGAG
>JBKQVI010000488.1:0-11062 GCA_052139985.1 Terriglobia bacterium
TGGCCGTTCACCTCCTGCTGCTCCCCACCCCGTGTCGCCACGACGCAGTTGCAGTCGGTTACAAGTTACGTTGACTTGGAGCGGACTTTCACCCCTCCAACCAGGTGCGCTCTCAGGCGCACTAGCGTGGGCGTCTCGCCCGCTGGAGCGAGGGCATCCTGCCCGTGGCTTCCGGACGGGAGCGGGACGCTCCCGTGACAGCGGGCGAGACGCCCACGCTACGTCCACAGAGGCTAACTTGGGCGACGTTGACACGTGCAGACTCGGCATTTAAAATTCGCTCTGGCGATGACACAGGGCGAAACTTCCCTGACCTGGTCTATTGAAGCTTGCAAGCGGAATCCGGTTCGCTGAATGGGCGCTGCGAATGCATCCAGGAATTGCGCTACGCCGCTTGGGACGATGCCCGGAGGGAGCGAGCCAGATATTCCTCCATCTGTGGACATTTGTGTTAGTGTTCGTTTTTTCGGCCACAGCGCACGCGCAGAACACCGACACATTGATTCTTGAGAGCAACCCGAAATTCACCGTCATCGACCAGATTACCGACCCTGCAGAGCGGGCTGCCCTTCTGAAAATCTACGGTGCACGCACGCCACGCGCGAAGGTGGACCTGGGCGAGGCCTTCCTGGGGAAATATCCGAGGTCCTGGCTATTGCCCGAAGTCTACGAGATTGTGGCTAAGGCTTATCTTGACCTGGGGGAACTCGACCGAGCTTTGCAGAATGGCCGCGCCTCTCTCCAAATCCTGCCCGAGTCGATCCTCATTCTTGTGCCTCTGGCGAATGCTGAGGTGAAATTGGGCCAGACTGCCGAGGCCGAGCGAAGCGCCCAAGACGCACTGGATTACCTGGAGCGCTTTGACGCTCCGAAATCAGTTCCGGAAAAGCAATGGCCTGAGGTCCGGCAGGAATTGAGAGCCTCGTGCTACTTCGTTCTGGGCCGGGTCAGAACTCTGCAAGGCCTAAGCTTGCGACCCGGCGAGGAAAGATCGAGAAAGTTACAGGATTCCATCAGTCTTCTTGCGCGCGCGCAACGCCTCAATCCTGATGATCCCGAAATCGAATATCTGATGGGGCTCAATTACATGGCCCTGGGAAGCCAGACCGAAGCCGCCGAGTGGATCTCCGAGGTCTACCAAAGGCAAAGTCCCCTGAAAGAACTGGCTCTGGCGAAGCTACGAACGATATTTGACCAATCCCGGCGCAATCCCCAGCAGACTTTCGAAGACTATCTCGGAGCACTCGGAAGGCCCAAACCGCCTCTGTCCGCCGATCCATCCGTTGCGGCGCCAGGCAAGACCGGGCTTCCCGATTACGTCGGATCCCGGACTTGCGCGATGTGCCACCAAGACATCTACCAGAACTGGTCACATACTGGAATGGCCCGGATGCTGCGGCCGTACGCCCCTGAGAACATTCTCGGGGACTTTACTGAAAACAACGTCTTCTATCTTGGCGACGAGGTCATCGAGGACAGGGAAGGCTATAAGTTCATTCAGGGCAAGGTGCGCGAGCCTTTCGCGCGCATGGTTGTAGATCACGGGCGGCATTACTTCAATATCAAGCAATCCGATCAATCCTGGCATCGTTACCCCGTAAATTACACCATAGGCTCAAAGTGGCAGCAGGGCTTTGTGACACGCTTGCCGAATGGCCAGCTTCAAGTTTTCCCGATTGAGTACAGCGTTCGTTACCGGCGGTGGGTCAACTTCTGGAAGATCATCGACGCTCCCGGGACGGAACGCGATGATCCTCGTTCATGGGAGAAATTCAGTCCCGCTACAAACTACCTGATGAACTGTGCCGTCTGCCACACCAGCCAACTGAAAAACGCCAAAGGCGGAGGTTTTCAGCCGGACAACCTGGAATTTCGCGAACCGGGGATTGACTGTGAGATGTGCCACGGGCCTGGAGGGAAGCACGTCGCGTGGCGCGTGCAAGGCAAAGCTTACGAGAAAGCCCCACTTGAACCGCCAGTTGATTTCACGCGGATATCGAGCGCCGAATCCGTGGCCATCTGCTCGCAATGTCACATGCAGTCAGCTATCCGCGCGCCGGGTCCTGAAGGCGAATTGAACTATTCCCGTTCCCGTGAGGTTTTCTTTCAGCAATACAAATCGCGCCCTTATTCCGAATTCTTCCTGAACGCTCATTTCAAAGATGGCCGCTTCCGCCCAACAAGTTTCATCGTGGAATCTTTCCTGCGCAGCAATTGTTTCAGAAAAGGGGGGGGGCGACCTGCGTCTCGTGCCACGATCCTCATCACGAGGACGCGGCGTCAAACCCCGCTTCCCTGCGTTTCCTCGGCGACCCCAACGAGATGTGCACCCAGTGTCATGCCGAATTCAAGGACGCGGCGAATGTGCAGCGTCATACGCGCCATTCGGCGAATTCCGAGGGGAGCCAGTGCGCGTCCTGTCATATGCCGCGAATCATGAATGCGCTGATGTCGCGAGCCCGGAGCCATCGCATTGACGACATCCCCAATGCGAAGATGACGGTACAGTTTGGACAAGAGCAAAGTCCCAATGCCTGTTTGATGTGCCATGGCGACAAGGGCATGGAGTGGCTCGATCGACAGTTGAAGACGGGATGGAACGTGTCCAATGCACTCGCGCGAAGCGCTTTGGAGTGCGGTAGCAGCAGCTACCGCTTTCCGCCTTCGGATCATACGGCCGAGTCGCAAGGGGCGAAGGAAGAAGAGCGGTAGCTTCGCGACCGCAGCCCAAGGCGGGCTTCGCCCGCAATCGGCACTCGTGTTCCGTTCCCCTCGCTAAGTGAAAAGCATTGAGGCTGAGCGCAACGAAACTGGTTTTAGTTGTACCGGCCGAATTCGGCGATGGCGTCGAACATCGCGAAGACATTTTCGACGGGCGTTTCGTCGAGGATGTAATCGTGGCTGGCGCCCGCCACGTACCCGCCGCCTGTTTTCATGATATTGAGAACCTTGCATGTTTCTTCCCGGACGGACTCGGGTGTTCCCTCGATCAGTGTGTGGTGTGAATCTATTGCCCCATTGAACAATACTTTATCGCCGAAAGAGCGCTTCAATGTGAGCAGGTCCATTCCCTGGCAGGAAGGTTGGACTGCGTGCAGGCCATCCAACCCTGCTTCGATCATTTGCGGTATCAAAGGGGCGTATCCACCGCAGCAATGCAACATCACCTTCAGTCCATAGGCGTGCCCTAATCGGGCCAGCCGCTCGAGGTGGGGAAACATGAAACGCCGGAAGAGGCTAGGGCTCATCACCGGGCCGCGCTGGGTGCCGAAATCATTCCCGATGAAAAAGATGTCGAGCGCTGAGGCCGCGGCATCAAAGATGCGCTCGCTAACGGCCGCGTAAAAATCCACAAGATGTTGCAGGATCGCATCCACCAGCTCCGGCTCATCGTACATTTTGAGGAAGAGAACGTCCATACCCAGCAGGTCCACAGCATCGTGGAAGAAAGGCGACCAATCCCCTCCCAAAATGGCATATTTCCCTTCGTACTTTTCCGCGTCCTCGCGAATGTGGGAGACGTCCATCCACGAGGGGTCCGGCCAGAGATAAGCGTGGACGTCCGCAATCGTCGATGCCGCCAAAGGATGATTCGTGGGTTGGCCATATCCCAACCCTTCGCGCTCGATGCCAAAAATCGTGCGGGAGGTCGCGCCGGGCGAGAGCTTAGATTCCGGCCCGCCGTAAGCCGCAGAGACACGTCGAAAGTCGTCAGCCATCCGTACGCGCAGCCCTTCGTCATCCAATCCAGAGGCCCGCTTCGCCTTTTCCCAGAACTCCGGCGACGACCCACACCACGCCGGGACGCGATCGGGTGGGTGGTGTTGAAAGGCAGTCATTACTCTTTCTCTGGATGTCATTGTGCGTAAATTCCTTCGTGCAATTCGAGGTTCCCTTTTTTCGATTTTCGGCCACCCGCCAACATACCGCTAACCACCTCGTGATTCAACCCTCCACCCGAACGTGCAGGCTGGTGGACGCGGTATGTAACCATCAGACGTTGAAGTGCGGCACGAAGTGTGTAAAGGGGGAAAGAAAGGGAGGGCGGCTTGACCGCGAGCGGGCCGATCTGTGGGAGAGTGTGTTACGCAGCATGGCGGACCGAGGTCTGGACCGGGAGGTCGTCGGGTTGGGGGTCATGGATGGGATTCAGGGCTGGAAAGTCAGACACCCCTCGCAGAGCGAATGGCTTGATGAGTGGGACCGTCTCACGGTCGGTCACCCGTTGGTTTAGGCATCGCGCCGAGGCGCGCGTTGGTCATGAATTCAAAACTGCCCCGGCGGTTCCGTCCTCATTTTTCCTGTTCGCGGATGTACTGGCGGACGAATTTCCGAACAGGCACTTTTGAATGCCACTCAACCATGTCTTAACCGTGATTGATTTGCAATTTGTGCCAGGGCGATGACGGGCCGTGCAGTTTACAAAAACAGAGGCAACAATCCCAGCAGCGCTAACGCAGCGAGGAGCATAAGTCCCTGCGTGCCGGTTCGCCGGTCTCCGAAACCGTATGCATAAACGCCTTTAATCAAATTGTTGCTCGCTGCAGCGATGACGATTGCACCCCCGGCGAGCGCAACCGGCGTCAGCGTCGAAGCAGAATCCGCGAGGCTCAAAATAAAGGGATCGACATCGGTGATTCCCATCACTCCCGCCAGCGCGAAGAGTCCCGCGCGACCCAAATAGAGCAGCGCAAAATGCGTAACGAACAACATTCCAACAAACAGTCCTGCGAACAGGAAGGCCGCGCCCAACTCCAGCGGATTTTTCGGCTGGAAGGATTGCTCTGCTTCTGTACCGCCGAGATCCGGCCTTCGCATCCAAAGCCAGCCACCGAGAAGAGAAGCGGCGGCAAGCAGCAGGAACGGCAAGCCAAGCCGATGGAGCAGTTGTCGATTGAAAATGCCCAAAAGCGCGAGCAGGCGCAAGTACATGACGCCGGAGGCGACGAGCATCGCTCCAGAGTATAGATGCGGACGTGACTGCTCCCTGGCCCGTTTGGCGAGCACCACGGTAGCGAGCGTTGACGAATAAGCTCCACCCAGCAAGGCGGCAAGCAGAACACCTCCATGTCCTTGCGTCCAAACTTGCAAGAGGTAGCTCCCGTAAGAAATGGCGCTCACCGCGACAACCACCAGCCACGTTTTGAAGGGATTGAAACCAAACGTGCCAAACGTCCGGTTCGGCACAATGGGCAGGATGACTGCCGTCAGCAGGAGAAACTTGGTGAACGTCAGGATTTCATCGGCCGGCACTCGCTTGGTAAGATTCTCGAGCGCTGTCTTTAACTCAAGCAAAGCCACGCCAAGCACCGTAAGCGTGGTCGCAAACCAATATTGCCCGTGCGCAACGAGCGCTCCGATTACATAGACCACGAGACCTGAGATCTCCGTAGTCATCCCGGCCAGCGCCACTCCCTCAAGCTTGTGCCGGTAGGATTGCCAGAGAAATGCTCCGACAACAGTGAAGCCGACAGCCGGCAACAGGAGATTTCCCTCCGAAAGCAGGCATAATGCATAGCCGAGGAGGCCTAGCAGCGGAAATGAGCGGACTCCGCCAAATCGATACTGCTCCGACGCCACCTTTTGTTCTTCGCGCTCCAAACCGATCAGAAAGGAGAGGAAGAGCACCAAGAGGATCTCTGCGCCTTCCTTGGGGATGAATTGGATCACAGTATTTTCCATAGCACCGCCCGAATGCCATAATTCTCATTTTTCCATCGGGTTAAATCGATCGGCATCGCTCGGGGCCCAAGTCTTCGAATAGGCTGCGCTTGCATTGTAATCCTGCCATTGCCGCGGGTCGATGTACAGCGCCTATCCCTGGCCAAAAAAGAAACATTCTGTGCCACCTCTCCTCACTTGAGTAGGAGGCCACGTCCATTATTAAGAGTGTTGAGGCCGTTCCATGCAATTTGGACACCGATGCAGGAATACGGGCAACGAGATGCCAAACAGCTTGAGAACCGCCGCCCCCGCCAGATCCATGATCAAAAGAAATAGAGCTGCGCTGATCGCAATCTTTTTCGCGAGCGTCCGAAAAACCTCCCCGCAGCCCTCTCCCAACATACCGAGGAAAATAGGTGCCGAGCCAACGAGATCAATCATCGGAAACACCGCACTGAATGCAAGCGCAAAGTATTTAGCAAACTGCCCCATTGTGCCCTCATGTTACGGATCGAACGGAACTGACGCCTACCGAGGCCGCGCATGTTCCCGTTTCCGGGGCTGGAAAACCAGTAGTTTTTCCGCAGCGACAGGCGCGTTATCTCCCTAGCGGCAAGTTACGTGGCGGCGCCCACTCCTGTACTACTCAAGGTCTCGATGCGTGTCCCTCGTTCATGGATAAGATAGCACCACCGCAGCCGAAATCCAGCAAGGTGCCATCGCACGACGGTCTCCGGATCTGCTTTCACCAAAGCCGCCGCACTGAAAACGTACCCGCCCGCCGCGCCTGCCAATTGACGAAGGCGCAACATCTGCTGCCGGTTGCCATTGATCCCATCACCATAAAGCTCGACTCGCAGGACATTCGGATCAAGACGTCCGAGATACACCCCTGCTTCAAAGACGTGCCGGGCTCCTTCAGTCTGCACCTTCACCCCGCCAAAGCGGAGGGCGGCCCATATCTCTTTCATATTATGTTCGCAATTGGCGATGGTTCTGTCCACGGCGCCTTGTTCCGCGGCGCGTTCGCGAAAGGCCGCCGCCGGCAGGTAGTGTTGTTCGGTGTATTCGCCCACGGCGCGGCTCGCGGAAAAACGCGGTGTCAAGCTTGCCGTGCTGTTCCGCATCCGTGCCACCCAAGCCGTGGAGATGCCCCGCCCGTCACGCGCATAAAACTCGGGAATCACTTCACGTTCAAGCAGTTGGTAGAGCGCTTCGGCTTCTGCAGCGCCTGGAGAATACCCCCTTGGTCCGCAGGGCTCGATGGACCGAGATTGCTGACGACCAGTCCTTGGATGTCCGTCGGCACACCGAGCTGCTGGCGCGGGTCCGGCGTAAGGGTTTGAACACTAACGCCCGGTAAGGTACCTTGCGCGGGCGGCGTGCCGGAAGTGGGGTGCACGCCAAGGCTCGAAGAATTCTCCGCCAGCGGGACTTTCACGGTGAGGGGTTTGCCATCTCGGAGTATCTCGAGGGTCACGACCGTTCTCTGGGTTCGTTTCAGTCACCAAGGCAATCATCTGGGCGGAGTCAGTGACATCTTGTCCGTTATGCTTGCGAGCCACGTCGCCGTTCTTCAGTCCCGCCATGTCAGCGGGCCGCCCATGAGTGGCATCCTCGATGAGAACTCCGGAAGTGTGCGGCACATTGAAGGCATGCGCCAGGCCCTCATCCCAGCTCCGAATTTGCGCGCCCAGGCAGCCGCGGGACACCTTCCCGGTTGTGACCAAGTCATCCATTACGTGCTTGGCCATGTTGATGGGAATGGCGAAGCCGATGCCGGCAAATCCGCCTTCCTGCCGGTGCCGCCCTAACCACGCAAAATGGCGGTGTTAATGCCCACAACTTCGCCCTGAACGTTCACCAGCGCGCCGCCCGAGTTCCCCGGATTAATGGGCGCCCCGGTTTGAATGAAGTTTTGGATGTCTTCAATGCCGCCTTCCGACCGATTGAGAGCGCTCACGGCGCCACGAGTTCCGTTGAAATTGAGCCCAAAAGGATTTCCGAAGGCCATTACGATATCATCCATGTGAAGGCTGCTGGAGTCGCCCAGGGAGGCGGTGGGCAGGCCCTGACCGTCGATCTTAATTTCCGCCACGCCGGTCTGGGGGGGCAGCCCCCACCACCTTGCCTGTGCAGGGGTTTGTCCTGTGCCAACACAAAGGAAGAGTAGCGGCTGCGGGTCAAATTGGCTCTTAGGCGGCTGAGTTCGATAAGCCTCAGGCTAGTTGAGGTGCTTACGACCCACCTTGGTAGCCATAGAGAGAGTCCGAAAGCGACCCGGCGTACAGCGGACGGCTAGCCTAAAAGCACGGGTGAAGGACTTAAGGCTCCCGAACCCAGCCACGGTCCCAACGTTGCGGCATGGCAGATCGGTTTCCAGCAGCAATCGTTTGGCGTTCTCGATCCGATTTCGCGCAATCTCCCCGAGAATAGACCTGCCCACGGCACGGGCGAACCTACGTTCGAGCGTCCTCCGGGGGACACCCACAGTTTCTACCACCTCGGGCACTCCAATCCCAAACTGCGCATGGTCACGTATCATTTGTAGCGCGGTTGCCAAGACCGGATCTTCTTGGGCGATGAAATCACTGGAGCGGCGTGCCGCCACGTGAGTCGGCTCCACATACACGATATGGTCACGGCTCCGGCGATGGCACATCAGACAATCGAGGATCCGTGCAGCCTCATACCCTGCCTTCTCAAGATCGAGCGCCACGCTTGACAAGGGTGGGGTCGATAACGGACACATCATTTCGTCGTTGTCCACGCCGACTACGGCAACATCGTCCGGCACCCTCAGCCCTGCCGTCGTGCAAGCTTGCAGCACCTCGACACCGCAAACATCATTGCAAGCCATCACACCTACCGGTTTTGGAAGCGCTCGCAGCCAACAAGTCATGAGCGGTTGCTCGTGCTCCACGGTTTCAATCCAGTGGGTACGCTGCAGCCATCCGGCAGAATCCACATGGTGAAGGGAACACGAGAAGCCCCTTCCCTTCAGAAACCCCACAAATGCTTTCTCCCTGGAAGCCGACCATTTACATTGGGAGAATCCACAAAAAGCGAACTGGCGCAATCCTCGGTCGGCCAAGTGCGTGGCCGCCATGCGAGCGATAGACTCACCGGGGGTGCGGATGTCTCCGCAAGAATCCTTCTCCTTCTGAGAGGAAGATTCCGAGAGGTCGCAAGCGACAAAGGGCACCCCGCTGGAGCGGAGGATTCGCTCGGTCGCCGGCGGGATGCTCCTTACGATCAGGCCATCGACGCGCCAGGCTCCCGCCATCGGCAGGATCTGCTTGAGGTGGCCGGGAGCAACGTGCAGCGACCAAAACCCGTGCAGCCGTGAGTAGCGGATGATTCCGCGGAGGAGCCCGCGGCCATACTGGGTGGAGGTCTCGAGGACCAGGGCCACTTGCGGAATGCGGGATTTGGGGCGGATCTTTTTCATGTCCTGTAACCAGTGCGCGGGGGTGTCGCAAAGCTAGGGCTACATGCGCGTGCCCGGCCAACCCCCAAAGCGCCGCGCCAGTAAATATGCGTACCGACGTGCCTCCATCTGTGGCGCAAAGTAACCATAAGCAGGCGCAAACTGGGCATTGACAGGCCCCCTACACATTTATAGCATAACGTCGAGTGTAAGTCGTGGCAGCAACAAGAACAAGTTCGAAGCAAGATCGAAACAAGATGAAAGTTTAGCCCGAGGCTTTACTCAGCAGAGAAGTTTTGTGAGGTGTAGGTCCTCATTTCTTACGAACTCTTTCAGCCAGGCTGTGGCGGAGATTTGCTTTCCTGCCTTTGTCAGAGTTCTTGCGTCGGGTCGAGAGGTCAAAAGGAGAATTCAATGCTCAGAAAGGTAAGCAAGACGTTCGGCCTTTTCGGATGTGCCGTTCTGCTTTGCTTGTTGTCATCATCGGTAGGGCGGGCCCAAAGTTTCAACGGGACGATCGCGGGCTCGGTAATGGACCAAACTGGTGCAGTAGTGCCCAACGCTGGGCTAACCCTGAGAGCCGTGGGCACCGGAGTTGTACGTGAGGGTATTTCCGGCCCGGAGGGCCTTTTCCGCTTTCCCAACCTAATTATTGGGGTCTACAACCTCACCGTCGCTGCCAAGGGTTTCCGGGATTTTGAGCAGAAAGGGATTTCGGTCGACATTAATCAGACCGTAACCGTCAATGTCCGGCTGGAGCTGGGAGCCGCCACGCAGACCATCGAGGTGACTGCCAACGCCTCTCCTCTCAACTATGAGAACGGTGAAATGAAATCGACCATTGCGCCCAACGTGGTCGAAGAGCTTCCTTTGCTGGTGTCGAGCGCCCAGCGGTCCGTAGGCTCCTTTGTGATTCTGATGCCGGGTGTAACCACCGGGACCGGCAATAATCCGTATGACGCGCGCATTAACGGTGGTTTACAGTCAGGCGACGAGGCCTTGTTGGACGGGGTGAGCATGTTCGAGGGTCTGGAGGGCAATGGGGGGATGATCAGCATCTTTACCGACTATCCCATTTCCCCTGACACGGTCGACGAACTCAGCGTCATTACCTCAAACTATGAACCACAATACGGCAACACGACTTCTGCCATTATCACGGCCGTTACCAAGTCGGGGACAAATGCATTTCACGGAACCGCTTTCGAAATGCTTCGCAACACCGACCTCAATGCCCGCACCTATGGCGTCCCCACCAAGCCCACGGACCAAGAAAACGACTTTGGCTTCACGATTGGCGGGCCCATAAAGTGGCCCAAGTGGCCCCACTCAAACCGCAAGGCCTTTTTCTTTTTTGCCCTCGACGATTATTGGCTTCGAGGCGGTTTGACAAGCCCCGTACAAAGTGTCCCGTCAATGCAAGAGAGGCAGGGCGATTTCAGCGATTGGAAGGACAGTGCCGGCAATCTGATCCCGATTTACGATCCGGCAACCACCACCGCCAATCCCAATTACAATCCGAATTTAGCTACGGGACCAACCAATATGCCCTACCTCCGGTCCCAATTCATGGGTTGTAATAGCAACACTCCCAACGTAATCTGTCCTAGCGACCCGCGCCTGATGAATTCCCTGGCCCCGGGATGGTATAAGTACCTGCCTGCTCCAACGTACAACACCCTTCTCAATAACTACGTATCGCCAGGGATGCCCGTCGGAGGCGACGGGGTGTTGGATCATCGGGAGCTGTACACTCTGAAGATTGATTATTACTTTACACCCAAGGATCATTTTTCGTTTGTTTCCTACCAAGCTCGAGCTATCGACGCGGTCGTCTCAATATCACTGCTGTCCAAAATAATCGCTAGCCCTGTCTGTCGCCATTGCAGGGAAAGGCTTTAGGACAGGGAGAATGGCGGGTTGGGGAGGAGGTCTAGGTTTCATAAGTTCGTTCGCCTGTCCCAATCA
>JBKQVI010000489.1:0-12928 GCA_052139985.1 Terriglobia bacterium
TCCAATCGCACCCGCCCGAAGTGTCTCGGTTGGCGCAGCAGTCCGAGCCAATCCACGCTGACCGAAAACTTTCTCACGGATGCCAGAGGCGGCAGGTCAGATCGTTCTTTACGCTTCAGCACCAGTCCCTCGCCGGCAATGCTTCCGGCAGGGAAAAACGACGTACTGAAGCTCTTCAGCTCAACCTCGCACTGGTAGCGCTTCTCCAGCGTCTCGACAACCCAGTCTCGACTCAGCGGTGGAAACCACCAAAAATAAATCACCAAGATGACGGCCAACAAGAACGGCACGCCCAGTACAATGATGACCGCCTTGAAAACCCTATGTCGGGTCGTCGGTTTTTTGGATTGCATGGAGGCTCTCTCCCCGGCCGCGGTGGCGGCAGCAAGCACGGAGTCCCAATCCAACCTGGCAGATCCCCCTGCTCGGTACTGCCTCAGTTCGGTGTTACCGACAAATTATAAATCTGTGGGGAACGTTTTCAGCGATTAAATCGATCATTGATGACGGCTAAAGGCACCTCCCGGGAATGGAATATTCGCAAGGTCCGGCTGTCCGACCGTAGCGGATCGACCGTCACAGGTCTGCGGCCCTTGGAAACGGTCGGTGAGAAAGGCCGCCCCGATAAATCGGGGCGCCAGCCAGCGGGCGTGGGAAGCTTTGGAGTGCGGTCCGCCGCGGCGGGCTGCCGCTTTCCAGTAAATAAACTTGCTCATCTGTACACTATAAGGTACAGTGTCCCATATAAGGTGCATGATGGCAGACGACCCGGGGCCGCAAAAAATCCCGCTGATCTTTTACCGCACGAAGGCGGGAAGCGAGCCCGTGCGGGAATGGCTGAAGGGATTCCGGAAGCCGAGCGTCAGGCCATAGGGAAAGACCTTCTGCGGGCGCAATGGCGGTGGCCTGTGGGAATGCCGCTGTGCCGCCCGTTGGGGGATGGGCTGTGGGAAGTGCGGACGGACTTGCCGACGAAGAAGACGGCGCGCGTCCTACTATGCCTTTACCGCGAGCACCTCGTCGCGCTGCACGGTTTTATCAAGAAGACGCGGACAACGCCTGATGAAGATTTAGCCTTGGCTCGTAAGCGTCAGAAGGAGTTGGAGCAATGAGCAAGAAACATATGGGCTCGAGCATCGATGATTTCCTCAAGGAGGAAAGCATCTTTGAAGAGGCGCAAGCACAGGCGATTAAGGAGGTCGTCGCGTGGCAGCTCGCCCAGGCCATGAAGAAGAACAAAATATCCAAGTCGCGGATGGCGGCGCTGCTCAAGACAAGCCGGACACAGGTTGACCGTCTGCTTGATCCGAAAAATGACATCACACTCTCAAGCTTGCAGCGGGCGGCGGCGATGGTTGGGCGCCGGGTAACGATCGAGCTGGTGTAGAGAATGGCGGGTTTCCGTAAGGCCTTTCGCGGTAGGGGGACGCCTTGCCGTCCCCTCCGTACTGTTATTCCCAAACTTCTTGTCGGCGCGCCTGTTTTTTTTCTCGAGCCAATAATGCCTCCGTGCCCTCCTTGACCAGGGAAAGACAAAACACAGAGGTCGCTGAGACACTCTGTGATCTCTGTGTCAAGGCTTTACAGGCGCAGAGAACACGGAGAGTCTCGTTTTGGTTGCGGCCACCGGGCCGCATTGTGTACATTGCCGCCGAACCAGGAAGCGTAGGGGCGCCCCTTGTGGGTGCCCTCAAATTCCGGGCTAGAATCCCGACCGGAAAGGGCAGGCACGAGGCCAGCCCCTACGTCCATTTGGTGATCGAGTTGCGCAAGGTGTAGGGGGACGGCTCGCCGCCCACTGGTTCCACATTCACCACGAAACGCCGGGTAGGGCAAGCCCTACCCCTACGTGGTGATCGAGTTGCGCAAGATGCGAAGCTACAAGCGCAGAGATTACAGTTCGAACGGTGGCTGAGGTTGTGCGACCCGGAGGTAGCGGTCAATTCGTCTTTGGAATTGACCGTGGGTTCGTCATCGAAGGAAAAGCCCACGCACAAAAGGAGTGACCGTAGCGCCGCTTACTGAAGCAAGGCAGCGAAGGTTCGGAAGAATCCGCTCGGCGTGGAAATTCGAAGCCCGGTTCGTTTCGCGACCATTTCGCTGAAGTGCTTTGTGTTGTGGGTCAGGAGCCAGTCAGGTCGGCAATCTAAAGCAGACAGTAGCACCGGAACGTCGGCGGCATGGCGAATCAAATGGCGGCTGGCGCGCACGCGGTGGGCGTCCGGAAAGGGCACCCGTTCAGGGCCACATAGCATAATCAGGCGGCGATAGTCTTCGATGAGCTGATCGGCATCCGCCGGGCTGAGTCTCCCGGCGTGGAGCAGGAGGTTCTCCTCAACTTCCTCGCGCACCACCTCGGCTAGAACCAGCCGGCTAATGCCCGCCGCGCACAGTGAGAGGACCGCTTTATCCAGCCCCCACGAAGAAACCATGCCGCCGGTTAGGACGTTCGAGTCCAGGAAGAGGCGAATCCGCCGTCGGGCGGTCACGAATGGACGCGCTTTCCCGGCTGCCGACGACCATTTCCCTTGGAACTCAGAGCACCGTAGTGGCGGGCAAACACGCGTTCACGCGCTTCGGGCAGCGTCACCAACAACTCTTGAGATTTCACGCCCAAATTGGTAAGAACGGAGGTGACCCGCGCGCACAACTGCTCGAAGCGCTGATGCTCGGGGAGGAGAATCAGGCCGTTCCCGACTCGCAACACGGCAAAGGGCGCGCCGGCAGCAAGGTCGAGATCCTCCCGGAACTGCTTGGGGATCGTCACTTGCCCCTTCTCACCGATCTTCGTGTTACCCACAAACTCTGCCGCCGTTGCTTTGACGCTTGCTGGCATATCTAACCCTCCGTAGGAATATCCTACCACACTTTAGGCACGCGGTGTGCCACGGGCATCTTGCCCGTATAAAGTCATGGCGAGGATGGCCATGCCACGAGGTGTAGCGTGGGCATCCTGCCCCGATTCGTCGGGGTCCCGCTCGCTGTTCCGGGAGCGTCCCGCTCCCGCCAGCGCGCCGACAGGAAGCCTACAGGCGCTAAGATAACGCTTTGCGGGCTTTCATCTGTGACCCATGCCGTCATCGAGAAGCTCGCCCGACCTTACCACACGCCCGGAACCAGCCGATAGCGGGTCCGGGTGCAGTACTCCTCGTAACCCGGCAACTCGCGGCGCAGGGCACCGTCTTCCAGCACCGTACGGACAATGAAGGTGGCCATGAGTATCATGATCGGAACAAAACCCCATGCCGAGCCGAGAATCAGCGCGCCCCCCGGCAGTAACAGCATCAACCCGGAATACATGGGGTGACGCACCACGCGATACGGTCCGGTGGTAATGACGTGATGGCCAAGCTCGGTCTGAACGCGGACCTGCCTTTCGGCGAAGGGATTCTCAGTGACTGCCAGGTAAATGGGTACGAATCCCAGGAGCTCCAGCGCGATGCCAGGCCATACCCAGGCCGCGCTCAGTTGCGACCAGCCGTAGCGGGCGTCGAGGCCGGCCACCGCGTAAAAGCTGAGGAAGCCAACAACCATCGCGGCGAGCACGAATTTGTCGAATCCCTTGACGCCCGGTTGCCCCTCCAGCCGCCGGCGCATCAGGTCCGGGTTCTTGCGCCGCAATACGGCGAAGCTCACCACGATGAGCAGCAGAAATGAGCCCAAGAAAAGCCAGCCGCGCCACCAATTCAGGCGGCCCGCGAAAGCGAAGGGCAGCAGGAAAGTGAGCGAGTTGAAGATGGCCCGGAGTGCCAGCTTCCAACCTGGGGTCTGTGCCGGCATTGAATAGCCCGCCTTCCCCTCCATAACTGCCTCCACATCGCACGCTCAACAATAAAATACGCAAACTATGCGGAGATTACGAGCGGTATTCTCCGCAAGTCAAAGTTTGACGAGAATGCCAAATCCCGCTCTGAAGGTGTGAAAAACTGCCATTTCCACCACTGAGGCACTGAGACACAGAGAAAAATGCCCTCTCGTTTCTGGCGGGTAGCCCCGGTCAGCGTTTTTCTGACCGTGGGCTTCTCTCATGCACGATACCCCAATGGCCATCGCACGTCATCAATCTGGATGGGACACGCCGCTACCGTTGCCTTGCCCAAAGCAAAATTGTTGTAACTCGACTACCGCCAGAAGAACCCACGGTCAGGACTGCACTGACCGTGGTTACCCGCTTAGCGGTGTCTGCGAGCCCGCAAAGCGGGCGCGATCATGTAGCCCACGGCGAGCCAGCCGTGGGAAAAAGACAACATTCACAAATTCATCGAAAGAGCCCCGTAAGGGGCGATATCCGGCCCGTCCAGAGAAAATCGAGTACCTTCCGTGGTTGATCTTCGCCGGAAGAAATCCCAGATGCCGCCCCTGGCGGGGCTGGTAGATTCTCCTTCCGCCCCAGACCCACGGCTTCGCCATGGGCTACATGACCGCGCCTTTATCCAGGTTGAATTCGACTGCAAACACTCAACCTCCGGCTCCGCCACCTGCTCCGTGGAAAGTCTGTGACTTTCCGACGCCGACGCGACGAAACAACCGTTTCCGCGCCGTCGGAAGGAGAAACTCCGGTGGTTCGGGCCGAAAAGTCTGAGACTTTTCGCAAAGCAGGCGGCGGAGCCGAGTCCATTCGAATTCGGTCCGCCGACTTGGACAACTTAGTGACTGGACGGATGCCCACGTTACTTCTCGTGGTATGGCCATCCTGGCGATGATCTTACACGGGCAAGATGCCCGTGCCACGTGTTCAGGATCTCCGTTCCAACTTCTGTGTCGCGCCCTCGAACGAAAAATCCGAACTTGCGCGGGGCGTTTAGAGGTGTATACTCTTGCCCGCCCGAGGACTGGAAAATAGTTCGCAGTGTGCATGCGTCCCTCAACGTCCCGCCTCTGTAGCTACGGAGAGCCTTATATCTCGCACGGAAGGAACACTCATTTGACAAACAATATCTCGCGAAGGACTTTTATGGTCGGCGCGGCCACCGCAGCCGCGGCCCTGCGTGTCTGGGGCGCGAATGACCGCATTCGGCTCGGCATCATCGGCTCGGGCCAGCGCGGGCAATACTTGATGACCCGGGCCAACGAGGCAGGCGGCATCGAGTGGGTCGCGATTTCCGATATCTATGACGCGCGGCGAGACCAAGCTGCGCAGGTGGCGAAGACCCGCGTGGATAAATACGCCAACTACCATCAATTGCTCGACCGCAAGGATATCGACGGCGTCATCGTGGCCACTTTCGACCACGCGCATTCCTACATCTCGGTCGACGCGTGCAAGGCCGGCAAAGACGTGTACGTGGAAAAACCCATGACCTCGCTGCCCGAGCAGGGACCGCCGCTGGTGCGCGCCGTCCGCGAAACCAACCGCATCCTGCAAGTGGGAATGCAGCAGCGCACGACCGCTCACTTCGCCGAAGCCAAGCAGAAGTATTTCGACACCGGCGCGATCGGCAAGGTCAACATGGTGCGCACCATCTGGAATGGCAACGGCGGTTACTTGACGCCGGTTCCTCCCGGCATGGAGCAGAAACCGGCTGGGCTGAACTGGGACGAGTGCCTTGCCTGGCTTCCCAAAATTCCGTGGGACCCCAAGCGCTATTTCAACCGCTTCGCGTACTGGGATTTTTCCACCGGAGGACAAACCGGCGGATTGTTCGTGCACATGGTCGATGTCATCCATTGGTTCATGAACCTGACCCATCCGGTGGCGGCCGTGGCGGGCGGCGGGGTTTACCTTTACGACGATGGGCGCGACACCGCCGACAACGTCAACTTCATCGTGGAATACCCCGAGAAGCTCAACGTGACGTTTGAAGCGACGATCACCGATATGATCGATCGCGAGAACGCGGACATCGTTTTTATGGGCACGGGCGGACGCCTCTCGATCTTCCGCTACGGCTACAAGTTCATCCCGAGCAAACAGAATTCCCAAGTGCCTGAGGCCACCGTGGCCGGCGTGGAAGATACCCACATGAACAATTGGCTCGACTGCATCCGCAGCCGCAAGCAGCCCAATGCCGACGTGGTGCAGGGGCACTACTCGGCGATGGCATGCCACATCGGCAACATTGCCTACCGCGACCAAAGCCGAATCACCTGGCGGAAGGAGTGGGAATTATGAGCATCGAAATCGGCGTCAACATGGAATTCATTCGCTCGCAGGACAAGTCTTTCGCTGCGGGTGTAGAGCGAGCCGCGAAATTAGGCTACAAGTTCGTTGAGCCGATGGTCCACAACGGTCGCGAACTGCTGAGTGAAGCGGGATATTTTCACTCGTTTTCCCTCGATGACGATCCTGGGGAGATGAAAGATATCCTCGATCAAAACGGGGTGAAGGCCTCCGCCCTGAGCGCGCATTGCCCCCTGATGCGGCCGGAAATCAGCGTACCGTATTTGCAGAAGGCCATTCGGCTCGCCGCTGCTATCGGCGCGCCCGTCGTCAATACCGACGAGGGGATTCGCCCTGAATGGGTGAGCATGGACGAGGCATTTCACGTGATGAAGTACACGCTCACCGCGGTGCTGCGGACGGCCGAGCGCTACCGCGTCTTCATCGGCATTGAACCGCACCAGAGCATTACCCGCACCACGGAAGGACTGCTGAAAATCGTCGGCCTCGTGGAGTCGCCGCTCTTGCGGGTGAACTACGACACAGGAAACGTGTACCTGGCGGGCGGCGACCCTTACGAGGGACTCAAGGCCGTCAGCCACTTGCTGGTTCACGTTCACGCCAAGGACATTACCGTCGAGCACGCCGATGCCGAACGCGGCAAGGTGACCGGCACTCCCGTGGGATGCGCGTGCGGCGATGGCGTCATCGATTGGCGGCGCGTCATCGCGATTCTGCGAGAGGCGAATTTCAACGGCGTGCTCTCCGTCGAGTGCGGCACCGAACAGCGGGCCGAGCGGAGCCTTGCGCACCTTCGCGAAGAGTTAGGGACCAAGGAGCAGACGTTGGGTGCTAGGGATTAGGGGC
The DNA here is from genome assembly GCA_052139985.1 of Terriglobia bacterium. GTDB lineage: Bacteria > Acidobacteriota > Terriglobia > UBA7540 > UBA7540 > Bog-366. The sequence goes on from JBKQVI010000489.1 coordinate 6,968, forward strand.
GTAGAGCTGCAAGGCGCGGTTGGCCAAGCAGCCGGTAGCTGCTGCTGCGGGCGCTAGGGGGCCAGCGCGGCGGGAACAAAGTCGGACACCGTGTCCATTGCCGCGCATTCTGCCCCTTGCGGGTTTGGGTGGCCGTGAATTTGGGATAATTTGTCATTTCTGCCGATGCGCTCCCAATCTGAACATTTCGAACCCTTTCTAACCCCTTTGGTACCATTTGGAAAGCACGGTGACGCCGCGAAGGCTGCACCCTCGCAAAGGATTAAATCATGAACCACTGCATTCGAGGAATCTTGGGGATTATCGGTTTATCCGTCATGCTGGGCCTGGCAACACCGTCGGGCCGAACGCCGTTCGATCCCACGCTGGGTTTCGCCCAGGACAGCATCCCGTTTTTCCAGCCGGGGAAAATCCGCGTGCTGATTCTCTCCGGCCGCAACAATCACGACTGGCGCACGACGACTCCTTTCCTGCGAAAGGTCCTGGTGAACAGCGGCCGGTTCGATGTGCGCGTGGAAGAAGAGCCGGTGGGAATCACCGCGGCGACGCTCGCGGCGTACGACGTGCTGGTCATCGACTATGAAGGCCCGCGCTGGGGAGAAGTCACGGAGAAGGCCGTTGAGAACTTCGTTAAGCAGGGCAAAGGCTTGGTGGGTGTTCACGGCGCCAACTACACCTTCAGCGGCATGGAGGTCTTGGCCGACAACCACAAGCCCTCCGGCCTGAAGCAGCCGCCATGGCCCGAGTACTTACAGATGATCGGCGGTTGGTGGACGCTGGGCCCGCCCAAGACCGCGCACGCCCCGCGCCACTGCTTCATGGTGAAGTTCGTTGACCGCGAGCATCCCGTCACCAAGGGTTTGCCAGAGTCTTTCCGCACATCCGATGAGCTCTACCATAGTCCCCAGATGTCACCCGCCGCGCACGTTCTGGCGACGGCTTGGGATGATCCGGCCAATGGCGGCACCGGCAAAGACGAGCCCTTGATGTGGACGGTCAACTACGGCCAAGGCCGCGTCTTTTACTCGGCGCTGGGACACGATGAGTCCGCCCAGCAGGAAAGCGGCTATGTAAGCACGTTTACGCGCGGCGTGGAATGGGCGGCCACGGGCGCCGTTACGCTTACGGCTGCCGGCACGCTTCCCAGCCAGGCCCCGGCGCCCCTGCGATTGCTGGTGGTCACGGGCGGGCACGAATTCGCCACCACCTTCTACACGGTCTTTGAGGGAGCGGCCGACCTGCACTGGGACCACGCCGTCTCGAACCACGTGGCGCTCAAGAATGATCTGCGCAAAGACTACGACGTCCTGGTGCTCTACGACTACTCGCTGGAGATTAGCGACGCGGAGAAGACCAACTTGCGTGACTTCGCGGAAGCGGGTAAGGGGATCGTGGTGTTGCACCACGCCATCATCGATTATCCGGACTGGGAGTGGTGGTACAAGGAGGTGGTGGGCGGCAGATACCTCCTCAAGCCCTTTGCCGGCCTGCCTCCCTCGACGTACCTGCACGACCAAGAGTCTTGCGTAACGCCCGTCATGCGCCATCCCATCACCGCCCGCATTGGAGCCATGCACCTGTGGGACGAAACGTACAAGGGCATGTGGATCTCGCCGGACGTGAAGGTGTTGCTTCGCTCCGACGCTCCCACCAGCGACGGTCCCGTGGCGTGGATCAGCCCTTACCCCAAATCGCGCGTGGTCTACATTCAACTGGGCCATGGCGAGGCCGCTCATCTGTATCCTGAGTATCGTGTGCTCGTGCAGGATGCTATCCGCTGGACCGGCGGCAGACTGGATGCGGAGAAGAAGTAGGGGAAAGAGGTTACCCAGGGCGACGATATCTTGGCCGCCTGCTTCGCGATACCAATGTCTAGTCCGAGAAGTCTGCCCTACTTGCTACGTGACAGCAGGCCCCCCATACGGTATTGTGGGAAGAAGAAGGAGCCGCAGCCATGACCATTACTTTAAGTCTAAATCCTGAAATGGAAAAAGGCCTGATGGCGCGAGCGTATGCGCGGGGTGTCTCCTTGGACGAGTACATCCAGGAACTCGTCGCAGAGGCAGCGGGTTTGCCCGTCGCAGCAGAGCCGTCCCCAAGCCAGAAGCGGTTCGATAATCTTTCTGACCTGCTCCTCAATTCGCCTCTTGCCGGCGCCAATCTCGACCTCGATCGATCCAAAGACTATCCCCGCCCGGTTGATCTTGAATGAGCGGTTTCCTGATTGATACAAACGTTCTGTCGGAGTACAACCGCCCGGGAGGCCCTGATGCAGGTGTCAAGCGCTGGCTTGAGACAACGGACCGCCAATCCCAGCATGTAAGCGTCATCACTCTGGCCGAGATTCAAAAGGGAATCGAAATGCTTGCTGAGGGCAAGCGCCGCTTCCAGCTTGAACAGTGGTTGAAGCAGGACTTGGAAGCGTGGTTCTCTGGCCGCATACTTCCAGTGGATCGCAAGGTGGCTGGCCGCTGGGCGTCACTTGTGGCACAGCGAGCACGGGCCGGGAGGCCTCTTCCCACGGTTGATTCATTGATTGCGGCGACTGCGCTTGCCTACGACCTAGCTATCGTTACCCGGAATATGCGCGATTTTGAGGGTAGCGGTGCTACTCTCATCAATCCCTGGGTCGCGTCCTAATATCTACCCGATTTCATTCTTATTCGTGGCCTGCAAAGCTGCGCCTGCCACCGTGTGAGAAAACCCTACAGGCAGAAATTCGCTGAGTCTGGCTTGCAGCTCGGCGCGGTCGGTGAAAAGTGCCGCAGACCTTGAAAAAACAGGTCTGTGCTACCATCCACGTCGCCTGAAGAAAGCGTGCGGCCCCGGCATCCCCGGGGCCGCGTTAGGGCCGCGTCGTTCGATTCGGGTGTTCACCGCGAGGCTGTTGTGGGTCTCGACGCGAATTCAGCGTCGGCCCCCACCAAAACCGCCACCGTGAAAACCGCCCGTCATGCCGCCACCATTGAATCCGCCCATGGAACCGCCGCGGAATCCACCTCCCGCCATACCCATGTGATTGCCCGCCATGGTTCGCGGTAGAGCGCGGAACCCGGCGGAACCCGGCGCGGGGTGATGTGCCAGCGGTGGCATGCCCGCGCGATTATAAGCGCGATAGCCGCCATAACCACCATATCCGCCCCTGTAACCGTAACCGTAGTAAGGGGCATAACCCACCATCCACGGTGAGAAGAACGGGTAGCCGAACGCGCCCCATCCCATTCCGATTCCCGGCATAAAGGCAAAGTCCATCCAGAACGGGTCCCAATACCAACCGGGCCCCCACCATCCACCATCCATCATGAGCTCGTTGCCGGCATCGACATTCGATTCCGTCGCGTAATCGCTTCGCAACTTGCTCCAACGATAGAGCGGGTCCTCTTCTTCCATCTGGTTCTCGCTGAACTTCTGCCGAACCAGGGGTTGTGCCTCCGCCACCAACGCTTCATGCCCTTTCGTGAGCTTCATCTGCTGGTTGCCGTCGGACGCTACAGCCTTGCCTTCCAGAACTTTCACAGAAGGAGGGTTAGCGGTGAAATCGTACAATCCCACTTTCTCTATCCGGGTCGTGGCGCCATTCATCACCACGCTGACGTTGTTCTCCTTGAACAGCTCATCCACCTCCACCATGGCCGAACCGCTGTTCAGTTGCACCTGGGTATCCGCCAGCCCGGGCGAGATCATCTTTACTTCGCTGTTATGCCCTAAGCGCATGTAGATGCCCGGCGTCAGCAGTATTTCCGCATTGCCGTTGCCGGTGTTCAAAACTTGATTGGGTTCAAGGTAGGTGGAACCCACTGAGTTCGGTGATTGTTTTTGGCCTTGCACCGAGACCTGACCTTCGACGTAATTCAATGTCCCCGGCGGGGGCATGTTGTTCGATGCGTTCGGCGAATCCGCCAAGCCAACCGCTGCCGTGACGAGGAGGAGCGCCGCCGCTTGCCAAACTGGTGTCCATGTTCCTTTCATAGTTTATTCTCCACTTACACTCTATTGGATGCGGGGAGGATGCCCGAGGCGACTCGGCAAGAGATTAGCCTACCAAGTGATAGAGGGGGCTTGACTTACGTATGGGTTCTTGTCAAGGGCGGCGGACCCTATTCCTTCGGCCCGCGCCAAAGGCGCCTAATGCTCCGCCAAGCCAAAGCAATAATTGGTGCAGGAAGAGCCGCAGCGCTTGAAAAGCAGCTCTGCGCCAGACCGCGAGGGCAGTGACCGCCACCGCCTTGTCGCCGGGCTTCAGTTGCAAAGCTTCGCGAGCCTCCCGTGGGATGACAATCTGGTTCTTAGTTGAATGTGTCGCTTCCGCCATCGCTTCACATCATAGTGTAGAGTAAAGCGGGCGGCGCAAGGGGTGGTTACGTGACACGATAGTGAGGTTGTGTTGGCCGCGGGTTTGTCATCATAGGACGAGCCCCTGGCTAGACGAGCAGTGTCTGAATTAACCACATTTGTGGTATGATTTGACCTCTATGTTCGACCTGCGCTCCAAGGCACGCCAGCGGCTATTGGCGTATTACTTCGCGAACCCTAATATCCGCCACCATCTGCGGGATTTGGCGGATCGTCTGAACATTGATCCCTCCAACCTATCGCGAGAGCTGCGGCGTTTGGAGGGCGATGGACTTTTTAGGTCGGAGGTGAGTGGGCGTCAAAAGTATTTTCGGCTTAACCCGGAGTATCCCCTATTCAGGGAGGTTCGTAGCATCGTTGCGAAGACTGTCGGTGCGGCGCCCTTGCTAGCACAATCGCTCAAGACGATTGTGGGCATCGAGGAGGCCTATCTTTACGGGTCGTTCGCGCGAAACCAACAGGACGCTGCAAGCGACATTGATGTGCTCGTGATCGGCGCCCCTGGTGGCGAAGCTTTGGCGGAAGCCATGCGAAAGCTTGAGCGGCGGCTTGGGCGGGAAGTTAATTACACGGTTTTATCGCGAAATGAATTCGACTCGCGCCGCACCCGGAAGGATGCTTTCCTGGAAAGTGTATGGCAGAATAAGCGCGTTTCGTTAATTGCTCCACATGAACAAACTCAAGCCGCACAACGTTGACTGGGCGCAAATCGAGCGCTTCCTCACGAGCGCCGACAGGAAGCTGGCTTCGGCGCATAAGATCCTGGCGTTCGATGAGGAGGCGTGCCTTCAACAAGCCTACGAAGCAATGCTCAGAGCTTCATTGGGATTTATGTTCAGCCACGGCTTCCGGGCAAGGAGCCAACCCGGCCACCACATTGCCATCATCGAATTCGTGCGAACGCGAATCGACGCCAGGCACGCGGGCCTGCTTACCTTGTTTGACCGCCTCCGCCGAAAGCGCAATATGGCTCTCTACGACGATACTGGATTCGTTTCGCACCACGAAGCAGAGGAAGCTCTCGAATCCGCTCGTAACTTCATAGATGTCATCCGCGCCGACATCATCGCAAGAAAACCTTGATTGATCTGTCACAAACAAGCGCGGAATTGTGCACGCAGTGAACTATTCAGCGCTTACGCTTGGTGATCGAGTTGCGCAAGGTGGGAAGCTGCAAGCGCCGAGATTTCAGTTCGAACGGCGCCTGAGGTTGTGTGACCCGGAGACCGCCACGGCCAATTCGTCTTGGGAATTCACCATGGGTTTGCGATCGATGGAAAAGCCGACGGTCACAATAGTGGTGACCGTGGCCACCGCTAGGAATGTTTAGAGGATCTTGTCCAGAACAAACGTTTCAAAGGCTTCCACCCGCTCAAAGACCGGATCATTCGTAATCAACCCTGTGGCCTTGGCCCATGCGGCGGTCGCGGCCTGAAGAGCATCGGGAGATTGCAGGCGGTGGCGGGCACGAATCCGCGCTGCAACGGGTGTTCACCATGGAGTCGGAGTGACATTTTACGTGCAAGTTGCTGCATGCTAACGAGGTTTGCGGCGCTCGGGCAGTTTTTTGCGCGTGACTACAGCAATCTTCCGGTGCGGTAGTGCCTC
>JBKQVI010000490.1:0-10625 GCA_052139985.1 Terriglobia bacterium
CACACCGGCTTCGAGAAGAGCTTTGAAGACAAGACTTATTCCCAGGGAATCCCCCTGACCGATCGCATGGATTATCTTGCGCCGCTTTCCAACAACCTGGGATTCTGCCTGGCTACGGAAAAGCTGCTCGATTTAGAAATCCCGCCGCGGGCGCAGTGGATTCGCGTGCTGCTGACCGAATTGACCCGCGTCCAGAGCCACTTGGTGTGGCTGGGGACGCACGCCATTGACCTCGGAGCCATGTCGGTTTTCCTCTATTGCTTCCGCGAGCGCGAGGAGATTCTACACATATTCGAGGCCGTCTCCGGCCAGCGTATGATGACCAGTTATTTCCGCATCGGCGGACTCGCGTTGGAGCCCCCTTTGGGTTGGCTCAAGGGCGTGAAGAAGTTTCTCAAGAGTTTTCCCGCGCGCATCGACGAGTACGAAGCGTTGCTTACCCGCAACCCAATCTGGCTGGGTCGGACGCAGGGGATCGGGTACATTTCTGCCGAAGACGCCGTTGCCTATGGACTGTCGGGCCCTTCGCTGCGCGGCTCTGGCGTCGATTATGACATCCGCAAGCGCGAGCCTTACGCAGGTTACGAGAAGTTCGATTTCAAGGTCGCAACCCGCTCGGAAGGAGACGTGTACGCACGTTACCTCGTTCGCCTCGAGGAAATGCGCCAGTCGCTGCGGATCGTAACGCAAGCCATGGAAGGCCTTCCCGAGGGACCGGTTAAGGCCAACGCCCCGCACGTCGTGATGCCGGAACGCGAGAGCATGAAAACCTCGATCGAGGCATTGATTTATCACTTCAAGATTGTCACGGAAGGGTTCCACCCTCCGGTCGGCGAAGTCTACCAAGCTGTTGAGTCGCCGCGCGGCGAACTGGGTTTCTACATGGTCAGCGACGGCTCACCGAAGCCTTTTCGCTGCCATGTTCGCGCACCGTCCTTTGCGAATTTGCAGGCTCTGCCGAAGATGATCGAAGGACGGTTGATCGCCGATGTGGTGGCGTGCATCGGAACGATCGACATTGTTTTAGGAGAAGTGGATCGATAAGAAAGGGTCAGGGGGAGGATGATGGATACGGTGCGAGTCCCCAAGATTGTTAGCCACTAGACCCTGAACGTTACATTTTGTAACATGCTTTCTGAATCGCTGCTAAAAAAGTTCGACCAGCTCATCGCGCGCTACCCGCTGAAGCGCTCGGCCATGGTTCCTTTGCTGCTCTATGCTCAGGATGAAGTAGGCTACGTCAGCGAGGAAGTCGTTGCCGAGGTGGCGCGGCGGGTGGATGTGCGTCCCGTGGAGGTCGTCGAGGTTATCGGTTACTACTCCATGCTTCACCGCCAACCCGTGGGCAAGTACCACGTGCAGGTGTGCACCAACATCTCGTGCATGTTGCGCGGAGCCGACGAAGTCTTCGACCACTGTTGCAAGAAGTTAGGAATCAAGCACAAGGAAACAACTCCGGACGGCCTGTTTTCGCTGGAAGAAGTCGAGTGCCTGGGAGCGTGCTGCGGCGCGCCCGCCATGCAAATTAATTACGACTATTACGAGAACCTGACGCCGGAGAAGATCGACGCGCTGATCGAGGAATTAAGAAGGAAAGAGCCGCGGTCACGAATGTAAGGAGACAACCGGAAACTAGAAACTGGAAACTTGGAATTTGAAGCTGCGCGCCGTAATTCCCGTTTCCAATTTCCAGTTTCCAATTTCCAGTTTCGACGATGCCAGGCTACAACAACCCGATGGGCAACAGCCCCCTGGAAGTCAAGGTCATCAGCAAGCGATTCGGCCTTCCGAATTCCACTTCCCTCGACGTCTTCGCGCAGCACGAGGGCTACCAGGCCTTGAAGAAGGCCCTGGGCATGAAGCCCGAGGACGTCATCAACGAAGTAAAGAGTTCTGGCCTACGGGGGCGCGGCGGCGCGGGCTTCAACACGGGCATGAAATGGAGTTTTGTCCCCAAACAGTCCGCCAAGCCCAAGTACGTCGTGTGCAACGCCGATGAGAGCGAGCCCGGCACCTGCAAAGATCGCCCGTTACTCGAATACGATCCGCATCAACTGATCGAGGGCATCGTCATTGCCGGCTACGCCATCCAGTCGCACCAGGGATTCATCTATGTGCGTGGCGAGTACCGGTACCTGCAAGACATCGTCGATCGGGCGCTGGCGGAAGCTTACGCGGCCGGATATCTCGGCAAGAATATTCAGGGCTCCGGCTTCGATTTCGAACTTTGCACCCATACCGGAGCAGGCGCCTACGAGTGCGGCGAAGAGACCGCGCTACTGAATTCACTCGAGGGCCTACGCGGGTATCCGCGCATCAAGCCGCCCTTCCCCGCGGTCGTGGGGCTCTACGGCGGCCCAACCGTCATCAACAACGTGGAAACACTCTCCAATGTTCCCCACATTCTGCTGAACGGAGCGGAGTGGTATTCCAAATTGGGCTCGGCCAAAAACGGAGGCACGCGCCTGTTTTGTTTGAGCGGCCACGTCGCACGCCCCGGCATCTACGAGTTACCCATGGGCTTCCCGCTGCGGCGAATGATCGAGGAAATCGGTGGAGGCGTGCTGGGCGGCAAGAAACTCAAAGCGGTGGTCCCGGGCGGGTCGTCGTGCCCGGTGCTGACAGCGGATGAGATCGACGTCAACATGGATTACGACTCGGTGGCCAAGATCGGTTCCATGCTGGGTTCCGGCGGCGTTGTTTTACTCGACGAGGACACTTGCATGGTGAAGTTTGCGGCGCGCATTATGCGGTTCTACGCGCATGAATCCTGCGGCTGGTGCATTCCCTGCCGCGAAGGGACGTCCTGGCTGAAGCACTTGTTTGACCGCTTTCATGGGGGAGGAGCGCTGCCCGACGATCCCGACACGGCGCTGGACGTCTCCTACAATATCCTGGGCAAAACGCTGTGCCCCCTGGGTGACGCTGCGGCCATGCCCACCATCAGCATCTTGAAAAAGTTCCGGCAGGAGTTCGAAGAGCATCTAAAACTTGGGCACTGCCCGTACGAGAAAGTGCCAGTGACGAGTGACAAGTAACGAGTATCGAAACTGGAAACTTGAAACTGGAAACTCGGTGCGAATTTCGAGTTTCACCCCTCCGTTGACAGAGAGGAGTGCCGAACAGAAGTGATGAGTGAAGAGGAATGAGTCACAAACAGGAAAAAAAGCGATATTCGAAAATCGAAACTCGAAAATCGTGGCGAGTTTCCAGTTTCTAGTTTCCAGTTTCTGGTTTCCAGTTTCTGGTTTCCAGTTTCGATTTTCGTCTTTCGGCGGTGAGCATCGAATGAGTGAGCAAACCCCCAATTCGCCCTTCGTCATCCTGGACATGCCGCCCAAGGAGGAAAACCTCCACGTCCCGGGGCCGTACACGCGCAGCCCTAGCCTCTCGCCGCGCGCCAACCCCGCCGCTGAACCGGTGACGCTAACAATCGATGGCAAGGAAGTGAAGGTTCCGCCGGGAACACTGGTGATTGAAGCGGCGAAACAAGCGGGCATTGAAATTCCCTCTTACTGCTATTATCCCGGCCTCACCCTTCAGGGCGCCTGCCGCATGTGTCTGGTGGCGATTGAGAAGATGCCGAAACTCCAGACCGCCTGCACGACGGTGGCAACAAACGGCATGATTGTTCGCACCGACACGGAAGACGTGAAGAACGCCCGCAAGGCCATGCTCGAATTCCTGCTCACCAATCATCCGCTGGATTGTCCTGTCTGCGACAAGGGCGGCGAGTGCGAACTTCAGGACGCGGTGTTCCGTTATGGTGCCGCCGAGACGCGCTTCATGGAATCCAAGCTCCACCATGACGAGCGCCAGTTTTCCAGCCTGGTTTATTACGATTGGCCGCGCTGCATTCTGTGTTACCGCTGCGTGCGCGTTTGCGACGAAGGCCTGGACGTGAATGCTTACGGCATCGGCTTCCGCGGCGCGCACAGCGAGATCATTCCCAACCAAGGCGAGAAGTTGGAGTGTGAAGAGTGCGGCATGTGCATCGACATTTGCCCCGTCGGCGCACTCACCAGCGGCACCTATCGCTACAAAACGCGGCCATGGGAATTGACGTACACCGGCACGACTTGCAACCACTGCGGCGACGGCTGCAAGACCACGCTGGCGATTCGCAATAATGAGATCATTCGCGCGAACAACCGCGACCACTCCGGCTTCAACGGCGAGTTTTTGTGCGTCAAAGGCCGGTTTGGTTGGGACTTCGTAAACCATGACCAGCGACTGATCGCGCCGCTGGTCCGCAAAAACGGCAAACAGGAAACAAGCACTTGGGAAGAAGCATTGGGCGTCGTGGCGGAGCGCCTTACTGGAATTCTGAAAGAACATGGCCCGGCATCCGTCGCCGTAATCGGTTCCAACCGCACGACGAACGAGGAGAACTATCTGCTCGGACGTTTCGCGCGCACGGTGCTGGGAACCAACAACCTCGACCACCATCGCACCGCCGACTTCCCTTCCCTGGTGGGCGCTTTAACCGCGGCCAAAGCCCACGACTGCTACGCGACCATTGAGGACCTTGGTGCGGCGTCGAGCATTCTCGTGGTCGGCAACGACCCCACTCACCAGCATCCGCTGATTGCCTATCAGATTCGGCAGGCCGTCCGCAACCATGAAGCGCACCTTTACTTGCTGAATAGCCAGGAAATCAAGTTGCTACGGCAGGCAAAACAAGCCGTCACGATCGAAGCAGGCCATGAGGCCGAAGCCATCGGCGTCCTGGCCGGAAAAACATCGGCGGGCTCGGCTGGAGTCGCCGGCGAACTGGCCTCGCTTCGCGAAAAGGTGGGTAAGGAATCCAACACCGTTATCGTCTTTGGGGACGAGATTCGCGGCAAAGCCGTGGCGGAACTTGTCCAGTGGGGACTGACTCTTCCCGGCCGCACGCGTTTCGTTGCGCTCGGCGACTATGCCAATTCCCGCGGGGCCGCGGACATGGGACTGCTGCCGGACGTGCTGCCGGGCTACGCTCCGCTTTCCGATGCCGCCGCTCGCGAGCGTGTGGAATCGACCTGGCAGGCGAAGATTCCCGCGGCGCCCGGCCGCAATCTTCGGTCCATCCTGCAAGGCATTGATTCCGGTGAGGTCAAGGCGTTGCTGGTCTTTGGGTCAAATCCCGCCAAGACCTTCCAACTTGCCAAGGACCATTTGGGCAAGCTGGCCTTCTTGATGGTGGCGGAGCTATTTCCAACCGAAACCACCGAAGCCGCCGACGTGGTCTTGCCGGCCACCAGCTTCGCGGAAAAATCCGGGACCGTAACAAATACGTGCGGACAGGTGCAGATTCTGAAGAAAACCATGCGCAAAGCGGGTACGCGCAGCGACCTGGAAATCCTGCTCGCGCTCGCGAGATTGTTGGGCCATAAGTGGAGTTATCGGTCTGCCGACGACGTGCTTCGGGAAATCGTTGCGCGCGTGCCGGGTTATGCCATCGCACTGCCCAACTTGCTGGTGGGCCGCGCCGTGGCGACGCAACCGAGCGGCACGCCTCCCGAGCTTTCCACAGACGATTTGGTTTTTTCATCCAAGGATTCACTCTTCACATCGGGAACCGTAAGCCGTTATAGCTGGGCGCTGAATTCAGTGGACGAAGCCAAGAAACCCCATGGGCACATTTTCTGACACGACAATACTGATCGTCATCGCGGTGGTGAAGATTGCGGTGATCCTTTTCGTGTTGCTGACCGGCATCGCCTATACCACGTGGCTCGAGCGCAAGGTGGTGGCGCACATCCAGGCGCGTTGGGGGCCTTATTGGGTCGGTCCCCACGGATTGCTGCAACCGTTGGCCGACGGCGCGAAGTTCATTCTCAAGGAAGATATAATTCCGGCGGATGCCGATAAGATCATCTATTGGTTGGCGCCCTTCCTGGGTTTTGTGCTGGCGTTTCTATCTTTCGCCGTGATTCCCTTTGGCGAAGGCTTCACGCTCTACGGCCATCCGATCGCATTTCAAATAACCGATCTGAACGTCGGCCTGTTGTTTGTTTTCGCCGTAACTTCGCTGGGTGTCTATAGCATTGCGCTGGCCGGATGGTCGTCCAATAGCAAATATCCCCTTTTCGGCGGCCTGCGATCGTCCGCGCAGATGATCAGTTACGAGCTGTCGCTTGGACTCGCGGTCATCGGCACGCTCATGATGTCCGGCACGCTGAGCCTGCGCGGCATCGTGAACGCGCAGAGCGGCTTCTGGCACATCGCGGGCGTCAATACTTGGGTGCCGCATTGGTACATCTTTGTCCAGCCGCTCGGCTTTTTCGTATACTTCACTTCGGCGATTGCGGAAACCAATCGCGTACCCTTTGACCTGCCGGAAGGGGAAACCGAGTTGGTGGCCGGCTTCCACACCGAGTACAGTAGCATGAAGTTCGCCATGTTCTTCATGTCGGAGTACGCAAACATGATCACCGTCTCCTGCCTCGCCACCCTGCTCTTCTTTGGCGGTTGGCACGGTCCGGAGTTTGCGGGGTTGCCAACGATAATCCGTATTTTTCTCCCGGTGTTTTGGTTCGCCTTGAAGGTGTTTTGTTTTATGTTTTTCTATATCTGGATGCGTGGGACGCTGCCGCGCTTCCGGTACGATCAGCTCATGTCCCTAGGCTGGAAATTCCTGCTGCCCCTGGGGCTGCTGAACATCCTGGTGACGGGATTTCTGGTTGCCTGGCATGAGTGAGGGTAGGGATTGGGGATTAGAAGTTAGAAGCTGGGAACTAGCAGGTTGCGGAAACACTCGTGGCACTGTCATTCTGAGCCCGTATTTTGGGCGAAGAACCCCTGTAGTTCGCACTTTTCGTGCGCCCCGCGGACTACTGAGGTCCTTCGCCCCGATGAAGTACGTCGGGACTCAGGATGACAGCATTGGGAAGTTTTTCCGCGACCTCCTGGAAGTTGGGATTGAGGAGCTGGAAGCTAGGATATGCGAGAGACGTCGCGCAGCGGGTCATTCTCGTTACTGACCTCTGGCGTTTGGCTTCTAGCTTCTAGATTCTGCTTTTATGTCGATTCTCTTCTACATCTTCGCCGCGATAACCGTGCTGGCCACGCTGAATATGGTGCTGCAACGCACACCCGTGTACAGCGCGCTTTCGCTGATTGTGGTGCTCTGCTCGCTGGCGGTGGTTTATTTGCTGTTAGGCGCGGAGTTCATGGCCGTCTTACAGGTGATCGTATACGCCGGCGCCATTATGGTGTTGTTCGTTTTCGTCATTATGCTGCTCAACGCCGGGCACGAAGTTCCAAGCCATCGAAGCCGTATCGCCAAATGGATTGGAGCGCCTCTGGTAGCGGCGTTCCTGGTGGAAATGCTGGTGGCAATCTGGAACCAGTTTCCAGCCGGTTCCGCGGCGACGCCCGCCCACCTCGACGGTAGTCCCGCGGCGATCGGCCACTTGCTGTTCCGAAGTTATGTGTTGCCGTTCGAGGTGACGTCCGTCTTGATTCTAGTGGCAGTCCTCGGCGCGGTGGTTTTGGCAAAGAAGGAGTTCTGAAAGGCAGGGATTAGGGATCAGGGGTTAGGGGTTCGGGATTAGAGGCTGGGTGGGAATTGGTTGCGTTTGAGACCTCTTAGTCCGTTGGGAACAGACCCCTCACCCACCGCCAAGCGGCCCCCCCTCTCCCGTGAGGGAGAGGGCAATGAATGCTTTGCGCGAGGGCGCGCACGAAAGAGACCCAGCCCTCTCCGAGGGGAGAGGGGGGACCGCTTGGCGGTGGGTGAGGGGCCAGCAATCGTAACACCCGGAAGTACTTACGTTCTAGCTTCTGCCTTCTGAGGATGAACATGGTTCCGCTCTCACATTATTTAGCGCTCAGCGTCATTCTCTTTGTTCTCGGCGCCGCCGGATTCATCTTCCGGCGCAATATCATCACCGTCTTCATGTGCATCGAGTTGATGCTCAACGCAGTTAACCTGGCGTTTATTGCGTTTTCGAGGTTCCTCGGGAATCTGGACGGACAGATTTTTGTGTTTTTCGTCATTGTGGTGGCTGCGGCCGAGGCGGCGGTGGGATTGGCCATCATCATCGCGCTGCACCGCAATCGCGCGTCGCTGAATATTGAAGATGTGGATTCGATGAAGCTGTAGGCGTAAAGCCGGTACTTTCATGAACCTGGAAATCCTACTTCTCCTCATGGTGTTGCCCCCCTTGGTGGGCGCGGCCCTCAATGGCATCTTCGGACGCCGTTTTTCTCAGGCCACCGTTTCCCTCATTGGATGCGGCGGGGCAGGCATTTCCATGGTTTTTGCCCTCCTGACGGCTTGGGCCTACTCGCAATCCGCAAGCCAGCCGGCGCCGTTCATTCATGGTTACTTCACCTGGATCCAGGCCGGCGAGTTGCGCGCGGAATACGCGCTCTACTACGACCGGCTAACGCTGGTCATGACGCTCACCGTCACGGTCGTAGCCTTCCTGATTCACCTTTATTCGCGTGGGTACATGGAGCATGAAGGGGGCTACTACCGCTTCTTCACCTACTTGAACCTGTTCCTCTTCATGATGCTCACGCTCGTCACGGCCGCCAACTATCCGTTGATGTTCGTGGGCTGGGAGGGTGTCGGTCTGTGCTCCTACTTGCTCATTGGTTTTTACTTCACCAAGAAATCCGCCTCCGACGCCGGCAAGAAGGCATTCATTGTCACACGCATTGGCGATGCGGGATTCACCGTGGGTGTGGCTCTGCTGTTCTGGACTTTTCACACGCTAGATTTTCAAACTGTGTTCCAGCGCGTCAAGGACTTGCCCCAGGGCGAATTCGGAAGTGTGCTGACGGCCGTGGGACTCCTCCTTTTCCTGGGCGCAGCGGGTAAATCCGCGCAGCTTCCGCTCTATGTCTGGCTCCCCGACGCGATGGAAGGCCCTACGCCCGTAAGCGCCTTGATCCACGCCGCCACGATGGTCACAGCGGGCGTCTATCTCGTGGCAAGGTCCAGCATTATTTACGCCCACGCGCCCTCCGCGCTGGCCGTGGTCGGCGCGGTCGGCTGCCTCACGGCGTTGTTTGCGGGCACCATTGCGCTGACGCAGAACGACCTAAAACGCATGTTGGCATACTCCACCATCAGCCAACTCGGATACATGTTTCTGGGCTGCGGTGCGGGCGTCTTCGCCGCGGGGATCTTCCACCTGATGACCCACGCGTTTTTCAAGTCGCTGCTGTTCCTCGCCGCCGGAAGCGTGATGCACGCGATGAACGGCGAGCTCGACATGCGCAAAATGGGCGGGCTGCGGCACAAATTGAAAACGACACACGCGACATTCCTAATCGCCACCATCGCGATCTCAGGAATTCCCCCCTTGGCGGGATTCTTCAGCAAGGATGAGATTTTGGCGGGCGCTTACGAAGGCCCTCTCGGCAAGCCCTGGCTGTTCTGGCTGGGAACCTTCACCGCCGCCCTCACGGCTTTTTATATGTTTCGCGGCCTCTCGATGACCTTTTATGGGGAGTCGCGCGTTGATCCTGAAACCGCGCACCATCTGCACGAAAGCAGTTCCAAGATGACGGTTCCGCTGATGGTGCTTGCGTTCTTTTCAGTTGTGGCCGGATGGATAAGCTGGCCCAAAGCCTGGCACGGTAGCGAGGCGTTCGATCGATTCCTGGACCCGGTTTTCAGCCCCGCCACCGAGGCCCTGCGTAGTGTTTCTCCCGAACATGTTGGGGGCCTTAGTCCCGCAGCGCTGATGGGTTTTTCGATTCTTGCGGCTCTCCTCGGAATCGCCGTCGCATCGTGGTGGTATCTGAAGTCAACGGACATTCCCGAGCAGTTGGCGGAACGATTTTCCGCCCTCTACGAGATACTTATCCACAAGTACTACGTGGATGAATTTTATAACTGGCTTATCGTGCGCCCACTGCGCGTCGGATCGGAAAAGTTCTTGTGGCACTCCGTGGACCAAGGCGCCATCGACGACGTACTCGTGAATGGGACCGGGCACAGCACGGCCGGCATCGGCAACGTTCTGCGCCGAATCCAATCCGGAAACATCACCAGCTACGCCGCGTGGGTTCTGCTGGGCGCGGTCTTGTGGTTGCTTTACATTTTTGCAACACGCGCGTAGGCCGGCGGGAGGGATTGATGTAGGGGCGGCTTCACGCCGCCATTTGGCGAAACGATGGCGAACGGAAATTCCCATCCCTCGCCCCTCTGGGGGAGAGGGTGGCTCGCATCCGGCGTTCTCATCAGCCGGGGCGAGACGGGTGAGGGGGTCGGAACCGTGAGTTCTCCACATCCTTACCGGAAGACGCGCTCCCTCGCACGCACGGCGGGACGGATTGATAAAGCCCGCGCGCTTCGTCGCTCGTCAACGGAAGCGGAACAAGCCGCGTGGCATTTGCTTCGCACGTTGCGGTTAAAGGGATTCCGGTTCCGCCGCCAGCATCGTGTGGGACCGTACATTGCCGACTTTTTGTTGCCGGGAGCGTCGCCTGATTGTCGAGCTTGACGGCAGTGTGCATGGGCAGCCAAACCAGGCGAGCAGAGATGCGCAACGGGATGCGCACCTGGAGGATCGGGGATATACCGTGCTGCGAATTTCCAACGGCATGGTTCTCGAAGCGCCGGAGCTATTTGTGGAAAAAGTGCTGGCCACGGGATAGTCGCTACCGGAGGCGTTGGGTTGAGC
>JBKQVI010000491.1:0-14964 GCA_052139985.1 Terriglobia bacterium
TCGGAAGGGCGGTGCCGCGTGGACGCGCTTCGCCTTCCCGACGTGGTGGCACTACGACGTCCTGCGGGGGCTCGAGTATCTGCGCAGCGCGGGCGTCACGCCCGACGAACGGGTGGCCGAAGCGATCAAACTGGTCGCGTCGAAGCGCGACGGCGATGGGCGGTGGCCGCTCGAGACCCGTTATCCCGGTGTGATGCCGGTCGAGACGGACGAGGGCGAGGGCCGACCGAGCCGGTGGAACACCTTACGCGCCCTGCGCGTGCTCCGATGGTACCAGGGGGCCGATTCGTAAGCGCGACGAGCTTCCGACGACGGCTGGCGACGCGCCGCACGCCTCCGGTTCGACAAGCTTACATCGTTGCCGCTAATTCGTTGCGCTGGCCGCTCATTGGCGCTATCGCGACTGGATCACGCGTACTCGGAAGCCCGTAGCGCAAACCGCCGGGTTTGCGGTCTGCGGCTCTTCGTTGACGAGTGGAGCCTGCCAGAGAAGAGACGCGGACCACAGAAGCGGTGGTCCGCGCTACTTGCTTACGCCTTAGAAGATGTAGAAACTCCAGACACGGACATTGGAAGGTGTGAAAAAATCACGGGACGAGCAAAAGCATCTCGCGCAGAGCCGCAAAGGCGCAGAGGTCGAAAAGAAAATAAGGGAGTTATTTGTTGTGACTCTCTGCGTCTCAGCGTCTCTGCGCGAGATTATCGATTTTTTCACACCTTCAGATGCCCGTGCCACGGGTTGCGGCTCTCGGTCTTACTGAATCTCGCATAATACAGTGACAAAGAGGTCAAAAAGAAAGACCGGCGTGTTGCAGGAACGAAAACGGAAGCTTGCCCGATTTGCGCACGCGGCGCATACCTCGGCGAATCGCTCTCGCTACTTCCGCGAGGTCTTCCGCGCAGCGGTTGGCGAGTTCTTGCCCTTTGATGTTTCCCCAAAGCGTTTCGACCGGGTTCAGATCCGGGGCGTAGCCGGGCAATCTCTCCACGGTGAGCCATGGGCGCTGTTGACGGAGGTATTCCTTCATAACCTTGCTCTTGTGGGCGGGCAAGCTGTCCCACACCAGAACCGCCTTTCGCCCTCGCAGCTCTTTCTTCAGGTCTTCCAAGAAGCGGATGAGGCTTTCGGCGTTATAGCTTCCCTCCCGGGTCTGAAAGAAAAGTCGGCTGCGCCTCCCATCGTAGCGGTAGCCGAGGGCGGCGCACACCGACATCTTCGACCAATTGAAGGCATGGATCAGAACGGGGGTTTTCCCTTTCGGGGCCCAGGTGCGGCGGATGGAAGGGCGCGGGGAGACGCCGCTCTCGTCCTGGAAAAAGATCCAGGCTTGGCGGCGCCGAGCGTTTTTTTTACGGCGGGCCATCGTTCCGTTTTCCACACCCTTACCTTTTCGCTGTCGCGCTCGCGGGCTTGGCAGGCCGGTCGCTGTAAAGTCCACTCTATGGAACCCAGGATCTTCCAGACATGACCCGGATGATAACGAACCCCCGTCACCCGCTCGATCACCATACCCACTCGTGGAAGGGTCCACAGATCGCTTGTGAAGCCGTGAGCCCGGCTGCCTCGGCACAGCGCCTGCTCCACGCGACGAAGCTGGTGACGGTCCAGCCGCGGCTTGCGACCCGCCCGCCCGGTGCCCCGCAGAGCGTTCGTGCCGCCACGCCGCCATTCCCGATACCAGCGGCTGACACTCTGACGACTGACCTTCAGGTCGCGCGCAATGGCCGCCAAAATCAGCTTGCCGGTCGCAAACAAATGAGCCGCTTGCTTACGCCGATGCTCCAATCCCTGGAAATCTCGTCGCGGAGGAAGAACCGTATGCATGGCCACAGTATAGAGACCATGCAGACGATTGTCACTATATTATGCGAGATTCAGTAACTTCTGTATCGCGCACCCCTAGCCGTCTTACCTTCACGGACTACCGTGCTCCATATCTTTGACGCGCCTCAACTTGTCACCGGCAGGTTTTTCGGCTAACTTTTTCCATACCTAGACGTCTATATACTGTGAGGTCTCAGTATGCCCAAGCCCGACTCTTTGCAAGGCTCGCTTGATCTGTTGGTGCTCAAAATCCTCTCGCGCCGGCCGCGCCTGCACGGCTACGCCATCATGACCGCGATCCAGGGAATGTCCGGCGAGGTGCTGCGCGCCGAGGAAGGCTCGCTCTATCCTGCCTTGCACCGGATGGAGGAAGCGGGCTGGATTCGCGCCCAATGGATCACCAAAGATACGGGGCGGCGAGCTCGACTGTATGAGCTCACGGCGGACGGCAAGAAGCAGCTCGCCGCGGAGGAGTCGCGCTGGGTCGCGGTGACGGCAGCGGTAAATCGCGTTCTAAGGATGGCCTGATATGTCATTTTGGTCGCGCATTGCCAATGTATTTCGAGGCCAGCGTTTAAGCCGCGAGATTGACGAGGAACTTCAGTCGCACCTTGAGGAAGCCGTCGCGCAGGGCCGCGACCCGGCCGAAGCGCGGCGATCGTTCGGCTCCGAGCTACGGCTGCGCGAGGAGAGCCGCGACGTCCGGCTCATCCCCTGGCTTGAGTCGCTGCGCGCCGACGCTATTTTCGGTTGGCGGCAGCTATGGAAGAGGAAGGTGACTTCGGCCGCGGCAATCCTTTCTCTCGCGCTGGGGATTGGGGCATGCACCTCGGCCTTCCGGCTGATCGACGCACTGCTGCTGCGGCCACTGCCGGTGTCAGAGCCCGAGCAGTTGTACGCTCTGGTTCGCCAGGCAACCGGCCCCGATGGGAAACCTGCAGTGTTCGATGGTTGGGCCTATCCGGATTTCGCTCTGATGCGCGCTGCGGCAAAGGACCGAGCCGATTTGATCGCGGTCTCGTATTCCGACCGTGCCGACCTGACCTACGGATCAGACGCGGACATGGAGAAAGCCTACCGCCAATACGTTTCCGGGTGGATGTTCAGCGACTTTGGCCTTCGGCCTGCGGCGGGACGGCTCTTCATCGAAAGCGACGACTTAAAGCCCGGCGCGCACCCGTACGCGGTGCTCTCGTACGACTATTGGACGAACCGTTTCGGCCGCGACCCGAAGGTGGTCGGGCGCACGTTTCGTATCGGGAACGACCTCTACGAAATAATTGGCGTGGGGCCGGAGCGCTTCACCGGAACGGAGCCCGGCACGGTGATCGACATCTTCCTGCCCACCATGATGCATCCAGGAGTCCTGCGCCCAGACTGGACTTGGATGCGGACCATCGCGAGGGTGAAGCCCGGTGTTGCGATGGAACCTCTCCGCGCCAAGCTGGACGCCACCTCCCGCGCCTTTGAGGCGGAACGGGCAAAAGGCCTCGGGGGGCTGTCCAAGGAACTGATGGACGAATTCCTAAAGCAAAAGGTCGTGATGGAGCCGGCGGCGGCGGGTGAGTCCGATCTTCAGAGCGATTACCGCACGTCGCTTGCAGCTCTCAGCGTGCTGGTGGCGCTGGTGCTGCTGATCGCGTGCGCGAACGTCGCCAACCTGATGGCGGCACAGTCATCGGCGCGAGCGCGAGAGATGGCGCTGCGAGTCTCAATTGGCGCGGGACGAGCGCGCCTGGTGCAACTGGTGCTGATAGAAAGCGCCTGGCTGGCCCTGCTCGCCGCCGCTCTGGGCGCTGCCTTCGCCTGGTGGGCGGCGCCGGTCGTGGTCGGTATGATCAATCCGCCCGAAAACCCCGCGCGCCTGTACCTCCCGGCCGATTGGCGCGTGGTGGGGTTCGGCCTGTTTCTAACCGTTGGGGTTATGTTGCTGTTTGGCCTGTTGCCGGCGCTGCGCGCTTCGGACGTTAAACCCGTCAGCGCGCTCAAAGGTGGAGAAGACCCGCACTCGCGGCGGCGCTTGATGCATGCGCTGATCGCGGTGCAGACAGCCTTCTGTTTCCTCGTGCTCTTCGTCGCCGGCCTCTTCGTTGCTACCTTCCAGCGGTTGTCGAACCGGCCTACCGGATTTTCCCCCCAACGGGTTCTCACTCTCGATACGGTTACCGTCAGCCCGCAGCCGCCGGCTTTCTGGGATCAGGTGGCGGAACATCTGCGCGCGGTGCCGGGGGTGGAAACAGTGGGGATGGCCGGTGGGCCGCTGCTAGGCGGGTATAGTTGGAACAATTCGGTCTCGGTCAACGGCGCGCCCCCCAATGAGGTTTTGGTCTACTTGCTACAGGTCTCGCCCGGGTGGATCGATGCGATGAAAATCCCCCTTATCGAGGGCCGAGACTTCCGCCCCGGCGACGTGTACCCCGGTGTCGCGCTCGTCAACCGGACATTTGCCAAAGCGTACTTCAACGGTGAGGATCCCGTTGGAAAGCCCTTCGAGGTGGTGTTCAGTGGAGGCCTACGTCTTCGTTTTGAGGCCGTGGGCTTAGTTGGAGACGTAACGTATCGCGACATTCGCGAGCCCTTCTTGCCTCAAGCCTATTTCCCGTTTGACTCCGTCGACGCCAAGGGCGCATCGCGGCCGGCGAGCCAGGGGACGTTCATCGTGCGCACCACCGGGGCAAACCCCATGGCGCTGGCGTCGAATCTGCGCCGCGAGGTGCCTCGGGCCCGGCCAGAATTCCGCGTGAGTAACATCCGCACGCAAACTTCAATCGACCAGTCGCAAACCGTCCGCGAAAGGCTATTGGCCAGGCTCGCGTTTTTCTTTGGGGTGGTGGCGTTGTTACTTGCCGCTGTGGGCCTGTATGGCGTGCTCGACTACTCCGTGCTTCGGCGGCGGAAGGAAATCGGTATTCGCATGGCGATAGGTGCGCAAGCAGGAGACGTTGCCCGCCGCGTGACCGAGGACGTCTTCTCGATGGTGCTCGTAGGAGCGTTCACGGGCCTCGCGCTGGGTTTTGCCTCGGCGCAATACATCCGGTCACTGCTTTACCAAGTGAAACCGGGCGACCCGAGGATGCTGGCGCTTCCCGCACTGACCATCATCGGGGCGGCATTCCTGGCCGCAGTGCCCCCGGTGATCCACGCCGTGCGCATCGACCCGGCTCAGACCCTGCGCGCCGAGTAGGCAAACCGGATCTAAAGCGTCGCCATCAACGCGGCCAGAAGCGCCGCGCGCCCGGGCAATTCGCTCAGGACGACGTGTTCGTGGCGGGCGTGGGCGCCGTCGCCGGTTCCGCCCAGGCCGTCGAGCGTGGGGATTCCCAGCGCCGCGGTGAAATTTCCGTCGGAGCCTCCTCCGGTTGAGGCTTCCGTCAGTTCCAAGCCCATCTGGCGTCCCAGCTCGCATGCCTTAGCGAAGAGGGCGGTCGCCATTTTCCGTTCCAGGGGCGGCCGGTTAACGCCGCCGGTTATTTCCAGTCGGGCTTCGGGATGAATGGGCGTGAGCGCTCGCATCTGGCTTTCAATCTTCTCGCGGTCGCGCGCCGTGGGCACTCGCACATCAACACGCGCCACGGCTAGCTCCGGGATCACGTTCACCCGTGTGCCGCCCTGAATAACGTCCACGTTGACGGTCAGCCCCCGCTTGGGGCGCCCCAGCTTTTCAATCCGGGGAATCTGGCGTGCCAGCTCGGAAATCGCATTCACCCCCGCCATGGGATTGATTCCCGCGTGGGCCGACCGGCCGCGCACGGTGATCTGAAACTCCCCTACGCCTTTGCGCGAGGTTTTTAGGGCACCATGAGACGCTGCCGGCTCGAGAACCAGCACGGCGCGGGCGCGGCGAGCCTCCGCCAGCAACTCGTCGCGAAACGCGACGCTTGACACTTCCTCGTCCGCATTCAAGAAAAGCCGCACGGGGCCGGGAGGAGTTATTTCCAAGGTGGTGAGGGCTTGCACGGCCCAAAGGGCGCAAACGACGCCGGATTTCATGTCGTAAATCCCCGGCCCGTAGGCGCACCCGTCCTGAACGTGAAACGGCATCTCCGCCAGCATACCAATGTCCCAAACGGTGTCCAGATGGCCCAGCAAGAGGATGGGTTTCGGCGCCCCCGCCCCTTCCCAGAACTCCGCCACCAGGGCCGAACCCGCAGCGGGATGGTGGAGAAGCTGAACTTTCGCGCCGCGCTTGCTGCACTCCTGGGCAAAGAAGTCTGCCATGCGGCCAATCGCCGCTCTGTTCTGGCTGGGCGATTCGATTTCCACCGCTTGCCGCAGGCATTCCACGAGCGCGTCCAATTCCGATTCGCAGTATGCCAGCAACGCCTTGGGGTCAACCATGTTTCCTCCTGCGCCTACGGGATGGCGGGCTTTGATGGGAGTCAATCTCCCGCGGCGCAAATCTTACCACGTCACGGCAGGCGGTGTAGGGCGCGCTGGTTTCTCCGTGTCCTCCGTGGCTGGCAAGGTGTTTTCGGCTATCTGCAATCAGGCTTACAAAAATTACCATTGCCAGGCTTAAATCGGACACGTGCCTCCTTGGTTCCCCGAAGGGGGACAATCTCATTAGCCGTAGGTGAAACCTACGGATTGGGACGGCAATCAAAAACTCTTCCGACCCTGAAAGGGTCCACTCATTCGCCCCTTATAGGTCGAAAGTTGATTTGCCAGGCTTCCTTCCGTAGGTTTCACCCACGGCTAATGAAATCCCTCCCCTTCGGGGAGGCGCACGACGTGGCACGCGTATCACTGAAACAATCCTGTAACCTCCTTAGTGGTAATCTCTTTTGTATATCGTGCCGATAAGTTATTTGTTACTGACAACATTCGCGGTTTCATTCTATCCTAGGATTTCCGAATTGCCTTCAACGGCCAGAAGGGGCCGCAAACTTGAGTAAAGTCTCCCTTGCTCTTGTTATCCATTCTCACCAGCCGGTAGGAAATTTCGATCATGTGATCGAGGACGCCTATCAGAAATCCTATGGGCCGTTCGTACGCGCGCTGCTCGATCATCCGCGCTTTCGCTTGAGCCTGCATTTTTCCGGAATCCTGCTCGAGTGGCTGGAAAAGCATCATCCGGAATATTTCCAACAGCTTCGCGAACTGGTGGACCGCGGCCAGATCGAACTGGTCGGCGGAGGCTATTACGAGCCGATTCTGCCGGCCATCCCCGACCCCGACAAAATTGCGCAGGTCCGCAAACTGGCGGACTACCTTCGCGAACACTTCGGCTCCGAGCCGCGCGGCGCGTGGGTTGCCGAGCGGGTTTGGGAGCCCACCCTGCCACGTCCGCTGGCCCAAGCCGGCGTCGAGTACGTCGTACTGGACGATACGCACTTCCTCGCCGCGGGCCTCCAGCCGTGGCAGTTGCACGGCACCTTTGTTACGGAAGAGGACGGCCTCCCGTTGCGCCTGGTTCCCAGCGTGAAGGCTCTTCGGTATACCATCCCTTTTCAGGATCCGGCGGAAACTTTGCGGGTGCTGCGCGAAGGGATCAACCAGCAAGACAACCTGTTCGCCATGGGCGACGACTGCGAGAAGTTCGGCGTCTGGCCGGGCACTTACGATCACGTTTACAAGAACGGTTGGCTGGATCGGTTTTTTCAGGCGATCGAGGCCAGCCGGGATTGGCTCGAGACGACCACGGTGGCGGATTATCTCCGCTTGCACCCTTCGGTAGGGCGTATTTATCTGCCCACTGCCTCTTACGCGGAGATGATGGAATGGTCCCTTCCGCCCACGGCATCGGAGGACTTCAAGGCTTGTTTGGAAGAGAGTGAGCATATCCCCAATGGCGAGCGCTTCCTGCGGTTCCTGCGGGGAGGGCTGTGGCGAAATTTCCTGACGAAGTACGCGGAATCCAATTACCTCCAAAAACAGGCGCTGGGAGTTAGTCATCGCCTGCAAAAGCTGAGCAGCACGGTGGAGAGTGGAACGGAAAGAGCGGCACTGCTGGCGGAGGCGCACACGCATCTGCTGGCTTCCCAGTGCAATGACCCTTATTGGCACGGAGTATTCGGCGGGCTGTACGCTCCGCACCTGCGCAGCGCGCTGCTTCGCCACTTGATCCAGGCGGAGTTTCAAATCGATTGCGTTGAAGGCCGGGATCTGTGCGCCACGCCGGAAATTGTGACGACGGACTTTGACCTGGATGGGCAGGACGAAATCCTGATTCGGCAAGGTATCTCCGGCATGACGGTGCACCCCGCAGACGGGGCAACGGTTTCAAGCCTGCGCTTCCAGCCCGCGAACGCCGAGCTGGTGAATTCGCTGATGCGGAGGCCCGAACCCTACCACGCCTTGGTGCGGAAACACGTTGCTTCCAAGGAAGCGCCGCGCGAAGGCCCCGCTTCCATCCACGACCAGGTGCTCAGCAAGGAATCGCACCTGGACGCCTTGCTGCGCTACGACCGCTACGCGCGGCATGGCTTTCGCACCTATGTTTTCCCCAGCGCCAAAAGCTGGAAGGACTTTGAGTTTCTCCGCCTGGAGGAGAATGAAACCCTGGCGCGAGGCGCGTGGAAGGCCGCACCCATCAAGGCTCCCGCGGCGGCGGTGGAATTCCGTAGCGCCGCCGAGATCCACTCGAACGGCTGCACGATGCGGGTCGATGCACTCAAGAGTCTGACTTCCAAAGTGGCAGGCTCGACTTGGCAGATTGAATGCCGCTCTTCGCTGAACACCGACCGCACCTGCCCCACCGGCATGGCGCTGGGACTGGAGCTGGTCCTGAACCTTCTGGCTCCCGACGCGCACGATCGATATTTCCTGGCGAAGGACGTTCATCGCCCGCTGGAGTTTCGCGGCGAAATCGATTCCGCCACATTGACGCTCGTGGACGAATGGCAGCGCGTTAAAATCCGGCTGGAGACGCGCCCGCAAGCCTGCTGGTGGATCGTGCCGATAGAAACCATTTCGCAATCGGAGTTGGGATTTGAACGCGTGTACCAGGGCTCGGCGATTCTGGCCGTGTGGAAAATCGATCCACCCTCCTGGCGAAACGTGACCTGCGTTTTGCACGCGGAGATTTCGCCCTGGGAGTACACTAACAACCAGGAGTAAGGGTGCGTAACATCTAGCGGAGGTTATGTATGGCTGTATCGCAAGAACTGCTCGACATTCTGGTCTGCCCGGCGTGCAAGGCGCCCGTTAAGCTCACCACGGACGGACAAGGCCTGAAGTGTGCGCAATGCCGGCGGGTCTACCCCATCAAAGACGATATTCCCGACATGATCATCGAAGACGCCAAGATTGAAGCGGAGTGAATCAATTTTGGATTTTAGACTTTGGATTTGGGATTAGGCGCCCAGGTTGGGCGTTCGCTCTTCGGCAAGAAATCCTGCCGCACATGCGGGTTTCTGATTCAATGGAGGGCAACAGCAAGATGGATTGTGAATCCAAAATCTAAGATCCAAAATCTAAAATCGTATGAACGCGGCTTCCCTTCTTCCCGATCTCCCCATCGGGGCGCGCATCCTCATCATCCGCCGTCGTTCCATTGGCGACATCATCCTGCTAACCCCGGCCCTGCGCCTGCTCAAAGAATGGCGGTCTGACCTGCGCATTTCCGTGATGGTCGAAGCCCGATTCCGCGACCTCTTGGAGGGGAATCCGGCAGTGGAGGAAATCCTCATTCCTGGGGAAGGGTCCGGAGCGCGGCGCCTGCTCTCACGCTTGGCCGTCATTCGAAAAGTTCGCCGACGCGAATTTTCTGTCTGCGTCAACCTGCATGGCGGCCCCACCAGCCGGCTCTTTACGCGCTGGTGCGGCGCCCGCTGGCGCGTGGGCTTTGCCCACTATCGCGGTGCAAGCCTCTATAACATTCTGGTTCCCGACGCCCGCACCGTTTTAAACAAGCCGTCTCTGCACACGGCGGAGCATCAGGCGGCGGCGTTTTTCTACCTGGGGCTGCCGCGGAAGGAAATCCCGCGCGCGCAAATCTTCTCCGGCGCGGGGCAGGCCGCGTGGTGGGGCGCCAAACGCACAAGCCTTGGGATTGCCTCGGGAAAGCCTTACGCCATCGTCCATCCCACCGCAGCCTACAAGACCAAGGAATGGTCAGCGCAAGGATTCGCGCGCATCGGTGAGTACCTGGAGCGCGAAGCGGGCATTGCGCCCATTTATTCCTGCGGACCGGGAGAAGTCACAGTGCTGGATGCCGTGGAAAAGGCGGCAGGAGCACGCCTACGGCGATTGGAGGGCGCAAGTCTGGCGCAATTTGCCGCGGCGCTTGCTGGGGCGCGGTTGTTTGTGGGAAACGACAGCGGCCCCGCCCACATGGCCGCGGCGCTGGCCCGTCCCGTGGTGGTCATCTTCGGGTCATCGAGTTCGCCAATCTGGGGTCCCTGGCCGCGGGATTCCGCCGGCAACCGCGTGGTGCAGAATCCCTTCGAATGCAACCCTTGCCCCGGCGATCACTGCTACCGATTTGACAAGCCTGAGTGCATTCTCTCCGTGACCTTCGACCAGGTGAAAGGCGCCGCGGAAGCCGTGTTGGCAGAATCTGCTTGATGGCGCAGGCTGGCGGACTTTCCACTCTTCGATCCAATCCTCTGCCGTTACAACCAGCGATTTCAAAAGACGGAATAGGCGAGCCCTTTGGTCTTGCGGTCAACCAGAAGCTCCAGGGGCGGCTGCTCGTTGTTTACAGTAATCGTGACGATGACAGTCCGCGAACCCTTCGAGCGCGATCCCAGGATCTTGAAGGTGCGAATCTTGCCATAGTCGCCCGTCACGCCCCAGTCGTGCAGGAAATCCTCGTAGGTGTACGTGCTGCTGGGCTGCCAAAGCTGGTAGGCCGCCTGGTAGTTTTCCTGCTCCAGCGTGGTGAGAAAGTGCGAGATGGCGCGTTCCTCGGGAAAGTTGCGCAAAACGGCGTAACCCGCCGCTCCAATGACGATAACGGCCAAGGCAACCAGAATGTAGCGTCCCACTTTTCGAGGCGCTTGGGGCGGTGTGGCATCAAGCAAGGTCATGGCTGGTTCCTCCCGGGGCAAGGAGTATAAAGCATAAGCATCTTCCCGAGCACCCACATTATGTTAGATGCGCGGTCGGCTTGCCAAGAGGGTGTTTAGAGGGAGCGTTTGAAAAGGGCGGTTTCCGCAATGACCATTCCCAGTGAGAACAGTGCCAGGAAAGTCAGGTCGCCGGCAATGGCCATGGTTCCCGTATTCTTGAGCAGCAGCGCTTTGAACGCATGCACGGCGTAGGTGAAGGGATCAAACCTGGAGATGACGCGCATCCAGTTCGGAAATCCGTAGATCGGGTAGACGGCGCCGCTGGGGAAGTAAAGCAGCGTGTTGAGCACGCCAAAAGTGGCGCGTGGCACCAGGGGATCGTTAACGCGGACCATCAGGAAGAACATCATGCTGATCAGAGCCATGGAGGTCAAGACAATCAGAAGCACGAGCTTCAACAAGCGGACGGGTTCGAGCGGATTGGGTATTCCTGCAATGACGGATCCCACGGTGGTCAGGACGATGCCGGCCAACACCGCCTTCGCCGCACCGGAGAGATTGAAGCCCATGATTAGCTCAAGCTTGGAAATCGGCGTAACCAGATAGCCTTCATGCAGGCCGCGTGCCTTATCGTCAATATAGATAATACCTCCTCCGATCATGGCGGAAACGAAAATCGCCATGACAATCGAACCCGCCAGGAGATATTGGATATAGGGAACGTAAGGATAGATCTCCACGACCGAGAGTGTGACCTGGCTGGAGACTCGCGGCGGAACGTCACCCTGATTGTAGGCGCCCACGATGTCGCTAAACCCAGCCTCCAGCGCATCGACCGCGAAGTTGTCGGTATTGTCTTCGATCAGCGCCACCTGCGGGGCATCCTTGGCCAAAACCCGGCGGGAGTAATCCGGCGGGAAGTTCAGGACCCCATTGACTCGACCATCCCGCAAGTCTTTCAACGCTTTCTGGCGGTCGCTGTAGTCAACCGTTTCAAAGGTGCGGGCGTTGGCGGCGATGGCCCCACACATCTCCCGGAGCTTTACCGTGGGCATGCCGTGGTCCTGATTCACCACCGCGACGCGCAGGTCCCGGATTTTCCCGCCAAAGGCATACCCCAGAACCACCAATTGCACCAGGGGCATGATCATCGACACCAGGATGAGCGTGGGGCTGCGCATGAACTTGCGCAGATCGCGTTCGACCAATGCCCAGATTCGATTCATGACGGCCTACCTTTGAATTTGCGGAAAAAGAGTGGGAACCGCGTCCTGCAAGGAGTCGCGCAACTGCCGGCCGGTGTAATGCATAAACACATCGTCGAGTGAGGTGCTTTGGACGGAAAGCGAAGTCACCTCAATCTGCGCGTTGCGGGCCGCCTCAAGTAGCGCCACGGTGGTCTTGGGACCGTTGTCAGAGCCGATGCGGAAAACATGATCGTCAGACTTCACGTCTTGCACGTCCGGGAGGTTCTTCACGGCATCGAGCCACCCCTCCGGAATGCGCGAAAAACCCACTTCCAGAATGTTATTTCCGGGGATGGAAGCCTTCAGCTTGAGCGGCGAATCGAGCGCCATCAGCTTCCCGTGATCGACAATGGCAATGCGCTCGCACAGCTTGTCGGCCTCATCCATATAATGGGTGGTCAGCAGGATGGTCAGTTCCCGCTCCTTCTTGAGACGCATCAGCATTTCCCACACGCCTACGCGCGAGGCGGGATCTAGGCCCGTCGTGGGCTCGTCGAGAAAGAAAATGCGCGGCTCGTGCACCAGACCCCGGGCGATCTCCAAACGCCGCCGCATACCACCGGAAAAATTCTTCACCGGCTTATCCGCCCAGGCAAGCAGATCAACCGCTTCCAGAAGTTCTTTGGCAACCTTGATGCGGCGCTCGCGGGGAACGCTGTAGAGCTTGGCGTAGATCTGCATGTTCTCCATCGCGCTTAAATCAAGATCGGAGGTCATGGCCTGGGGAATAACCCCAATGCATTTGCGGACCTCGTTAGCATGATGAGCAACGTCAAATCCGAGAATGCGTGCCACCCCGGAAGTCGGGGGAAGAAGCGTGGTGAGCACGCGGATCAGGGTGGATTTCCCCGCGCCGTTCGGCCCCAACAGGCCGAATACCTCCCCGTGGCCCACCGAGAAATTCAAATCATCGACGGCGCAGAAGTTGCCGAAACATTTGCGCAAATGTTCGACTTCCACGGCAACGGTCGCATTGGGCTGTATCGGCACGAGTCCCATCTTTACAATCCAGACACTCAAAAAAAGCTTAGTGGACGTCTTGCAGTGGTACGGTCACATAAGCGGTCAGGCCGGGCCACATCCGGCGGTCAGCGTTGTCTACGCGCAAACGAAGTTCGAAAGTCTTGATGTCCCGCTTGCTTTGGCTCACATCGCGCTGCGTGGCGTAGTCAGCGTCCACTCCGCGGTAGAAAACGGTTCCCTCGCGAGCCATGCCATCAGGAAAACGCACTTGCATGCGGTCGTTCAAGCGGATGCGATCGAGGTAGGTTTCCGGAACATCCGCCCGCACCCAAAGGTCATCGGGATTGATAATCGAGACGATCGGTTGGCCGATGTTTACAACTTCCCCCTGGCGGGCGGCCAGCACTGAAATGGTACCGGGCATGGGGGCGTGAATTTCCGTATAGTCGAGCCGAACCTGGGCCTTCGAAATCTGCGCCCCGGCGGCTGCTCGCTGCCGCTCCATCGCCTGCAATTGGCTTCGCCGTACCGTGATCTGATCTTCGTTCGACTGGGCCAGGGCGACGGCGGCGCGCTGTACTTCCACCTGCTTAGCGAGAGACTCGACGTGGGCTTGCTGCGCCTCAAATGTGGCTCGGGCTTGATCCAGCGCCTGCTGCGAATCAATCTTCTGATCGTAGAGACCCTTGGTGCGCTCGTAATTCACGCGGTCAAGTTCCAAGTCCGCTTTGGCTTCGGCTTCCTGCGCCTGGGCCGCAGCCAGCGACGCCTCGGCCTGCTTGATCTGGTCGCGCGTCTGCGCCTCCTGATACTTCAGCGCTGCCTCGGCTTCCGTAACCTGCGCAGCCGTGCCCCGCTCGCTGTGGAGGTAATATGACTGGTCGGCGCGCAGTTCCTGGGGTTCGATCAGTGCGAGCAACTGACCGGTCGTTACCGTGTCGCCTTCCTTCACCAATACCTTGGCAAGCTGCCCTTGAATTTGCGAGCTGGCTACCACATCGTTGGTGGTGACGATGCCGGTCAGAACGATCGGCTGAGGCCGGGTGACCGCTTTGTAATACACCACACCACCGAACACCAGCAGCACGACCAGAATGGGTAAGACAATCTTGCGCCTCATGTATCGGCCTCCGGATTGCGAAAAACGGCGTAGCGAACGAAGTTCAACGCCTCAGCTTTTCGCCGCGCCAAATTTCCCTTGCTGAAGGGGTCTTTGCCGGTGATCGCGCGAATTGCCGGGGCAACGTTGAAATAATGTGCCGTCAGCCCGGCAATCGATACCAACGTGTGCTCCGGGTCCGAACGCCGGAACTCTCCCGATTTCATCCCCCGCGAGAGGAGCGCCACCATCATTTTCATGAGCGGAATCGAGTGCTCGCGGACGATTCGCACGAGATTGCGATCTCCCTCCATCATCATTCTCTGGAAAATGCGCGGGTAGCAAGGGTGTACCCCGATGAAGTCAAAGTGATAGCTGATATAACGCAAAAGAATCGGTCCTGCGGGACCTTTGGCCGACAGCAATTTCTCGGTTTGCGATCCGAACTCCCGCAGTTGTGAGCCAATGACGGCCTGGTAGAGACCTTCTTTGCTTTTGAAGTAGTAATACAGCAGCGCTTTGTTCACGCCGGCGGCGGCGGCAATCGCATCGGTTCGTGCCCCCGCCAGTCCATGCTCCGCGTAGATCTGTTCGGCAGCCTTCAGGATGGCAGCGCGGGTCTCAACACTATCCCGGTGCCTTGCATGCGTGGAAATCTCTCTGTCGCTAGTCTGTTTTCTCATTTAACTAACCAGATAGTTAAATTACCACGGCTCTACAATTCGTGTCAAGAGGAGCGGCGATCTGGCCAGCGATTCCGTAAGGTACGCCTCGGCTGGGGGCAGTCGGCTGATTGGGAACAAGCTCAGCGATTCACGGAACTCGGCGGGAGCCGAAAATGGGTTTTCGGTGGTGGAAAGGCTTGACAGAGTAGGC
>JBKQVI010000492.1:0-4238 GCA_052139985.1 Terriglobia bacterium
ACTTGTACCATGGTGGCGCCCTCCTCGGTGGCGATCAGAGATGTGTCAACAGCATCATTCTGAGACCGCTACCGCTGGAGGGCAACTGTTGACTATCTAGAAACACCTATTTTGGACAAGGGTGTCGCGAGATAGCGCCCAATTCTTGCAGGGCCTCGTTGAGCGCAGCAAGGAGTCTCTGGCGAAATGAAGCGAACATTGTGGTTCGTCGTACTTGTGGCCTCAATTGCTGCGAAGGCTGGGCAATTGCCTTCGGGCGTCAAGTTTTTGCCTGGGCCGGTGAATGGGTTGTTGGTCGCGGACAAAGTGCTGGTCTACGGCGACGCAGGAAACCGCGTGAAGACGGTTCCCTTTGTGCTTTTCACAGAAGCTCGGCGGGATGTGGTGTGGGCGGGAGCGGCGCTGGTGGCCCGTGGGGCCGCGGCGATTGTGCCCGAAAGCGAGCGTGCGCCATTCGAAGCCCCAGCCGCTTTCTGGGCTGAATACGAGACCCATCGTTTTCATGAATACACCCAGGTGAATACGAAAGTCCTTCGCGAACCCGTGCGCGTCGCGCGGGCGGTGCGCGGTGGCGAGGCGCTGGATTTGGGCGGTGTCCGAGTCGAAGTGATTGACACGCCGGGCTACACGCGTGGCGCTGTCTCGTACTTGCTGGAGAGCGGTGGGAAGCGCATCGTATGCACAGGTGATCTAATTTACGGCGACGGCCAGTTATTCGATCTGTCCAGCCTGCAGGATGCCATTCCAGAAGCTAAGGCTCGAGGGTATCACGGCTACGCGGCCCGAGCCGGCGAACTCATCGCAAGCCTACGCACGGTAGCGGCGCGCAAGCCGGACGTCTTAGTGCCCGCGCGCGGCCCGCTTATCGAGAATCCCCAGGAGGCGATCAACCTTCTGATTGCGCGTCTCCAGGCGCTGATGGCAAGTCACTTTGCCACGGACGCCCTACGCTGGTACTGGGGCGAGGATAACTTACGGATCCGGTCGCGCACCGTGCTGGATGGACGGCCGGTGGATTCCATGCCGATGGCCGAGCAGCGCCCGCTGCCGGACTGGGCCATGGCGATCGGAAATTCCCGCCTGCTGCTCTCTCAGACGGGCGCGGGCTTCCTCATCGATGCAGGGTACGAGGGAACGCGACCCAAGCTGGACGAGTTGATGGCGACGGGCCGCCTGAAAAGTGTGGACGGAATCTGGATCACCCATTACCACGACGATCATACCGATTTCGCGCAGGAGTTGGCGGACCATTTCCACTGCCCCATATACTTCACGCCCCAACTGGCCGACATCCTGGAACACCCCGCACATTACCGAATGCCGTGTCTGACCACTGCGCCCATGACGTCGGGGAAACCGCAGCCGGACGGTACGCGCCTGCGCTGGCACGAATTTCAATTCTCGTTTGTGTATTTTCCGGGGCAGACGCTGTATCACGACGGGTTGCGGGTGGAACGCGATGGCGGTGGTGCTCTGTTCTTTACCGGAGACTCCTTTACTCCTTCCGGCATCGACGATTACTGCTTGCAGAATCGTAACCTTGTGCGTGAAGGCGCCGGCTACCTTTATTGCCTGTCGGTGTTGCAACGCCTGCCGGGCGACTTTTGGCTGGTGAACCAGCACGTAGAACCCACGTTCCGGTTCTCGGCGGACCAGTTTGCGCGGATGCACGGGGAATTATTGAAGCGAGAGGCCATCCTGAAGGACCTTGCGCCGTGGCCCGATCCGAATTACATGATCGACGAAAGCTGGGCCGCAGTCGATCCCTACGGAAGCGAAGCCCGCAACGGTGAGAACGTGACCTTGCGTCTGCGCATTCTGAACCACGCTCCCGAGCGCGAAGTCTACCGCGTGACTTGGAACGTCCCCGCAGGCTGGAAGATGGTCGAGACGAATCAAGACGTCGCGATTCCGGCTTACAAAGAGGACTCAACGCGAGCCACATTCACACTGCACGGCGAAGGCCTGTACGTGGTCACTGCCAATATCGAATTCGCGGGGCGGCAACTGCGGGAGTGGACCGAGGCAATAGTGCGGGTCCGTCCGTAGCGCCAGTCCTCCAAAATTCGAATGACCGTCGTCTATCAAGCTTGATTCCGATTTACAATAAATTCCTTCTTCGCACCCGAAATGCGCCGGATTTAACGAATTCCTCCGCTGCCGCCTTACTCTACGGTCACGCTCTTGGCGAGGTTGCGGGGCTTATCGACGTCGCGGCCGAGCAGTACTCCGCAGTAATACGCAAAGAGTTGGAGAGGCACGACGGTCAGTAGCGGAGCCACGGCTTCGTGGGTCCGCGGAATGTAAACAACGTCGTCCACCAGGTTGCCGAGTTTGGTGTTGCCTTCAGTCGTGATGGCGATAATCCTGCCTTCGCGAGCCCGAATTTCCTGCATGTTGGAGACCACGCGCTCATATGAGCCGTCTTCGAGCGCCAGGGCCAGGGTGGGAAACTTGGGATCAATCAGCGCAATGGGGCCGTGCTTCATTTCGCCCGCGGCATATCCCTCCGAATGAATGTAGGCGATTTCCTTAAGCTTCAGCGCGCCTTCCAAGGCGATGGGGTACTGAAACTTGCGCCCGACGAAAAGAAAATGGTCCGAGGAACAGTATTTCTCCGCAAGCTCGCGGACCTTTCCCGCCTGCTTCAGAATTTCGCCGATCTGCTCCGGCACTCTTTCCAGGGCGCGGATGATGTCGTGGCCTTCCTCGTAGGAGAGATCCCGGCTGCGTCCGATCAGCAACGCCATCAGGGTGAGGATTGTGAGCTGCGAGGTGAAGGATTTGGTGGAGGCAACGCCCACCTCGATGCCGGCGTGGGAATAAATCCCCGCATGGGTTTCGCGCGCAATGGTGCTGCCCACCACATTCACCAAACCCAGCACCAGCGCGCCTTTGCGCTTGGCCTCGCGCAGGGCCGCCAGGGTGTCCGCGGTTTCTCCCGATTGGCTGATGGCCAGCACCACGGTGCCCTGCCGGATGTTCAGCTTGCGGTACCGGAACTCCGACGCGAGCTCTGTTTCCACGGTCAGGTCCGTCAAGGTCTCGAATACGTAACGCCCGAACAGGCCGGCGTAGAAACTGGTGCCGCAGCTCACGATAATCAAGTGGCGGGCTTGCAGCAGGCGCTCGTGAACGGATTCCAACCCTCCCAGTCTAGCGACGGCTTCCGAGTGATTCACCCGCCCACGCAGAGCGTTCTCCACGGATTCCGGCTGCTCGAAAATCTCCTTCAGCATGTAGTGCGGGAATGAGCCGCGGTCCATCGACTCGATATTCCAATCCAGGCTGGTAGGGCCGCGGCTGACAGAGCGGTTATCGAGAGTCGCGATGGTGAACTTTCCGGGTTCGAGGACTGCCACCTCGTTGTCTTCGAGGAAAACTACCTGGTCGGTGTGCTGGGCAAGAGCGGATGCGTCCGACGCCGCCAGCGAGGCTCTCTCACCGATGCCCAGAATGATGGGACTGCCGCGCCGTGCCACCACAATGGAGCCCGAGTGGTCAACGTGCATCACGGCGATTCCGAACGTGCCCTGCACTTGCAACAGGGCCTTCTGCACAGCCGCCTGGAGATTACCCTGGTAGTTGGCCTCGATGAGGTGGGTGAGCACTTCCGTGTCGGTCTCGGACTTGAACTGGTGGCCTTTTTCCAGCAGCCGTTTTTTCAACAGGAGGTAGTTTTCAATAATGCCATTGTGGACCAGGAATAGCTTTCCGGCGCAATCGGAATGCGGGTGAGCATTCACTTCGCTGGGCCGGCCGTGCGTGGCCCAGCGCGTATGGGCGATTCCCGCCACCCCCTCGGGAGCGGAGTTCCACACCTGGCGTTCGAGTTCGGCGACTTTGCCGACGGCCCGGGCAAGATAGGGTGCGCCATTCGCAATGAAAATGCCGCTCGAATCGTACCCGCGGTACTCCAACCGTTTGAGTCCCTCGATCAGGATTTCCTTGGCCGGCTGATCTCCCGTATAGGCAACGATTCCACACATCGGTTGCTCCCTCGTAACTAGAAATCCGAGCCGCCATCAATCAGCGGTGAAGTGCAGTTCGAATCATGGACCTGTCGTGCGCGGTTTTCTCCCACGACTATTCTACCTGTAAAAGCGCGACACCCGTAATCCGTCCGTAGGGATTTGGCAGCGGTGGGTGCGGAGGCCGGATTGCGGGGTGGGAGTGAGGAAGAGACTGGTGGGGGGATTTCACCCCAAGGGTGGTAGATTACGGAGATGATGAAAAGG
>JBKQVI010000493.1:0-41116 GCA_052139985.1 Terriglobia bacterium
TCCCAGTTCCACGACAGATGCTTGTCATTGAACATGGGGACCGACCGGCCGCTATCTTTGAACACCTTGACGATCTGTTGGAAGAATTCCCAGCGCGGGTACTGAGTCTGACCCTTTTCATTGCGCGGATAATCGCCGTGCTCTCCGACCACGACCACGCCATCCACCGCCAGCTTGCTGCCGCCCAGCGTCAGCGCGTCGGCGATGGTAGGACAAATTCGCATCGACGGAAACTGCTCGCCCCGGCTGCGGCTGAGATCATTTTTCCCGACCTGATCAACATAGAGCGAGACCAGGTCCATTGGCGGCCGATGGTGTTTGCCCCTCCATCCATAACCGTAAAGGAAGCGGTCCACAATGTGCTGGGCGTGCGAGTATTTGAAATAGGTGGTGACAATGGCAGCGAGTTTGGGGCGGTCGGCGCTCATAATCGGGTAACTTCCAACCCCTTGCCGATGGGCAGCGTTATGGATTGCACCCCGGGCCGCGAACGGACATGAGCAACGTAGTCTGTGAGCGCGTGAGAGATCACATTATCCGCAACCACGATTCCTCCCGCAGCAACATGAAGCATATCGAAGAAGCGGATGTAATCTTCCTTTTCGCAATCGATAAGAACAAAGTCAAATTCGCCCACGCTCTCAAGCACTAACCCCGCGTCTGCCGAAATGAAGTCGACGTAATCGGCGAGATCGAGATGGGAGAGAGTTTGCCGCGCCTCGGCCTGGCGATTCGGTTCTTTCTCGATTGAAGTGACCCGCCCGGAAACCTCGCGCGCCGCGGCAGCCAGTGCGATTGTGGAGAGGCCGCTCGAACCGCCGATCTCAAGAATTCGCTTCGCACCGACACCCTCGGCCAAAGCGCAAATAAACTCCGCGCTGGCCGGCTCCAAGTTGCGATGCCGCTCCGCCTGGGGAAGATTGAGCTCATCCTGCCCAAGTTTTCGCTCCCACAAGCGTGCGATCTCAATCCGTTCGGGTTCGTCGAGCATGGCTTTATAAACTTTAACATGAGAATCGGGTTTGCAAGCTGCCCCAAAACAGCGTATCGTCACCCCCCGCCATCAAAATTAACGGGCCGGGAAGGATACACATGGAGGGTTCCCACGTACCTGACCGTGAAACCCAAAGGCTGCTTGCCTCGCTGAAGGCCTTCTGCTTTCCCGGAGGCGAGGAAGCCGCGCGACTGGTGCGAGGGGTCAAAATCACGCAGCGAGGTGAAATGTGTCTTGCCCCCGGCGCGCGCTGGATGCCCTTTACGGCCGAACAACAGATCGATGCGACGCAAAGCAGCTTTTGCTGGAACGCGCGTTTTGGCGGCAGACGGTTAACCACCTTCGCAGTCGCCGATGCGTATGAGGAGGGGCGCGGTCGCCTGGTAGTCAAGCTGGGGGGCGTGATTCCGGTGAAAAAGTTTACGGGGCCGGACGTGGACAAAGGTGAAATCCAACGCTATTTGGCCGAAGTTATAATGTGCCCCTCCATCCTGCTGAACCATGCGTCGCTTGAATTCACCGCCGCCGGAAACCGCAAGCTGCGAGTGCGCGACCGCAAGGACCCTACGGGCGCAACGGTCGATTTGGAGGTAAGTGAAGAAGGTTGCCCGGTCGCCTGCCGAGCGGACCGCCCGCGGATCGTAGGCAAAAGCGTGGTTCTGACGCCCTGGTCGGGGGCTTGCCAGGAGTTCCAGGAGTGGCAGGGGCTTCGCGTGGCGCGCCGAATCGAGGTGTGTTGGCATCTTCCCGAGGGAGCCTTCACCTATTTTCGCGCCGAAGTCACGTCCTACCACTCATGGCGCTAAGCGCCGGATTTAGTGTCGAATACCCGCCAGTCGCCACCGACATAATGGCCGTTGGACATGTTGTCACACCCACACATGGAATTGTTCTCAATCCTCCCGCTGAGGTGTACACTTCGTATCCCTGAATTGGTGGTCAAGGAGTTTCCATCGACATAGCCCTTTCCCGCTGCCGGGTAGCAGCCTCGCCTGCTGGAGCATCTATGAAGATTTCACAATCAATGATGGTCTCTGCCGTTGTCTTCTCAGCTTCTCTGATTCTGTTCCCTCTCGTCTCTCCGGCGCAAACCAACGTTGTGCGCGGCCGCGTGACGGAAGCCGTGGACATGCAGAACCTCGTCACTCTGCGAGGAAACGTTCATCCTTTGGCGCGGCCGCAGTTTGACCAAGGCGTGGCGCCTGACGACCTGCCCATGCAGCGCATGTTGCTGGTCTTGCAGCGCGGCATGGACCAGGAAACGGCACTGCGGAAGCTGCTCGATGACCAGCAGGTGAAGTCCTCCGCGCAATTTCACCAATGGCTTACACCCGAGCAATTCGGGCGGCAATTTGGGCCGGCTGATTCCGACCTTCACGCAGTTACGGATTGGCTCGCGTCTCAGGGCTTCCAGGTGACCAACGTTGCCGCTGGCCGCACCGTCATCGAGTTTTCCGGCACCGCGGGATTGGTACGGCAGGTCCTAGGAACGGAGATACACAAGTTTCGCGTGAACGGCGCGGACCACTGGGCGAACACCAGCGACCCGCAAATCCCTGCCGCGCTGGCGCCTGTCGTGGCGGGCTTCGCCTCGCTGAACAACTTTCCCAGAATACCCACAAGCCACAGCCTAGGCACTTTTAGGCGGACCAAGGCGACAGGCAAGGTGGAGCCGATGTTCACCTTTCCTGTTACGTGTTCTGACGGGAGCAGTGGTTGCGTCGCTTTCGTTGTCGGTCCCGGAGATTTCGCCACGATTTACAACCTCGGGTCGCTCTGGACGGCGGGAACTGCAGGCGCGGGCCAGACCATCGCCGTGGTGGGCGAAACCAACATCAACCCCATCGATGTGTCGGACTTCCGCAACATGTTCGGCCTTCCGGCAAATCAGCCCAACATCATTTTAAATGGTCCCGATCCCGGCATTCTCTCGAACGGCGAAGAGACGGAATCAGACCTCGACGTCGAGTGGTCAGGTGCGGTAGCGGAGGACGCGACGATTGATTTTGTGGTGTCGGAAACCACTGAGACGACCGCGGGAATTGATCTCTCCGCACTCTATATCATTGACAACAACCTGGCGCCCGTCATGAGCGAAAGCTACAGTGGGTGCGAGACTACGTTGGGCGCTGGTGGCAATCAGTTTTACAACACTCTTTGGGAACAGGCAGCCGCGCAGGGCATCACCGTCCTGTTGTCGACGGGGGATTCTGGCTCGGCCGGATGCGACAGTTCGCAACTCAATAATGAGGTCGCCGCGGCCCATGGCCTGGCCGTGAGCGGATTTGCTTCCACGCCCTTCAATGTGGCGGTAGGCGGGACGGACCTTAGTTTCAACCAGAACAACTACACCACCTACTGGTCGATGACGAACAGTTCCCCGTGGCAAGCCTCCGCCAAATCCTACATTCCCGAGATCACGTGGAACGATTCATGCGCGGCCTCGGGATCGCTGACCGGCTGCACCCCACCGCCCAACTCCACCTATCTTGCTGAAGGCGCCTACCTGGCAGCCGGGGGGGGAGGCTCCAGTGTCGTGTACCCCAAACCTTCCTGGCAGTACGGAACAGGCGTGCCCAGTGACGGCGCGCGCGACCTTCCGGACGTGTCCCTGCTTGCGGACGGGTACGTGATATGTGAAACGGATGCCAACTATAGTAGCGGAGGTAGTGCGACCTCTTGCGACTTGAATTCTCCCTATA
The DNA here is from genome assembly GCA_052139985.1 of Terriglobia bacterium. Taxonomy (GTDB): domain Bacteria; phylum Acidobacteriota; class Terriglobia; order UBA7540; family UBA7540; genus Bog-366. The sequence goes on from JBKQVI010000493.1 coordinate 3,697, forward strand.
CGGACTTTCAAGTCGTGGGAGGAACATCGGCGTCAGTACAAGCGTTTGCCGGCATCATGGCGATGGTCAACCAGGCCCATGGCCGCCAGGGCAATGCCAATTACGTCCTGTACCCGATGACGACCCCAAACGGTGCAACCTGCAATTCCAGCACGGCTCCCGCAACGAGTTCGAGTTGCATCTTCTACGACGTGACACAGGGGAACAACTCCGTAATCTGCCAGGGGGGTACACCCAACTGTAGCAATGCCAATCCCAGCGAATACGGCGTTTTGGTGTACGGAAGCCCTGGTTCGATCGCATACCCCAGCGCCACCGGCTACGACTTGGCCACGGGGTTGGGCTCCGTCAATGTCGCCAACTTGGTCAAAAACTGGAAGTCCAACTTCACTACGTCCACCACAACCCTATCGCTATCCACCAACCCCGCCACCAATCCCATCACGCTGACGCACGGGCAGCCGATCAACTTCACCGTCAGCGTCGCTCCCGGTTCTGGTTCCGGCACACCCGCTGGCGATGTTTCATTGATCCCGCAGAATAATAGCCAGAGCACAATCTCCACAACCGGCATCGGCCCCTTCACCCTGAGTGGCGGCAGCGTTTCCGGTTCAACCCTGATGCTCCCGGGCGGGTCCTACAACGTGACGGCCCACTACGCAGGGAATGGAACCTATGCGGCAAGCGATTCAAGCCCGGTCGCGGTCAAGGTCAGTACAGAAGTCAGCAAAACGATAATCAGCCTGGTGACTCCCGGCCCAACTTACACTACCGGCGCTAGTACCCTGCCGTACGGCGCACCTTTCATCCTCCGGATGGATGTGACCAACGGTGGCGGTCAGTCATGCGCCCCCGTAAACAGCTCTACAGGTGAACAACAAACCCTATCTTACCCATGTCCAACCGGAACAGTGACGGTGAACCCACCGCCAATCGAGGAGGGTGGGCCTACCGGAGCCGTTCCCGGTGTTTACCCACTGAACAGCCAAGGTTACGCGGAGGATCAGTTCCCGCTTCCTCCAGGAACGTACTCCTTTGCGGCGAGCTACGGGGGCGACTCCAGCTACACAAGCAGTACCTCTAATTCACTTCCCCTTACGATTAACCCCGGCGCGACTACCACTACGCTCGGAACATTACCAACCTCGGTGGTGGCGGGCACAACGGTTTCCCTGACGGCTTCTTTCGCCACCGCTGCCAGTTATGGACTGCCTCCTAACGGAAACATCCAGTTCTTCAGCAATGGCAATTCCCTGGGCAGTTCGGCGCTTTTGAACCTCAGCCAGAACACGACAACCTATGCATATTCCGCGCAGGCCTCCCTCAGCACACCACTGCCTGCTGGTGCGGATAGCATCACGGCGAAGTTCGTTGGGGATACAAATTACGCTCCCTCCACTTCCAGCGCCGCCAGCATTGCCGTGGGTGACTTCTCCGTATCCGCCAATCCCTCGCCTTTGGTGATTTCTGCGCCCGGCCAGCCGGGGGCCTCGACCATCAGCGTCAGTCCGCAAAATGGATTCACCGGAACCGTCAACCTCAGCGTCGCGAGCGGCTGCCCGACAGGGGCAAGTTGCACATTTGCGTCCCCCGCCGTCACTGTGAGCGGTGCTTCGGCAGTCACCGACGTGCTGACGATTACCACGACTGGTTCCGCCAGCGCGCCGCCCGCTCTGCAACGGGGAGTCCCCCCGAATTTTCGCTTCCCTGCCGGATTTCTCGGGCTGTTGGCAGGGATGCTGGTCCTCGCAACGCTCCTCGGTTCCGCCACAATGAGGCGGAGCCCGGCGACATTATTGTTTGCGACGATGCTGACGGTGGCGGGAGTATGGGTTGCCTGCGGAGGAAGCGGCGGGGGAGGGGGTAGCCCGACTCCTACGCCCACACCCGCAGTCAGCCTTTCGTCCAGCAGTCTCACTTTTACCTCACAGAATATGGGCACCACCAGCTCAGCGCAGAGCGTGACTCTAACCAATAGTGGAACCGCCACCCTGAGCATCACGAACACTACCCTGACCGGCACGAATTCCGGGGACTTCGCACAGACGAATACTTGCGGATCGAGTGTCGCGGCCGCAGCCAACTGCTCGATCAGCGTGACGTTTACGCCGACGGCAGCGGGCGCGCGCAGCGCATCCGTTAGCATTACCGACAACGCCAGCGGCAGCCCCCACACGATTACCTTGAGCGGCACGGGCACCTCGCAGTCGACGCCGGCTGGCACCTACCCGATCGTAGTGAACGGGGTGAGTGGAAGCGATTCGCATTCCATCACAGTTAATGTGACCGTGCAGTAAATCCGCAGATTGCGCGGATGACACCGAGTCCCTATCAGCAAAATCCGCGTAAACTGCGGACGCGGGGCGGCGCCTTATCCCAGGTTCAGATCAGAGTCTGCTCAACCCCGCCGTCTAATACGCGCAAAGGCGCGCAAAGGGTGTACGAGATAAAAGTGGGGGCTATGGAGTACGCGAGGCCCAAAAGTCTTCGAATCGACCGGAGAGAATGCAGCAGCGCAGGGCGATGATGGCATTCGCTCCGCATACGGACCAGCGCATTCCAGATTGTTTAAGGCGTTCGCCGATGACCGTACGACAGCCGGCCTCGACCACCCCGGAGCCCACAAAGAACTTCTTTTCCCGGTATTCGGCGTAGCGCATCTGTGGCGCATTGTTTTCGAAGTAGCACAATTGTTTGAGCATCGATTTTTTGCTTGGGGCGGAGGCGGGTAGTCGTTTGCCGAGTTGGCGAAGGAGGCGGCGGATGTCGCCCGCTTCCAACCAGTCTCGCCAGGTTTGGGGAGTCTTGGGCTCCGGCCCCCAGAGGATCTGCGCCATAGCGGTCAAGTGCTCATAGGCGTGGAACAGATCGACGATATGCACGGCCTGGGGGAAATGGGTTTGGACGATGGTATGGTTGTAACGCGCCCCGTCGGTCAGCACGATGACGGTCGGGGCCTGCTCCAGACCCCGGCGCAGAGCCTCGGCATAGATGCGCCAGCCGAAGAGGGTGCTGGATTCAATCGCCCCGACATACGTGGTGGAATCGGGATCGCGTTGCGGACGTCCCTTGCGGTCCAAGCCAACTTGGGTGAACACGCAGCCTAACTTGGCTTCCCGGGTGCGGGCCGAGCCATCTGCTTGTTTGCCGCGCCGTCCTACCAGCTCGCTTTTGCGCACCGGAACGCCGGTGCCGTCGAAGCTGATATAGAACTTGGCCGGGGAGGCGGGGGCGGGGACCGGGGTGCGGAGGGTTTGCAAGATCCGTTGCCGTTCCGTCGCCAGCCACCGCTCGATTTGCTGACCCACCTCTTCGGCCACCCGCTCGACTTCCCGCGGTTCGACAGTTAGCCCCGCGTAGCAGTGCAAATCTTCGGCGGCCTGCTCGAACTGGGATTGGCTGCCGGCACGCGCCATGAGTCGGCGTACGCCGGGCGAATAGGTGGTTTGCACGATGTCCAAATGCTCGTCGTCGGGAAAGCGTCCCTGGGAACAGAATTCGCAGATGTAAAACGAGCGCGCGAAAGGCACCCGGCCGAGGGTGGTGAGCAACCTTTTGGGGCGGCGGCCGCGACTGCTCATGCGCTGGCCACAGGGGCAGAGGATGGCTTCGCGAGGAGCATGCTGCTGCCAGTGACGCAGCAAAGCCTCCAGCACTCCCGCCCCGCCCTGCCGGGCGGCTTGCAACAGGAGACTCTCCCAGGCTTCAAAATCCGGTGTCTGTCGGGCGGCCAGAGCGGCGGCGAGGCGGCGCACCTCGGCGGCTTGTTCCAGTTCCACCCGCAGTTTTTTTTTGCACCACCTCGGCCACCGCTAAATCACTGAGCTGCTCACCTACTTGCACTAAGCCGTCCACCACGCTCTCAAACTGTCGCATGGCTTGAATCTGCTGCCGATACAAGGGCACTAGGGCGGGATCCGTCAAGCGCTGGGAGACGGTCTTCTGCCCCTGCTTACGCGTCAAGAGCGCATAAGGTCCACGCTGGACCCGCGAACCGTCCCGACGTTTGACGGTGAGAACTTGCTCGGTGAGCGAGCCGCGCCTCATTTCTTGCAAGCCGGAGAGTTGCTGGAGGAGTTGCTCACGATGCTGCTGGAGAGTGGGGTAATCGGCGGAGGTCTTTCGCATATTGTAGTATACATACTACAATATAGCCGGGGGAATCAAGTCAAAAAGCCTAAACCCACTTTTATCTCGTACACCCGCGCGCAAAGGCGTGCTTGACAGGGGCTGAGCCGGATGGCAAGATGAAAAATTGCGATTGGCGAGAATCTGCGCACTGTGCGCGCCCGGTTGCGAAATCGTAACAAGCTTTCCATGTGCCGAAGTGGCGGAATTGGCAGACGCGCTACATTCAGGGTGTAGTTCCCGTCAGGGAGTGGAGGTTCGAGTCCTCTCTTCGGCACCATATGCTTTAGTTCCAATAGCTCAAGTAATCCAAATCAAATGTTAGGTATCCGCTCCGCAGCTTGCGGGAATGCAGTCAAGGACTAATGAAGATGCCGGCTTCCCGAATCTTCCGCAGCAGTTCCGCCTTCTTGCTGAAATCCTGAAGATCGAGTATCACGTCCGTGATGACAGCGACTTTGCTCCCGGCGACGGCTTGTATGCGGGCGGCTGTTTCCGCGTCCGGGCAATGGATCAGAACCGCCGGGCGCAGGCTGACACGCCGGCACTGCGCAAACCAGCCCGAAATCTCCCGCCGGACATTGGGCGGAAGCTCCTCAGAGCAGCACTGGCAAAGCGTTTCGAACGTCTGCTCTAGCGTCAGTCCTACGGCAGCGGCGGCCAGGATGGAGCGCTTGGTGATTCGGAACAGCGTGCCCATGTGCCGTCCCTTGCGCTCCGCAAAGCGGCTGAATTCGGCTTCCGCCCGGGGCGCCGGAGCCAAGAACACGACGTCGAAATTGGGCTGAACCACGATGCGCCCGGCAGGCTGCTCGAGACGAAAATCAGCCTCAGCGCCCACCAGGTATCTGCCTGCTTCGGTGAGAGCGAAGCACGGTGCGCCAGCAACGTCCACGCTGACCTTCGCCGCGCCCAGTGGCACTAATCGCAGGCGCAGAAAGGCTCGAAGCAAGTCGCTCCACGCCTCCTCAAGTTCATCGGGGCTTGGCATCGGCACATAGTCACCGCGGAGACGTAGCATCGCATGAGGATGCTTTTCCGCCGCCACACCCAGCGGATTGCTTTGCTGGGCATGGTAGCAAAGGAACTCATCAATGCTCACAAAGGTGTCAGCGCTGTGGCCTGCGTAGGCTGCCATCACGGCAGACCGAACCGCGGGGTCTTGCTTCGTGGAATCGAATTCGAACGAGTAAGGCAGCAGGGAAACCGTTTGGACTTCGTACTCGAACAACTCCGTTCGCTTTTTGTGCTTGCCCAGCAGTCCATCCAGAAGTGTCCTTAGCCGGTCTTTCACGGCGAGCCCCAGCCAATTCCTTCCCGTCTCCGTGAGTTCCAGGCGGAGGTCTTGTCCAACATGGCCTTTTTGTTTGAGAAACTCGTAATGTTTCAAGAATGCAAGCGCCCAATCAATGCGGTCGTGGGGGTTAAAGTTGAACTGGTTTTCCACCCACTCCGGCAGCGTACCCAGAGCTGAAGCGACCGTCTGGTAAGCGCGGGCGAAGAGCCCATAATCGTCGCCGCGAATCCGGAAAGGCTCAGCGCCGCAGACGGCAAGGATCGATGCCATGTCGTCCATTAGAAAGGGGACTCAAAGACCTGGCCGGGCGTGACCGTTCCTGGTGGTTTCGGTTTCGGACGGTGGAGCCTCTTGGTGATGCTGGGCCAGATGCCCAGTACCGGTTCCAGTTGGTCGCCGCGCAGCGCCGGGAACAGAAGCAGATAGCGCATCCCGGCCACAAGCGAGGGCGAAAGCAAAGTGCGACTGCCGTGCGGCCACAGGTCATGCAGTTCAGTTAACGCCACCGGAGAGGCACGCCCCATCAGCCGCCGGACCACCTCCCGGGTGGCTAGCAGAACCTCAGGCGGAAAGGACCACTCCTTGCCCCACGTATGGGCATGCTGGTTCAGATCTCGGTCTGTAGACGCCGCCAGGAACCGTTCCAGCCACCCCACCGACGTAACGCGCGAGTAGAGTGTCTGCTCACCGTAATAGTAATTTCCCCCAAAGCTGCAAAGCACTCCTCGCTCGCCGCCGGTGAAGTGGTCGGCCAGGTAGGCGTGGAACTTATCGCGCGATGTGGAATCGAAGACGCGGTGCCGGTAAAGAGCACGCATCACGCGGCAGAAGGCCCGATGCTTCTGGGGCACGGTGGCACTCTTACCCCTAACTCCCATGAGGAGGAAACCGGAAGCGCACAGTACTTCAAAGGACTCCCCCAGTTCGAGAGAGGAAATTGGCTGGCTGGGCCGCACCTTTTCCAAAAACTGCCGCCGCGCCGCAAGCGGCAGTTGTTGGAAGGGCATGAGGTCATCGAGGAAGCGTTGCCAGTCGATTTCCAGAATCTGCATGTTGCACACTCACCTCGGTTGTTGGTCAACGATGGAATAAGCGTAGCCCTGCTCGCAGAGAAACAATTGGCGCTTCAGGGCAAAATCCTGCTCTACCGTGTCTCGGGTGACGATGGTATAGAAATGCGCCTGGTTGCGCCCATCTTTTGGGCGCAGGATACGGCCCAACCTCTGCGCCTCCTCCTGTCGCGAACCGAACGTCCCGGAAATCTGGATGGCGACCGAGGCTTCCGGCAGGTCCACGGCGAAGTTGGCCACCTTCGAGACCGCCAGGACGCGGATTCGTCCTGCCCGGAAATCGGCGTACAACTGGTCCCGTCTGCGCTGCGGGGTCGACCCTGTCAGCACCGGCAAGCCGAGGGGCCCTGCCAGGGCGCGGAGCTGATCGAGGTACATACCGATGACCAGCGACGGCTCATGGGGGTGTCGGTCTAGAATCTCCCGGACGACTTCGAGCTTGAGCGGGTTTTCCGAAGCAATCCGGAACTTGTCGCGCGCCTCGGCCACGGCATAAGGCATGCGCAGCGCCTCCGGCAGAGGCAGCCGCACTTCCGTGCAGGAGGCCGTTGCAATCCACCCTTGGTTCTCCAACACCTTCCAGGGCACGTCCGCCTTCTTGGGGCCGATGAGAGCGAAGACGTCTTCCTCGCGGCCGTCCTCGCGCACCAGCGTGGCGGTCAGACCCAGCCGCCGCCGAGCCTGAAGGCCGGCGGTCACACGAAAAACCGGGGCGGGCAGCATGTGTACCTCATCGTAAATGATCAGCCCCCAATTGCGCTCGTCGAAAAGGGACAGATGGACGAAATCCGATTCTCGATTGTTGCGCCAGGTCATGATTTGATAAGTTGCCACGGTAACCGGGCGCACGACCTTCGTCTCTCCGCTGTACTCGGCGATTTGGTCTTCGCCGAGAGTGGTCTTATCCAGCAATTCCCCGATCCATTGCCGCGCGGCGGTCACGCTCGTCGAGAGGATCAAGGTGGAGGATTGGAGCCGTTCCATGCAGGCCATTCCGACGACGGTCTTGCCGGCTCCACACGGCAGGGTGATTACGCCCGAGCCGCCGCGACTGCTGCCGCCCGCATGAAAGGCCTCAACAGTGCTGGCTTGATAGGGCCGCAGCGCGAACGGCTGCCCGGCGCGGGTGGTGGCCCGCAGCTTGAATGGCAGCGTCTCACCTTCGGTGTAGCCGGCCAGATCCTCGGCGGGAAAGCCGATCTTCACCAGTGCTTGCTTGATCTCGCCGCGGGCAACCGGTTCGATGCGAAATTCCAGCGTACTCAGCCTCTCTTTGAGGAAAGGCACAACTTGCTTGTTGCGGGCAACCTCCTCGGCCAGCGGTTCGTCGAGCGCCGACAGGACCAACCCACGTTGGTCGCGGGCAAGGCGCAGCCGGCCGTAGCGCGAGGCATAATCACGGATCCCCACCATCACGTGCTCGGGGACCGGATACTTGGAGAACTCCCTCAGAGTATCGACGATTTCCGCGGTGGGGACGCCCGCGGCGCAGGCGTTCCATATCGACAGCGGCGTCACGCGGTAGGTGTGTACGTGCTCAGGCGCCTTGACCAACTCGGCAAAGCCGACCAAGCGGTCGCGCGCCTCGAGGTAGCGCGGGCTCGCCACTTCGACCAGAATGGTGTGGTCGCCCTGCACAATGAGCGGATTTTCAGATGGGGAACTGGCCATCGGGAATGATGAACCCCAGCTTCTTCATGGCGCTTCGAAATGCGCGGCTATTTCGCCTGGGCACAGCGAGCCGCCGGTTACCGGCCAGCGAGCAATGCTTTCCGGCTTGTGAGTCGTGCGCAATCAGAGCGGCAGTCGCCTCGTCCGCCACTTCGAAGAGTAGCGCCTCCTCGACTGACTGCACGACGGTCCCCCGGCGGGCAAGATCCGCGAACATCGTCTGCACCGTCTCAGGGATGGGAGGGGCGCAGTTGTTTTCCAGAAACTGGAGAGCGTCTTCCACTTTGCCGCCCGATTCCAGGTGGTCGAGGATGCGGACCGGATCCAGTTCCCAAAGATGGTCGCTCTTTTCCTTGGCAAACAAGCCCAGCAAGTGGCGGTCCGCGGCGGGCAGTTGCCGCCCGTCCACGAGCGCGATCTCCCGGTTGGGCAGGAGCCGCCACCCGCGCGGCTCGGATGGAACGGCAGGCTGGTAGACGTCACTCGCGCCCAGGCAATAGGCCCCGAGCGCGTTGAGCTTCACGTAAAGCAGCCCGTCGTAACGGCTACAGAAACATATCTCGTCGATACCCCAGGAATCATCCAACTCCGGCCACAGATCGTGGGGATACACGTAGGCCACGTCGATCAGGCCGAGCGTGGCCAAGGATTCGAACAGAAACGCGCGCAGGTACTGCCGGTTGATCTGGCCGCCTTGGCCGTCCAGCGACCCATACTGAAGCTCTCCGAAGTACAGCGTATCGTCGGCGTTGGACACCTGAAAATGGTGGCCCGTGGCGAGCAGGAAGCGGTCCGCTTCATCGAAGGCGATCCACTGGTTGACCGGCCATCGAGCGATGGATTTCGAGATCGCGTGCCGCCGATCTGCGGGAGACGTGAGGTAACGTTTGCCGCCGCCTGACTGCCCCCGAATATGGTTGATGCGGTTAAGTTCATCAAACGCACCGTCGCGCAGGAAGGCTTGAACACCTGCCGAGAACTTCGACTCGTCCATGGAAGACAGCAGGGCTTGCCCTTCTGGGGTTAAGGCCAGCCGGCCGCCTTTGGCCTTTGCCCATTTGCACTGCTGAACCAGCACACCCCAGGCGTGACCGCGGATGGCGCCTCCGGGGTCAGTGTATTCGCCGTTGGCATCCGGTGGCTCGTCCACCAAGAAGTCCGAAACCACGAGTACCTCGGAAAGTATCTGGACTGCGCCCTCCGTGGGACGGCCCCCCTTGTCGGTTACCCTCAGCTTGCCCGCCTGCACCAACTTCAGTACGGACCGCAACTCCGGGAAGACAATCCGCTCGCCTTCGTGGATGTGAATCGGGCGTGGGGCTGGATCGCGCCAGCCGTCTATCTTAGGCGTGTATTCTTTCGGAAGGGTCTCCACGGTTTGGGTGGTCACGGGCGCCGGTTTCTCTAACAACACACGGAGCCGTTCCACTATCGAGTGGGGCATCTCCCACGTGCCATCCTGATATTCGAGCAACAGAAACAACGGGGTTCTGGTGGATGCCCAATGGGGATTTTCGGGAAGCGGACAAGCGACTCCGTACTTAGCCCGGAAGGCCGTCGGATCTACCCAACCCTTGTTGTGGGCGGCTTCCGCCAGCAACCGCTTTTCCGCCACGGAGCAATGGGCCACTAAGTCGTTCAGGCGCTCGCGCACGTAGCGGCCGAGTTCAGCGATCAGCTCCGGCTTACGGGTGATCGTCTTCGCCAGCCCCAGTTGGCGGGCGAGCGCCTTGAGCACGTCGGCATTCAACGTCGGCAGCAATTCGGTTGTCATCGGCATCTCCGCTATACTCGCATAGGATGAACTTGTTGCCAAGGATTCAGCCGGGGCGGGAGCTTCAATGACCACCGATTGGTGTGTATTTAGCGCCTGTTTCCATGGGACTGCGTTGCCCAACCCATCACCGGGCCCTGCACTGGTGTGATGTTCGCCGCCAGTTTCTCTCGTGCGATGGGTATAATGCAGTGGCCTCCGAGGATACTTGTGGCCAGGTCAACCGAGCCCAATCGCCGCGGCAGGCTTGGCCCATCCTTCCAGGGCTGGATATTCAAATTCGCGAATCAGGACGGCCCCATGAATAGGAGAACCTTCAACCGGATTCTCGCGTTGAGCGGAACCGGCAGCGCCCTCAAAGCAAAATCCATGCTTGCCTCGTTCCGCGGGTATTCGCAGGCTCCCCGGCTGCCGGATTCCATTCCTCCGTTTGCCCCGTTGCGGTTCGACACGGTCAGCTATTGCGTCAACGGAAAGCCAATGTATTTGTATTCCGGCGAATTTCACTATTTCCGCGTCCCCAGGGCGGATTGGCGGCGGCGCATGGAACTCTTTCGGGAAGCTGGCGGGAACTGCGTTTGTACTTATGTCCCGTGGTACTTGCATGAGCCCGAGGAAGGCAAGATCGTCTTTAGCAGTAAGAGCGGAGCGCTGAATTTCGAAGAATTCCTCCGGACGGCGCAGGATGTAGGTCTTTATGTGATCGCCCGGCCCGGTCCCTATGTGTATAGCGAAATGAAGTACGACGGCCTGCCGGGTTGGCTCTGCGAGAACTACCCGGAATTGCGCGCGCACAACCTCGACGGCCAACCGTTTCGGGTTGCATCCGTTTCCTACGTTCATCCGCTCTTCTTGGAGAAAGCGCGGAAATGGTTTGACCACGTTGCGCCGATTATCGCCGCACACTCGACTTCCCGCGGCGGCCCCGTGGCTCTTACACAATTTGACGATGAGATCACAGGCGTACATATCTGGTACGGCTCACTCGACTACAACGCCACGTCGATGGGGTTCGGAAAACCAGACGGCCGCTATCCGCGTTTTCTTCGCCAGCGATATGGCGATGTCGGGGCCATGAATCGCTCGTACGCGACCATTTTTGCGTCCTTCGAAAGTGCGAAGCCCATATTGCCCTCGGACTCCGCCAGCGTGCCGCAAATCCGCAGGGCGAAAGACTACTTCGACTTTTATCTGACGACGATTGCCGAGTATGGCGGGATCCTCGCCGGATGGTTGCGCGAGCACGGTGTGGATACGCCGCTCCTGCACAACTCCGCCGGCCCCGCCAGTGACGCCTATTTTGTGGAGATGGTAGAAGCGCTGGGCAACAAGACCTTCATCCTGGGCTCCGATCATTACTACAACCTCGATCAGAGCTGGCCGCAGAATAATCCCACGCCGCAATGGGCCCTTAATAACTTCGTCTCGCTGGAAATGCTCCGGCTGATGGGCTATCCCCCCACCGTGCTGGAATTGCCGTCGGGCAGCGCCGCCGATTGGCCCCCCGTCACCGCTGAGGATTGCAAGGCTTGCTACTGGACTCACCTAGCGTTTGGAATGAAAGCTAACAACTATTATATTTTCACCGGCGGACCGAACCCTCCGGACGCGGGCACTACCTCGGATGTTTACGACTATGGCGCTCCCATCGGATCGAAGAATGAAGTGCGGCCGTTATATGACGTGCAGAAAGAGCTGGGAAGATTTCTGGAGAAGTCACCGTGGCTGAATGAAAGTGAACGCGAGTGTGATTGCCGGTTTGCGCTCGACTTCGAGTACGCGCGGGCGGACCAATACTGGAAAAACCGCGCCGGGTTTCCGCTGAGTAGCGCCGAGGCTTGGGACTTCTTCCGCAAAGGCGCCCTGACCACCGCGCTCTGCGCAAGCCTTTCACCGGTTTTCTGTGACTTGCGCAAGGACGATTGGATCCGCGACAAATCCACCCCGGTGGTACTGGTCAGTTCTTCCAGCATGGCGTCGAGCAAACAGGAAAGAGTGGTGCGATTCCTCAAAGAAGGAGGCAGGGTGCTGATCCTGCCGGTGATTCCCGTGGTCGATGAGAATCTCCAGCCTTGCACGTTGTTGAGCGATTTCCTGGGCAGGCCAGTGCTAGAACATAACCCCAACGGCTTTCCGCGGGTCACCATCGTGGACATTCCGAATATCCTCGATAATGGGGAGAATTACTCCACGCACAACTTGCCCGCGGGAGCCACAGCCATCGGGAAAGACGAGCGCACGAACCGCATTCTGGCGTGGGAGTTGAGCACTGAAGGCGGCGGCAGAGCGATCTTCCTGGGATTCCGCTGGCTTTATGCCATGCGCGAACACTCCCGCATGTTGGCGTCGCTTCTCGCGCGCTTGGGACTTCAGCAGCGCGTGGAGTGCCCGAACCCTAACCTGTGGACATCACTGCGGACGGCCGGAGATCGATCCGCTTTGTTCATCATGAACTTATTCACTTCACCGCAAGAGGCGGAAATCCGTTGTCGCCCCAGCGGGAGAAGCGGAGTGGTCAGCACAGGCTTGCACAAATTGGAGCCTATGAGCGTGAAGTACCTCGAGCTTTAACGCCGGCGGGAGAACGCTTCAACCCGGGCCGCGGTGCGAAGTTGGATTGCGGCTTGCTGCAGGTTCCTGCGCGTTCTACGTGCCGCATGACGTACAATGCGGCCATGGCATCGCGAACTTCAGTTTTGGAGGAACGACATGAAACGACGTGGATTCTTAGTTTCCTCGCTAGCCGCATCAACGCTTGCGAGTGTGGCGCCATCGGTGAAGGCAACGACTGACGTGCCCGTGCCGGAGCCGACTGGCCGCGAATATTACGAACTCCGAAAATACCAACTGCGGCGCGGCCCGCAGCAGCAGAGGATCGACGCTTACTTTCGCGACGCCAACATCCCGGCGCTGAATCGGCTGGGGATCAAGCCGGTGGGCGTTTTCAATACCAGCATTGGCCCCGGCAGTCCCACTCTGTATGTACTCGCGCCACACCCGTCCGCGGAGTCCGCGGTCACCATCCACGATCGGTTGACGGCCGACCCCGAGTATTTGCAAGCCGGTGCCGCCTTCATCAACGCCACACCCGCCGAACCTTCTTACGTGCGCGTGGATAGCTTTTTATTCGCGGCCTTCGCGGGCATGCCGAAACTGGAAGTGCCTCCAGGTGCAGCCGAAAACAAGCCGCGCATCTTTGAACTTCGAACCTACGAGAGTCACAGTAAGAAAGCCCATCGTACGAAGGTTGAGATGTTCAATCGCGCGGAAATCGCCATCTTCCGGCGAACCGGTTTGCGGCCCGTCTTCTTTGGCGAGACGATGGTGGGCGCGGGGATGCCTAGCCTGACCTATATGCTCACCTTTGCGGACATGGACGAGCGCACGCGCGCGTGGGCCGCCTTCGTCGCCGATCCTGAGTGGAAGAAGCTGAGCTCAACGCCGGGGTATACGGATCCTGAGATCGTCTCCAACATTACGAACGTGATTCTCTCGCCCACGCCTTACTCTCAAATTTGAGGGTGTCATCGACTTTCCCCCGGCAAAGCCGGACTTGGCGCGGCGATGCTTTCCAAAGGGTCACAACTGTTACTTAGCGGTACTCATCCTGTCCGTTTCCGGCCCATGACGCGCGCCCGGGGAAAGGACAATATGTCCGAATCTCGCTCTTGGTTCGTGAGCTTACGGCGGGGATGTGTAGATCAGAGTGAGTTTACGGCTGTTCCCACGCACGCCAATGCCCGAACCTCAAAGGGCAAGCTCCAAGGGAGCGGTCAGCACTGACCGTCCCTAAGGCGACCCGGTGTTCCAAGAAACGTGCAAGCTCGTGCAGTGCAAGGTGATGTCGCACGGGCCCGCGTCTCATAATAGAGCACTACTTCATCAAACGGACACCCGCCCATGAAACAAATACTGCGGCCTGGCAGGGTTACAGCGCTTTAAACCCCATCAATCCAGATGAGATAAGAATAGTTCGACAGGCCACTGACCATTGGCCGAGCTCGTGCACTGTCCCTCACGGTGCAATGAGAGAAATCCATTTGGAGACACGGTGGTGCATTCCTTGAAATGAGGGGAGCCCACGTATGCAGAAACGTGCGGGCGCCTAAGTATCAAGAGTGCAGGCCCAAGGATAAATTGAACCATGTCGAATGATGCGAGCGTACAAGGTCTGAAGCAAGGCTCCTTTCGTCCCGACATTGAGGGCTTGCGAGGCATCGCCATCCTTTTGGTAGTGGCCTATCACGCAGGGATCTTGGGGTTTTCCGGCGGCTTCATAGGAGTGGATATCTTCTTTGCTTTGTCGGGATACCTCATCACGGGCCTCCTTGTAAAGGAGGGGCAGAAAACGGGCCGAATCGGGCTAATGAACTTTTATGCCAGGCGCATCCGCCGCCTGTTACCAGCCTCCAGCTTTATGCTGCTCTGCACGGTGCTTGTCGGCATGGTGCTGTTCCCGCCGCTTGCGCAGTCCCTCCATTGGAAGGCGGCGGCGGCAACTGCCGCGTATTGCAGCAACATCCTATTCATGCACCAGCGTATGGATTACTTTGCGCCGGCCAACTATACGAATCCGCTGATGCACACATGGTCGCTCGCGGTCGAGGAACAGTTCTATTTGGTCTGGCCCGCCCTTTTTGTTATAGCGTTGCGCTCCAAAAACTTTCTCAGGTTCCTGACCATTCAATTGGTTGCGGTCTCAGCAATCTCGCTCGCCGCGGGCGTCTGGCTCACCTACATCCGGCAGCCCTGGGCCTTCTTCTTGTCGCCGGCCAGGGCATGGGAATTTGGTCTGGGTGGATTGGCTAGCCTCCTGCCAGCAGATTTCCTTCAGCGACAGCGGAAATATGTTGGAATCCTTGGGTGGGCCGGCCTTGGCGCCATCCTCTTCGCAACCTTAAGGTTCTCAGCGACTACGACTTTTCCCGGCGCTGCAGCCTTGATCCCAGTAGTAGGGACGATAGCCGCCCTTCTCCCCGGAGCTGTACCAGGCAATACTGGCGTCGGGATGCTCTTGGGAAGGGGTTTCCTCCAAGGCGTAGGAAAACTCTCATATTCCTGGTACCTGTGGCATTGGCCTGTCCTCATGTGGGCAACCGCTGTTGACCCGGAAATCTCGGTGGCAGGGCGGCTACTCTGCGCGGCGGGCTCCTATGGCATCGCCGCGCTCACCTACGTGTTGGTGGAAAAGCCCGTCCGCTACAACTCTTTTCTGGTGCAAAGGCCCATGCAATCTTTGGCAGCAGGCGCATTGATTGGCATGGTTGGCCTGGGCAGCGCGTTAGGCTGGCATCGCTCCATCAGGGCAGCAGCGGAACGCCCCCCACAAAAAGCCATTTTCAAGGCTGCCAAAGACCTTCCGGCACTTGAAGGGTGTATCTCGGATTTCGCCGACGCGCGAGTTCACGAGTGCAACTTCGGTGATTCAGGGGCTTCGACAGACGTGGTTTTATTTGGCGACTCGCATGCCGCGCAGTGGTTTCCAGCCCTACAGCGGGTCGCGATTGAACATAAGTTCCGCCTTACGACGATGTTGAAATCCTCATGCCCCACGGCTCGGGTGAGCGTCTTCAACCCCCACCTTGAACGCGTGGAAGTTGAATGTTCAAGGTGGCGCGAAACTGCCCTCTTGCGTATCGCCGCGATCAATCCCGCCGCCGTTGTGATTTCGCACTCCTCCATGAGTTACGTCATCGTTCCGGGGCAAAATCAAACCGGGTATGCAACATCATCCCTGGAGCAGTGGCGGGATGGTACCCGCAGCACTCTTGCCGAGATCGATTCTGCTGGGATTCAGACACTCTTCATACGCGACACCCCGCGCCCCGGATTCGACGTTCCGATGTGCCTGTCACGAGCGGCCCACCCGACGTTGTATTTTGGTGAAGAACTGTCTTGCTCATTGCTTTCCGACAAGGTTCTGGATCAGCCGCTTTATCGCGCTGAAGAGGAGGCGGCTAGTGGCTTACGGCATGTTCAATTCGCCGACCTCTCGGCGGAATTTTGTGGGCCCGAGTCGTGCGATCCAATCAAGGACGGCACGGTGGTGTACCGCGACGGCAATCATATGACGGCTACGTTCGCGTTACGGTTGGCGCCTGTTGTGGCGCACCGCCTCTTGCCTTTGCTTGGCTCCATGCCTCCTTTCCATACCTCGAGCGTACGCAACTGAAAACCTCATTTTGAGGTTGCCGCCTTGGTCTGTCCTTAGCCACCCTCGCCGCTAGCACCATGGCTAGCCTCCTTGCCGAAAGGACACCCTCAAGCTGCAGCGCTACGGGAAAGGAGTTGTGCTCGTGTTACTTGTCCTTGTTAGCCACTTTGGGATCAAACCACCCTGTAGCGTTTAGAAACAGCACTCCCTAAGTGGACACTTGGATCGGCCCACGCGGTACGAATCCTCCCTCATAGTCTTGCTAAAAGATTGATACATAAGAGCTAATCGGATCGGCGATTGCAGGCATCGATGGCAGGCAGCGTGCCTTCAGAAGGCAGGAATCTCAAAGCAAGGGATTATAGGGATATTAAATGGCTTCATTTGCAAGGACCCGCCTGAGTGCGAATCACGAAGCCTTGCCCACGAGTCGCGGCAAGTCTGACACCCGCGGCA
Source organism: Terriglobia bacterium (assembly GCA_052139985.1). GTDB lineage: Bacteria > Acidobacteriota > Terriglobia > UBA7540 > UBA7540 > Bog-366. The sequence continues at coordinate 20,247 of JBKQVI010000493.1, forward strand.
GCAACACGGCGAGTTCACCATGGTGTCCCTGTCAGAATCCCGCACAACGGAAAAACTATGCACATTCGTGAAGGACTTTCACGCTACTACAACGCCTATGGGCCTCGTGGCGTTCTGGCGATGCTCGCGTATCGCCTCTTCGAAGCGCCGAAGGAGATCGCGACACACCCTCCCGGCGTCCGCAACACGGTGCACCTGCGGCTCATGACTTCCGATGAGCGGGCCTACAAGCAAGTTCTTCTCGATGGAGAGTACGCCTTCGACCTGCCCTTTTCTCCCAAAATCATTGTTGACGCCGGCGCGAACATCGGCATGGCGTCAATATACTTCGCCAATCGATACCCGGAAGCAAAGATCATTGCGATAGAACCCGAGGCTTCGAACTTCGCCGCGCTTGCTCGAAACGTTCGTCCCTACCCTGCGATCATCCCGATTCACGCGGCCCTTTGGAACCGAGACGGAGAGATTTGCGTCACTCAGCCTGACCCAGCTACCGGCGCTCGCGGAAACTGGGCATTTGTCACTCGTGAAGGGGACGGCGCTAATGTCCGGGCCATCACCATGACAACGCTTATGAAAGAGATGCAAATAGAGGCCGTTGACGTCCTCAAGATTGACGTTGAAGGGGCTGAAAGGGAAGTCTTTGAGTCCGCAGACTGGATACGAAATGTCCGCTGCTTAATGATTGAGTTGCACGATCGATTAAGACCCGGATGTAGCCAAGTGGTCGAATCGGCAGCGCAAGGGTTCTCCAAGCTGCAGCGGGGTGAAACGACGCTCTTTCTTCGCCAGGCAGAAGCGTGAGGACTCGAGCGTATAGGCAGAGCCACGTATGCGACTGAAAATTGGATTACTGGGGCTCGAAGACCCGCGTAGCGTGAGGGCTTATTCCGGAACGCCGTACCACCTCGCCCATTTTCTGCGCGAAGCCGGCCATGAGGTGCGGAGCTGCGGCCCTTTTCCCCTGCGCTCTTCTTTAAGGCTGCGGACTATGAATAAGCTTCTGCGCACATTCTCCGGCCATCATATCGTATTCGAGCGCCACCCCTTGATGAGCCGGCAGTATGCCGGAATCGTAGACCGTTACGCCGCAGCCAATCCGGATTTAGATCTTTTCCTCGCGACCTCCGTCTTTTATGTCGATAAGCGCAAGACCACCATCCCCGTTTTCGCCTGGGGGGACACGACCGTCGCCGGCGTCCTCGGCAGCTACCCCTACTACTCCCATATTACTTCTCGGATGATCGAGGAGAGCCACAGGGTTGAACAGCGCGGTCTTTCCGCCTGTGACGAGGTCATTTTCTCAAATCAATGGGCTGCGGACATCGCGATTCAACATTACAAGCTCCCTGCCGAAAAGGTCCATGTCATTACCTACGGGGCGAACATACTTCAAAGTCCGGACCGAGTGGCAATAGAAGAGATCGTCGACCGAAGAGTCGGTCGTCCCCGCAAGGTGATTCTTGTGGGAGTTGACTGGCGGCGAAAGGGAGTGAGCAAAGCTATCGCAGTCATCGGTGACCTGCGAAAGGAAGGCATGGACGTCACCCTGCAGGTTGTTGGGTGCAATCCTCCCCACGGGGCGCAAATTCCCAACTACGTCGAAGTCCTCGGCCGCATCCCCAAGAACACCCTGGACGGGGAGCGCAGGTTCTATGAACTGCTCAAGTCAGCGCACGCGTTTTTGTTGCCCACCATCGCCGAATGCGCCGCGGTATCTTTGGTTGAGGCAAATGCGTACGGTCTTCCGGTTGTGGCCTCCGACGTTGGGGGAAACCGCTCGCTGGTTTCGGAAGGAATCAACGGTCATCTCTGCGCGGTCAACGCGCCATCGCCGGTATGGGCGAAAGCTCTCAAACAAGTCATCGGGCAGCCGGCAACGTATCGCGAACAATGCCTTCGCGCCCACGCGCATTATGAGCACGAATTGAGTTGGAAGGTTGCCGTGCGGCGCTTCGGAGAGCTTGCGCAGTCGGCGCTCCGGAATCCCGGAGGCCGTGCTTGAAAAATCTTCGCAGCATGTGCGCCGGCAAGAGCGCGTTGTTCCGCGACACTCTGCATCTTTCTATCGGCCAGGGCGCAAAACTGGTCATTCAAGCTGTTTACTTTGTTCTGATCGCACGCTCGCTGGGTCCTACATCCTACGGTGCGTTCGTTGCCATCACGGCCCTTACGGGAATTGCTTCTCCCTTTTGTGGCCTGGGCAGCGCCAACCTGTTTATTAAGAATTTGCGCGCCGGGCGGCGGACGGTAGAGGTCTGCTGGGGCAACGGTCTGGTTCTCACGGTCGTCTCCGGGATTGGATTCACCGTCTTTATTACGGCAGCCAACTTTGTAATTCGCCTCCATGCCGCATATTCCACGATCTTTATCGTCGCGCTCTGCGATCTCGTTTTCATGAGCATTGCCAATCTCGCAGCGTTCGGCTTCGCGGCGGACGGCGACATGAAACAAACGGCCTTTCAGAGTTTTATGATCGCCGGATTGCGCCTGGCGGGCATTGTCTTCCTGGTTTGGCGATACCATACGGTCACCTTGCATCAATGGGTGAGCGCTTACGTTGTTACCGGCATTCTGGGGGCGATTTACGCCTTGTGGATCGCCTCACACCGATGGGGGATTCCCGCCTGGGACGCGTCTGCCGCCCGCGAGGACACACGGGAAGGCATCTTTTTCAGCATGAGTACCTCCGCTCAGAGCATTTACAACGACATCGATAAAACCATGCTGGGCAGGCTTTCCACCTTGGGAAACACCGGCATTTACGGCGCGGCCTACCGGTTTATCGACGTCTCCATGACGCCGGTTCGCTCTCTGATCAACGCCGCCTACCCCCGCTTCTTTAAGACCGGAAGCGAGGAGGGATTGCAGGGCACCCGCAAGTATGCTCTGCGGCTGATTGCAAAATCGGTGCTCTATGGGGTCGCGATCTTCCTGGGACTCACCGTGCTGTCGCCCGCGATCCCTTTGGTGCTGGGCCATAAGTACGATGCTGTGGTTCCCGCCATACGCTGGCTGGCGGTCATCCCGCTGCTACGCTGTATTCACTCTTTTCTGGCCGACGCCCTTGCCGGCGCCAACCTGCAGGGGCGTCGAACCGTGATTCAGATTGGCGTGGCGGTGGTGAATGTTTTACTGAATTTATGGGTACTCCCTCGCTGGTCGTGGCGCGGCGCAGCTTGGACAAGTATTGCGAGCGATGGGCTTTTGGCGATCTCACTTTGGGTCTGTATTCAGCTAACTCTGCGAGGCAAAGCCATTCAGAGAACCGCTCTATACTCGGGCCTGAAGGTTCGCGGTCCATCCACTGTCTCTCTGTAAACCGAGGAATTCATAGGTTATCAAATGCTTAAAGCACTCGAAAAAACGTTTAATGTGTTCATGCTCTTCTATACCACAAGGGCTTTGCTATCGTTCGTTTTTGGCGTTTCCGATGGAACGGCGCGGGACGAGGGAAGCATCTCCTGGCTCGCGCTTCAGCTTTCCCTTTATGCCGTGGCCTTCTGTTTCATGGCTATAAACTGGCGTCTTGTCCTGCGAGCGGCAAGGAATGCCACGTGGATCCTGGCGCTTGTCGCCATCGCCGTTGCGTCTACGGCGTGGTCGCAAGACCCGTCTTTCACGCTCCGGCGAAGTATTGTCCTGCTGGCAACGACCGCGTACGGCATCTACTTCGCGGGCCGCTTCACCGTTGCGGAACAGTTGCGCCTGCTGAGCTGGACGTTTGCCCTGGTCGTCTGTTCCAGCCTGTTCACGGTGATCTTCCTGCCGCAGTATGGCGTCGATCACGGTGGTCTCTTGGGCGCCTGGCAAGGCGCTTTTCAACAGAAAAACATGCTCGCAAGGGCCATGGTACTCGCTGCTCTCGTGTTCTACTTCGTAAAACCGTCATCAGCCAGTTGGATTCACCCGATTGGAATCGCGTCGGCACTTTGTCTCATCGCGGCATCTCGATCGGTAACAGGAGCCATTGTACTTATCCTCATGATAGCGGCCTTGCTATTGTTCCGGCTGTCCAGACTTAACCTGACTTTTCTGGTCCCCGCCGTGAGTGGCATTGGGACGCTAGTTATCGCCGTGGCATTTCTGATCTGGACAGACGAATCCCAATTGCTCGCATTCGTGGGCCGTAACCCGACACTAACAGGACGAACCGATCTGTGGCATGCGGCGTTGGCTGCCATCTTTCGGCACCCGTGGTTGGGTTATGGGTTCAATGCCTTTTGGTTGGGGATGCAAGGTGGATCCTCTTCATTCCTCGTAAGCGTTGGCTGGTATGCGAAACATTCGCATAACGGATTTCTCGATCTGTCCCTGGACCTAGGCTTGTTAGGCCTTGCCACTTTTGTCGCGGGCTATCTTTCCTTGTCCAAGCGCGCGTGGCAATTCGTGAGACGAGCTCCAGGGCCCGCCTCGTACTGGCTTTGCGCATTTATGTGCCTCATGGTGCTCTATAACCTCACTGATGGCGCAATTCTGAAGCAAAACGAGATCTTCTGGGTGTTATATACCTCCACGGCCGTGAACATCTCGGCATCTATGCGCCAACGACGCTCGTTGAAAGTGCCGGTTATTCATTATGAGTTCTAATCAAGCATTCATTATCTACCGCGACGAGCTGCTGGGAGCTTCGGAGACCTTTATTCCGGCACAAGCAGAATCGTTAAACCATTTTCGCCCCTTCTATCTGGCCTTGCGCCAAATCCCAGGTTTGCCCCTTCCCCCCGAGCGATTCCATTTCGTCAGTCGCGACGGGTTGGCAGGGAAGGCGAAACGTGCAGGTTTCAGGCTTTTGGGGCCCAGCCCGACTCTCCAACGAAAGCTCATCAAGCTGGGACCGCCGCTGGTTCATGCCCATTTTGCTCCCGACGCTTGCAACGCTATAGCGTTGGCACGGGCGCTGCAAGTTCCCCTCGTGGCCTCCTTCCATGGGTATGACATCACCGTCAGGGACGACCATCAATCCGTGCTTTATATGTGGCGGAGGGAGAGGCTTAAAGAGCAAGGCAGCCGTTTTCTCTGCGTATCCAATTTCATTCGTAACCAAGCCCTGGCGAAAGGATTTCCTGCCGAGAAAACGGTGGTTCATTACACCGGAATCGACGTGGATTACTTTCAGGCCAATCCGCGCATCAAGCGATCGCCCACGGTGCTCTTCGTCGGCCGCCTAGTCCCCAAGAAGGGATGTGAATATCTTATCCGAGCCATGGCGGACATTCAGCGCGTGGTGCCGGAAACAAAACTGGTGATCATCGGAGAGGGTCCACTGCGAGGGGTCTTGCAAGGACTGGCTGCCGCCACCGTGAGAAACTTCGAATTTCTGGGAGCTCAGAAACCGCCGGTTGTGAGGGAACAAATGAATCGCGCCAGCGTCTTCTGCACGCCGAGTGTCGTTTCCGAGGACGGAGACGCCGAAGGGTTTGGGATGGTTTTCGCGGAGGCCCAGGCAATGGGCCTGCCGGTGGTGAGCTTCGCCAGCGGGTCACTTCCCGAGGCTGTGGCAGACGGCCAAACCGGTTTTCTGGCTCCGGAACGAGATTGGCAGGCCTTGGCCGCAAGAATTCTTCTGTTCCTTCGAGACGGGAACTTGTGGACGCAGTTTAGCCGGGCGGGAGAGTCGCGCGTCCGAAACCAGTTCGACATTCGAAAACAAGCACAGCCGCTGGGAGTCATCTACGAACAGGTCATCGACGAATGGCGTCGTGCCAGAAAGCCTGCGAAATCTCGGGAGCGGCCGATTTCCGCCTGGAGTGAGACACATGTGCTGTGAATCATTAGTCAGCGCCGTTATCCCCACGCGTAATCGCCCGCAGCTTGTCAAGCGGGCGGTGCTTTCGGTGTTGAAGCAATCGTATGCGAATATCGAAGCGGTGGTGGTGGTGGATGGGCCGGACCCTCTCACGACGCAGGAGCTTGCGGCGGTTGCCGATCCCCGTTTGCGGGTGATTACGCTTCCCCGCAGTGAAGGAGGCAGCGGCGCCCGGAATGCCGGAGTGCAAGCCGCCAAAGGCAGATGGATTGCCTTTCTCGATGATGACGACGAATGGTTGCCCACGAAGATCGAGTGCCAACTGGCGGCCGCGCTTCATTCCCGCCACCGAATCCCTGTGGTGTCGTCTCGCATCATCGCCCGGACCCCGCTTCACGACTACATCTGGCCCCGGCGCCTCCCCTCGGCGCGAGAACCGATCTGCGACTACCTGTTTTCCCGGACGAGTCTGTTCCAAGGAGAAGGCTTGCTCGCCACTCCGACTCTGTTTACAAAGAGGGATTTTTTGCTCGAACTACCGTTCCGGTGTGGACTTAAGAAGCACCAGGATTGGGACTGGATCATTCGCGCCGCGAGCCAGGATGGAGTCGGTTTCGAGTTTGTAGATCACCCTCTCGCGGTCTGTTACATGGATCAAAGCCGCCCTGGCATCAGCAATTCCGATGAATGGCGTTTTTCACTAAATTGGGCGCACGAGATGCGTTCCTATTTCACCCCGCAGGCATACGCCGCGTTCGTGCTGATCGTTGTTGCGGGGCAAGCCGCGGCGGCCACGCGCCGGGAATACTGGGGTTTGCTGGCTGATTCGATGCGGCGAGGGGAATGCCGGCCTCTCCATCTGCTGATTTTTGCCGGAATGCGACTGTTCCCACGCGAGTTGCGCCGGAAACTGCGGGTGCGGCTTGGAGGAAGAGCGAGATGAAGGTTGTGCAAATCGTCACGCAGATGGAGGCCGGCGGCGCGCAGAGAGTCGCCTACCTGCTGCACGAAGCTTTGCGGGTTAGGGGGCACGAAGCAGAGCTCTGGTTCCTCTACCTCAAACGCCCCGCCTATTCCGGCAAACCCGGAGTGCGAGTTCTGGCGAATCGACGGCCTTCGCTGTGGGGTTATCTCCTGCTCGCCATAAAGTTGTTCGCATGGATTCGGACTCACAAGCCGGATGTAGTCATCACGCATACTCACTACGCAAATGTTCTCGGCCAATTGGTTGGGGCCGTGGCCGGCGTCAGGCGGAGAGTGGCGGTTCAGCACAGCATTCTGGCGAAATATCCGGTTTTCGCCCGCCATGCCGATTGGCTGCTGGGAACAGTGGGGATCTATACCGCGCAGGTCGCCGTCTCCCAGTCGGTGGTGGAGTCTATGGCGACTTACCCGCAGCGGTACAAGAGAAACGTTCACATCGTCTACAACGGCATCGCCCCTGCTCAGGAAGGTTGTCCCGCCGGCCCCCCACGGGTGGATCTTCCGTTCCCCCGGCCGAGAATACTGCATGTCGGACGCCTGTCTCGCGAAAAGAACCACGAGGCGCTATTCACAAGCCTTCAGCAAATGCCCGACGCGTCTCTGATACTGGTTGGAAATGGAGAACTTAGGGGCACTCTCGAGCAACTGGCGCAGGCCTTGGGGTTGGCTGGCCGCGTGCACTTTCTGGGTGAGGTCACTCCCGAAGAGGTCCGCGCCGTCATGAACGTTTGCGATCTCTTCATGTTTCCTTCCGTCTACGAAGCCATGCCCATGGCCCTGATGGAGGCCATGGCGGCGGGGATGCCGATTGTCGCCAGCGATATCCCCGCGAACCGCGAGGTTCTTCAAAATACGGGAGTAATTGTGCCCCCGAATCCTCAAGACTTGTCGCACGCCGCGAAAGGACTTTTGGCTGATGCTCATTATGCCAAGGCAATGGGAAGAAAAGCCGCAGAAAGGGCGAGACAATTTAGCATCGACGCCATGGTGGACGGATACGAGCGCTTGATCGTTCCGGAAATGGGAGCCTGCCTCCTTAAGGGCCTTCCCCGTCATGCGAGGGAAATAATATGAAAACCACACGGCACCAACTGCTCCGGAGCTCGCTGCGATGGGGAATCGTGGCCGGACTCTTCGGAAACAAAATGAGCTTGCTGAAGGCAAGCCAAACGGACACGGGAGTCCGCCCGGGATCACCGCCCACGGTGGGATCACCGGTCGATGACTGGCACGCGGAATTGACCGGGCGGATCGCGGCGTTGGAGGCACGCGGCGGAGGGACGCTGGAACTGGCCGATGGCGTCTACGAGATCTCGAAGCCACTCCGCCTGCCCGTGTCGGTCAGCCTGGTGATGACGCCCTATGCGGTTATTCGGGCGCGGCAGGGGTTCCAGGGAGACGCGGTAATCATCAAGGGCGGCGGCAAGGGCTCAAAATTCTGTTTTCACGGCGGTTGGATTCGCGGCGGCGTGATCGACGGAAACCGTCAACCCTTGACGGGGCTGAGAGTGGAGAGTGGCGTGGCGCGGATGGAAATTGCAGACCTGGAGGTGCTGAACGCGCTGTATAAGGGCATTCACGTGCTCCCAGGCGGATATGAAACGAACCTCTCACGAGTTCGTTGCGATGTTGAATTGCATACGCGCTATGCCCCCCAGAGTATTGGCATCCACTTCGAACGGGGCGACTGCAAAGTGATCTTGGCCCACGTGATCGGCTATGAGACGGGCCTGCGCAGCGATGGAAGCAGCAATTGGTTCACCATGATCCACGTTTGGAATGCCGACCCCACCCAAGGACCGATGAACTACTGTTTCTATTGCAATGGCGGTCACAATACTTTCAACCAGTGCTACGCCGATTCACCGACCATCGCCGGCTTTTACATTACCAAGCCCAACCAATCCATGGTCCAGTGCCGCGTTTATTACAGCCGGTGGGCGAAGGACAATTCCGGCGCCGGGTTTCTGATAACACCCGAAGGCAAATACGGGAGCTACTTGGGCAATGTGCTCTTCGCCGACAATGGACACCGCCTGGCCAAGGCGTTCGCAGGCGACCTGGACGACGCCTGCATTCTGGGCACCAGCACTTGGGGAGTCATGGGAGGCTTGGAGAACCGTATTCCCTCGGGCAGTTCGTCCGATCATCCGCCCTTGAACATGGTGGGCAGCGGTGTCCGCTTGACACCGCAAGCCGCGCCACCGTTGCCTGAGCAGGGAGTTCTGGGAGAGGTAAGGTGGGTGGACGCCGGTACATCCTCGGCGCTGTGGGTCAAGACATCGCGCGGATGGAAGAAATCCGAACTGGTGTAGCAACCAGCCTTGTGCCTCTGTAGTGAATCAAAACACTCCCTCTTTCCTGAACATCCTCTGGGCAATTGCATGGGCCGGATTCGTTGCTGGAATTCACTCTAATCTCCTCTATTCACTTGGGTTAAAGAGAAGCCGGGAAGCCCGGCGCGGGTGGTGTCCGGCGTGCTCTAGATCTATGCGGCAATCAGCAAGACGACTTCCTTGAGGCCGCGCGACCACTCTCCTCGGTGGTACCCATCACCGAATTGAGGATGGGGAAGTCTTGTGCGCAGTCGCGGCTGAGTCTGGGAAACAAAGTCGCCACCCCGAAAACTAACGGGCGCGTCCACGCAACCCAGGCCGATTCCTGATTCACGTGTTTGGAGTTTTAACCGCAATGGCCAATATGGAAACCACATCGTTCGACTTACTCGGAATTCGAATTCATGCGATGTCCAAGCGCGAATTGGTGGACGCCGTTGACCAGGCGGTGGACAGCCGCGCGCGGCGCATAATCGGAAATCACAATCTGCATAGTCTTTACATGTGGTTCCAAGAGCCACGGATGCGTGAGTTTTACTCCCTCGCGGACTACACCCACGTTGACGGCATGTCGCTGGTTTTACTGGGGAGGCTGTTGGGATTGCCGCTCAAACGTGAACACCGGACGGGCTATATGGATTTTCTGCCGGTTCTCGCCGAGGAAGCGGTAAAGCATGAATGGCGCATTTACTATCTGGGCTCAAAACCCGATGTGGCAGAGAAAGCGGCACAAGCCCTGAGGAAACAATACGCCGGCCTGCAGATTCTTACCCATCACGGGCACTTCAATGTGGAAAAGACCGGACCCGAAAATCAAGCGGTCCTGGCGGAGATCAAAGCCTACGCCCCGGACGTCCTTATGGTCGGAATGGGAATGCCGCGTCAGGAAGTTTGGGTGTTGGAAAACCGGAAGGATATCGCCGCAAGCGCAGTCTTTTGCTGCGGAGCGCTGATGGATTATGTGGCGGGCGAAATTCCTACGCCGCCTCGTTGGATTGGCCGCCTTGGTTTCGAATGGCTGTACCGGCTTCTGTCCGAACCGGCCCGGCTGTGGCAACGATATCTCTTGGAACCCTGGTCGGTCATAGGCGGGCTGACGCGGTTGTATTTGGGTTCCGCCCACTCGAGAAGCCACGTTGTGATGAGCAGCCATGACTGGGCAACTCCCAATCGTTCAAGGCAGGATTCTGCGAGCCGTGCGATGCCCCTTCCGAATGTCCAACTTTAAGAAGGAATTCTTTTAACAGCAAAGCGAGGAATACGAGATGTCTGACAACATTGTGCCGACGAACGACCAACAAAATGAAGATCGTCCGCCTGCCGCCATCGTGCCCAGAGTGGCCCCGGTTATGGCCAACAGCGAGCCGGTGGTCGAGGTCTCCTTCCCGGAACTCTGGCGCATCCTGATGAAGAGGAAATGGATCATCGCGGCAACAACCTGTGGCTTATTCGCGGTAGGCCTTACCTACACCTTGATCGTCACTCCGAAATTCGAGTCGACCTCTACAATTCAATTCAATAAAGAGCATTCAGACTCTCTTGTGCCCGAGGATCCCCATGAGGCGCTCAGTGATGCGACCGCGATGGATTATCAGGTGACGCAGCAAACGCAAATCGACACCTTAAAGAGCGACACGCTGGCTTTGCAGGTGATCAGCGACTTGAAGCTTGAAAATCGCGAGGAGTTTTCACCTAAACCCCTGTGGACAATTAAGCTCCCGTGGGAGAGTTCCTCCCCCGATGAGTCCAAATTGCCGTTGGACAAAGCCCCCCACCGGCGGGCGAGGCTTCTGAAGATTTATCTCAAGAACCTCAAGGTGGACGCGGTGGACGGTACACGGATCATCAAGATTTCGTTTTATAGTCCCGACGCCGACGTGGCAGCCGACGTGGTGAACTCGCTGGTCAGCGACTACCAGGAGCAGCAGTTCCGAACCCGCTTCGCGGCGACGGCGCAAGTCGCGGACCGCTTATCGAAGCAGCTCGATGACCTCAAAGACCAAGTGGCAGCCTCTGAGGTGGCGCTGGTTGAGTACCAGAAACAGTCAGGTCTTCTGGGGGTCGATGAGACGCATAACGTCGTAATGACACGGCTCGACGAAGCCAATCAGCAGGTCGTTCTCGCGGAGAGAGCCAGGATTCTCGCGCAGGCCGTTTACCAATTGGCCAGGAGTGGGAACCCGGAATTGATTTCCGCTTTGGCGGCCACGTCTTCCCCAACAGGGTCGATGACCAATTCAAACGCACAATCAACCATTGAGAGTTTGCGCGCTCAGCAAAGCCAGCTCAAGGTGGAGTATGCGCAAGCGGCGGCAAAATATGGTTCGTCGCATCCGAAGCTCCAGCAAATGCAGGGTGAGCTGAACCAGCTCGATGCGAACATTCAAACCGAGGTTCAGAACCTCGCCACGCGTGCGCAGAACGACTTCCTCGCGGCGCAGCAAAACGAAAACGGCTTGCGGGCAACTTTCGAACGCGCGAAGGCAGACGCAAACACACTTAATGACAAGAACGTGCAGTACTCCATCATGAAACACGAAGTCGAGTCTAAGCGCGATCTCTATGACTCATTGTTCAAACAATTGAAGGAAGCCGGGGTGCTGGCTGGGCTGCGGTCTACGAACATCGTCACGGTTGATCCTGCGAGGGCCTCTGACAAGCCGGCCAAACCGATTGTAGCGTTGAACCTTGCGATTGCCTTATTTGGCGGATTGTTGTTCGGAGTCACGGGCGCGTTCGTAGCGGAGAATTGCGACGACACGATCAACACACCCGACGACGCCGAGCAGATCACGATGGTGCCGGCACTGGGATTAATTCCTCGGTGGAAGGCTCACAAGCGCCTACCTGCGTCAAAGAGTTCCATTCAGCCCCCTTCCTCAGTCCCGTCTAGAGCTGAGGCAGCGGTTCTGGCCAGGCCGCAATCCCAAATCGCGGAAGCTTATCGCACCGTGCGAACTTCAATTATGCAGGGCAGCCGGCGCGGCACGAGTAACGTTTACCTGGTCACCAGCGCCTTGCCGGGCGAGGGCAAAACCACCACGGCCCTAAACTGCGCGGCAGCCCTGGCCCAGCAGAATCAACGGGTGCTGTTGGTTGAAGCCGACATGCGGAGGTCAAATCTGGACAGCAAGTTGAATTTGAATGGCGGCGGAGGATTAAGCTCGCTTCTCGAGGATGGACTATCGACTGTCGTGCCGGTGCAATTCCCCTCCCTGCCAACCCTGTCCGTGCTTCCTGCGGGCCCACGGCCATCCAATCCGGCCGAACTGCTGGGATCGCCACGGATGGCAGAACGCATCCAGGAGTGGCGTTCGAGCTATGACTTCATCATCATCGACGCGCCCCCGGTTTTATCCGTTACCGATGCAGTCGTCGTTTCCGCCCGTTGCGATGCGGTGATTCTTGTCGTCCGAACCGGTGTTACGACGAAACAATCGCTCACCCGTGTTCGCGACCTCTTCCGGCGATCGCGCAAACGGATCGTCGGCGTCGTCATGAATGCTTTCGATCTGAAGTCGGTCGACCACTATATGTATCTGGGATATAAGTCCAATCCGAAAGACACGCGCGGGTACTACAGCCCGGACGTCAACTAAAACAAAGAGGAGTATTTCCATGAGATTCATTTCGCCGAGTTTGATTTGCCGTTGTTCCTTCTTGTTGACAATGACGGTCGGCTGCCTTGCGGGTGCTCGTGTGGCAGTAGGTCAAACACCCAATTCCCCCGTTGCCGCCGGTACTGTTGGTTCGACCGGCGCCGCAAATGTTCCCGCAGCAGGAAAAGCCAGCGAGGCCAGGGTGAAGATCGAACCGGGCGATCTGATCGAAGTAAACGTCTATGATGAAGACGACTTGGATCAGTCCGTTCGAATCAACGATCTGGGCGATGGAACTTTCAATTTCATCGGCAGCTTGCACCTTGCCGAGCTCACAACCGACCAGGCTGCGGCCCTTATTGCCGGCAAACTGAAGGACGGGAACTACCTCCTTGCCCCCCAAGTGGGAGTCATCATCCAAGAATACAGTACGCAGGGAGTATCGGTAGTGGGCGAGGTGAATAAGCCTGCAGTATACCCTGTGTTGGGAAACCAAACCCTGCTGGACATCATCGCCGCGGCGGGCGGCACCACTGCCTTCGCCGGCCCTGAGGTCACGATTAGACGCAGCATGGACGGCAGCTTCGTTACGGTTCGACTCTCGAAGGATGCCCAAGCCTCGCTCACATCTGACGTGCGCCTTTATCCCGGAGACAAGGTCGTTGTTCCGCGCGCAGGTTTGGTCTATGTGCTGGGAGACGTGGGAAGACCCGGCGGGTTCGTCATGGAAGACGATGGGAAGCTGACGCTTCTGGAAGCGCTGGCGATGGCGGGTGGCAGCAATCGAACGGCTTCTCTTAGTCATGCCAGGCTGATCCGCAAGACAGCGACGGGTTACACCGAGGTACCTATCCTTTTGAAGAAGATCATCCGAGGTGAAGAAGCGGCTCCGCAACTTCAAGCAGAAGACATCCTCTACATTCCGAATAACGCGGTGAAGTCGGCGCTCACCCAAGAGGTGCCTTCCCTTATCAGCGCTACCAGTGGCTCAGCCATTTACCGTAGTATGCCATAACCCCATACTCTCAGATTGGCGTATGAAAAAAATGGGAATCTCCAGCAACAACATCCACTCCGTCCTGTGGAAGATCGCGGCGGTCGTTTGGGCGGGCTTGATCTTCCACCTCTCGACGAGCACCTATGGCCCGGCATTTTCGATGGGTTTGGTGCGCGGGATATTGGACTACTTTCACGTAATGGTGTCGCCGGTCAGCTTGGAAACAATCCACCATCTCCTGCGCAAGCTGGCCCACCCGGTGGAATACGCCATTTTCGCGATGTTGATTTACGGTTCGTCCAGTGAATCCCAACCCTTTGCCTGGCGTCCTCGCCGAGCGCTGTGGTGCTTTTTGATTGCGGCCGCATATTCGCTGACCGACGAGTTTCATCAGCGATTTGTACCCGGCCGCACGCCGGCACTCGCGGATTGCGGAATCGATTCCCTGGGTGGCGCCATTGGCATGTTCGTTTACTACCTCGACAGTCTGGTATCCCGAGGTTCCAGCGTTTGATCGGCTCTAAGTCCACTCAGCAAAACCCATGTTCTCCGGTGGCTTTCAGCGAAAATCGGGTTCGCCGCTCGCTGAACCGCCTAACGATTCAGGGGAGCCCTTCGTTAGGCTAAATGTTTCAGCAGCTTCTTTGGCAAGACATCCGTCACATGGAGGTCAATTGTGGGTACGGCAGAACTGGTCGGTTCTATTAGTAGTACAGAGCGAGAATTTCAGCTTGATGCCTTCCTTTCAGAGCGGGCCACTGGCGTTCGCAAGGCAACCGCTCAAGGGATTGCCAACAAGCTTTTCTTGTTCTTCGACCTGTGCCTAGTATGGGCCAGTGGCGGCGTCGCTTATGTGATGACCCGCACCGTTTCACCGATTATCCGGAAGGTCCCCCCCCACGAATCATTTGGGCAGTTCGCCGGCCTCCTGGTGTTGATCTCAGTTCTGACAGTTCTCCTGGGCAACTTGCGCGGTCTATATATATCTCCTTGGAGAAACAACTTTCGCCGGCTGCTGTACTCAGAAGCAGAATCGGTCGCGTTCGCCGCGGTCATAGCAGGAAGCTGCATGTACCTCTGGAGAATCGAGGGCGTGTCGAAGGAACTGTTCATAACAACCATCATTTTGAGCTGGGTATTACTCGTCGCTTGGCGCAGGTTCATTGAAGCGCAGCCCATTGCCGGTTTGACCGAGAAGCGTAATGTTCTGATCGCCGGTTGCGACAGGAATGCGCGCCTGCTGCGTGCGCACCTCGAGCAGAACCCGGACCTCGGATTCGTTGTAAAAGGGTTCTTGGATCGCCGGCAGAAACCCCGGCCAGCAATCACGGTGAGGCCGGAACAAGAGGAAGGACTCCTGGGGCGAACCGAGGAGCTTCCGGCGATCGTGCGAGCTCATTTCATCGACGAAATCTTTGTTAGCTTGCCTCGCGATCGGCACCTTGTGGCGGACATCGCCCAGCAGGCTTTCGCGACCGGAGTCAACGTCCGTGTGGTCCCTGCTCTGTCTGACGGAATGCCGGTGGACCAGCCGGTTGAGTTTATCGGGGCCTTTCCCACCGTGCCACTGCAGCGGCAGCACCATGCCACACTTCAGCTTCTCGTCAAACGGCTGATCGATGTGGTGGTCGCAGGGATTGCACTTGTCGCACTGGTGCCCCTTTTCGCGCTAATCGCCGCCATTATTAGGCTCGATTCGAAGGGGCGGATCTTCTATAAATCGGTCCGGGTGGGAAAGAAGGGGCAGACATTCCCTTGCTACAAATTCCGCACCATGGTTCAAAACGCCGATGATTTAAAGGAGTCTCTGCGCCACCTTAACGAAAGAAGCGGAATCCTCTTCAAAATTGCCGTCGATCCCCGCCTTACGCGTGTGGGGTCGGTTCTTCGCAAGTTCAGCCTGGATGAATTGCCGCAGCTCTGGAATGTCCTTAGGGGAGACATGAGCTTGGTCGGACCGCGCCCGTGTGTGCCGAGTGAATACAAGCAGTACACCCTCGAGCATCTGCGCCGCTTGGATGTAGTTCCGGGTATCACCGGCCTCTGGCAGGTCGAAGCGCGCACAAGCCCCTCGTTTGATGAGTATGTCAACCTGGACAAGCAGTATGTGGAGGAATGGAATCTCGGACTGGACTGCAAGATTCTGTGGAAGACCGTGGGAGTGGTTCTTGCCGGGACGGGTCAGTGAGTGGTCTGCGTCACAATCAAATCCCGGGAAACCTGCGTGCCCCACGCCGGAGCGGGACTGAATGTGAAGGCGTCCAGTGAGGACGTCCAGTGTGGGACGGCTTCAACAAGTGTTTCCGCCAGGCCATCATTTGCCAACGAGAACCGTTGATTATTCGTTCTCCCCCATGTAACCTTAGGGCATGCGAGACGAAACACCACCACTCAAGCGCCGGTCAAATCGTAAGCCGGTCCAATTGGCTGTAACTCTGGTAATAGACGGTGACGAGGCTGAGTACCTCACAACGGCCGCGGATCTCTCCCCTCTTGGCTTGCGACTGCAATCCGACGCCACCCTTGCCCCCGGCCAGCCCGTGGGACTCCTTCTTGGGACCAGTCCCGATTGCTTCGTCAAGGCGCGCGTAGTCTGGGTGGGTAAGGCCGACTCAGACCAAGCTGGCCAGGCGGGATTCGAATTCTTGACCTTGCCTACAACGCCGGTGTGCTGAACGCACCAGCGCTAGCTCAAAAAGGCGCCAATCCCCTTCGTTTACGGGAAACCGAAGTTTAAAAGCCACATCGGCGGGAAGGCCGCAGAAACTCCGCGGGACTTTTTGTTACCGGCTGAGAGGGAACTGAGTCCCGGAACCTGTGCCGAGACAAATCCGCGCCCCGGTGCGCTCGGCAAGTTCGCGATGACCCGAAACGAAGTCGGCGTGCAGGTGCGTCTCGATAATATGTTCGATCTTCCAACCCTGGCGGGCTGCTGCCTCGAGGTAGATATCAACGTCCCGTTGAGGATCGATGACGGCGGCAATGCCCTCCGAGCCCATCATGTAGGAGGCGTGGGCCATGCAGCCCAGCTAGAATCGCTCAATCTGCACCGGTTCCATAGTGGCCTCTCCGATGGATTCATCGTCGTTGGACCGAAGCGGGATCGAGTTGGCGACTTTGAGTTCCGGGTCGCCGATCATCGGATACTTTACCTTGTGGCCCTGCGTCTCTTCGATGTCGGCTGCCCATTTGCGGTGATTCATCACCGGGTCGACACTCAGCCCGATGATCTTGCAGTGGCGTTTCGCGATTCCGGTTCGAGACCCGCCATATAGCCCAGTTCAGTGGTGCATACAGGAGTGAAGTCCTTCTGAATCTCCGATTCGATCTTCCCTCTTCGCCCATTAGCAGCAAGCGGGCGCGGTGTTATGCCACCGCCTCCCACGGTCTCTCGCCGCCGCTGAGGCCTAAGGCCGCCAAAAGTCCATCACCGTCAACCGTACCGCCTCCCCCCGTCGCTCTTCCCTCACGGATCTCTTCCCAAATTTGCTCATCGATGGAAAGGAAGGCGAAAACCACCTTCGGGTCGAACTGCTTGCCGGATTCGCGGACGATTTCCTCGCGAGCCACGGCAAAGGGGAGGGCTCGGCGATAAGGCCGATCGGAAGTCATGGCGTCCAAGGTGTCCGCTACGGCAAAAATTCTGGCGCCAAGTGGAATCTCCGTCGCCACAAGCTTCGAGGGATAACCGCTGCCATCGAAGCGCTCGTGGTGGGCCAGAACGATGGCGGAGGCCGCTGAGAGAAACGCGATACGGCTCAGAAGCCCGTGGCCAATCCTCACGTGGGCCGCCATCTCCACTTTTTCTTCGTCCGTGAGTTTGCCAGGTTTCCTGAGGATTGCATCGCGAATGCCTATCTTACCGATATCGTGCAGAAGCGCGCCTCGGCCGATGACTTTTAGCAGTTCCGAGTCGCAGCCCATGTACCTCCCAATCACCAGGCAATAGGCCATGACACGGCGGGAGTGGCCCGCTGTCCCGTTATCCCTTACATCCAACGCACCGGCGAGCGCATCGAGAGTCTCATCATAGGTCTGCCCGATCTGCTGCATCGCCGAGCGGAGTTGCACACTTCGCTGCTCGACCATCTCCTCGAGGTGGAGCCGATAGTTTTCCACTTCCATCCGCAGCTTTCTTCTTTCCAGCATGCGGTTTACGCTGACCAGCACGGCGCCAAGATCCAAAGGCTTCAGAAGGTAATCATCAGACCCCTCTTTCATGGCCTGTATAGCTACCCGGGCATCATCCACTCCTGTTATCATCATGAAAGCTAACTGCGGGTGCTTCTCTCGAACCACGCGCATAAGTTCCAGTCCGTTCATAGCGGGCATGTGGAGATCGGACAGAATGGCGTCAAATTTCTGGAGATCGAGGAGATTCAGAGCCTCCTGACCGCTGTGACATCCGGAACAATCAAAGCCCTGCGGGCGCAACTTTTCCGCCAACAACTTCTCGATGCTTGGCTCGTCGTCGACAATAAGAATTCTCACCTTTGAGCCGGCGCTTTCGTGGTTCAAGGGCGTAACAGCTTTAGACATAACTACAGCCTTTCCCTCCAGATCAACGTTAATGTTCTCGGGCTCTATCGGTCGGCATATCAACGAGAACGAAAACCGAAATTGACTTTATCCGGGTGCTGATGTATACGTGGCCCTCACGTGCCAGGAAACAGGCCTGCCGTGGTAGCACCAGATTTGGCGGCGGCACCGGCCATCGACGACCCGATATGTGCCCCCGCGCCTCACTGTCTTCGCAAACGACCAGCCAAACAAGGATCGGATCCTCACCATCTAATAGGTGGGTTTTCTTCAAGTTGGCCAACCAACTGACCGTTTTCAGGTAACCCGTGCCAAGCAAAGCGTTCGTTGCGGGTTGCGGTGCGTCAGGTCGATACAATTGAAATCCCGGGCAATGGTATTGGTTCAAATTGGGTCAACACCGTCGGAGGAACCGGCAACCCGCCTCAACTACAGGAATGCGTGACACTGAGTGGTACACAGAAATTCTCCGCGTTGGGAAGCTCAATCGGGAATGGGAACGGTTAATGAGGTAGCGCCGAAGGGACCGTACCCAGGGATTCCACGTGATCTTCATCGATCTCGACCGCCACAGCCTGCCGGATGAGATCGACTGAAACTATGACTCGCAGGCCACCACTTTTCCGGACCAGGAATCCCGTCAAACCCTGGAGCGGGCCTGATTTGATACGTACCTTCTGGCCGGCGGTAAGATAAGGATGGGGCTCGAACTTGCGTACACCCATGCTGGTGCGAAGACTCTGGATGTCCGAGTCGGGCAGGGGCCAGGGCTCACGCGGAGAACCGACAAACGACACCGCCCCCCGCATTGCGAGGACCCGGAAACGGTCTCGGGGGGTGATCTCCACGAATATGTAACCGGGAAAAACAGGAAGTTCCACCCGGGCTACGCAACCATTCCTCCACCGGTGCGCGACCTGGTACAGAGGAAGAAAGCACTCGACGCTGCACCTCTTCAAGTTTTCGTGAATGCGCTTTTCGTGCCGGGGCAAGGTCCGCACGGCATACCAGTAGAGTCGCGGGCCTGCTGCCGGCACTGCCAACTGATCATTTTCGCAGCTTCCGTTTATTTGGGACAAGGTTCAACTACTCTCATTTTCGAGTCTGAAGGTAGGTTCCTTCATGGCTACGCACCATGCGGACCCCCACACGAAAGATATCGGCAGAATGTTTGAAGAAATTAGCCTTCGTTTTTGACCAAGGAATCTAGAAGAATCTGTCTCACAGCATAAGTGTTTTTGTGAGAAAGGCTTAGTCCGAAGGCAGCGGATGCCCTTTTCCTCGCAGGGCGTGATCGAGGTACGGGAAAACAGATCATTCAATCGGCTTTGGGCGTCATGCGGGCTGCCCGCCCCCGCTTAATTCCCTTCATTGCGATCTTTTCGTCTCTTTCTGCTTCGGCAGGAGGCTTGGTGCTGACTACCCCAAGCGCGAGCAAATCCGCGATGGTGGAGACTGCAACAGGATCTTCCACCACCGCAGCCTTTTACTGTGTCGTTATGAGACACGGGCACCCAGATCGAACACTTTGATCCCGTCCTTTGGAAACGTCTTGAGCCAAGCCCTCCCTAAGCCACTGAATCGACGTACATTTTATCTGGGGCTCGGGATTCGATTGGCATCTCGATTGCGCGGCATAGGCATGTCAGGAGAATGCCAAGGTGGACTCTTAATCGGTCTTTGAACCAGAAGTTGATTGCACCAGCCAAGGGAGGAAGTAGATGAGGGTATTTGACCGTATCGATGCCGTGGACATAGACCGACGCGAAATTCACTTGCGCCTGCTAGCACTGACCGTCATTTCCGTACTAGCTCTAGGATTGGCGCTCATGATGTATCCGACGGTGTTTGCCAAGCCCATGACCTTAAGTGGAGCGACATTCAAAACTGTGTTTTTCGGATTCTGTACCTTATCCATTCTCCTGATCGGCTATTTGGTAGACCGCCATATCCTGATCAACCGATTACGCGGACGGATTGCAGCTAGGGAACAAGCCATACAACTCATCCAGCAGGAAGCTAGTAAGGACTTTCTGGCCTCCTTGCCGGCAATCGACACCTTTACGGACCGGCTCGCCATGGAATTCCGGCGGGTCTCGCGTGTGGAACAACCGTTATCCCTCCTCGCCGTAGAAGTGAAAGTCCGGCCGGAAAACTCTAACGCTACAGACTCCACCGTGATATACGCCGATGCAGGACGGGCGGTTCTCCGCAAAATACGCGGGGAGGACTCGCTGTTTCTCCTTGACTCCGGGGTGTTTGGTATCCTCCTGCCCAGGATTTCCACTCATACCGCGGAACTGATGAAGGGTGGGTTTGAAGAAGAGCTACGCGACGCCGCCGGGCTGATTCCACGCTTTAGCTTCAGGGTACGCCTCATCAATTACCCGGACCAAGCCAGTTCAGCACACGAACTGATGGAAGCAATCCACCCCTTGTTCGCAGCCCCCACCAGTCTCACGCTCGCATGGCAGGCTGTGATTCCCGCGACGGGGAGTCACTAATTGATACAAATCGCTCAACATTATGTTATTGAATGCCCCAAATCCGCACGTAAGGGAGGCAGCGGCGATGTTGGGGCGATGTGGGGGGCGCAAGGTGGGGGCGGGGTGGGTTTCCGCAACCCGGCCGGGGGAGCCCGCAGAGCTCGGGAGGCTCCCTGCCGG
>JBKQVI010000494.1:0-5739 GCA_052139985.1 Terriglobia bacterium
GCCTACTCTGTCAAGCCTTTCCACCACCGAAAACCCATTTTCGGCTCCCGCCGAGTTCCGTGAATCGCTGAGCTTGTTCCCAATCAGCCGACTGCCCCCAGCCGAGGCGTACCTTACGGAATCGCTGACCCAGGCTCGGGACGGCTTTGCCGACCCAACAATTCATGCTATTGTAAAGTTTACTTAATGGTCTGCGGACGGCGGACCACCATAGAGCGCGTTCGCTTCTTCCGGCAGATTTGTGTCTCACTTGATGGATGGTGAGTATCAAACTTCAAAGAGAGGCCCATGCGAACCTTGCTATTATCACTCCGCCAGGCTTCACAATGCCTGATTCTTCTCTTCGCTATTGGCTGCATAACAAGTTGGGGGCAAACCTTTCAAGGTAGCTTTACCGGGACCGTCATGGACCCTAGTGGTGCAGTCGTGCCGGACGCCCTCGTCACAATTACTGATAAGGACAAAGGTTTTTCCCGTAGCGTGGCGACCTCCAAGGACGGCAGTTATGAGATTCCCATGCTACCTCCCGGACGGTACGCCGTTAGCGCCGAAAAGGAGGGCTTTCGAAAGTTCACGCGTGGCCCGCTGACGCTCCTGGTGAATCAGCACCTGCGTGAAGATATCAATCTGGAGTTGGGCCAAGCAGGGGATTACATCGTCGTGGAGGCTTATGCGGCCACTGTGGATAGCCAAACCTCTTCCGTAGGAACCACCATCGACGAGCAGAAGGTGAATGAGGTTCCGCTGAACGGCCGGAATTTCCTGGAATTGGCGTTGCTGGTTCCGGGCGTGTCACCCGGAACGACAGGTAGTGCGGTCAGCACCCGGGGCGGCGGTGGCTCGATCAACGTCAACGGAATGCGCGACTCGATGAACTCCTATTGGCTGGATGGCCTGGACGACACCTCGGTGGGAGTCGGCCAGTATACCGTGGCGCCCCCGCTTGACTCGGTGCAGGAATTTCGCATGGAGACGGGCGTTTATGAGGCCAAATTCGGCGCGCACGCAGGGGCCGAAGTCAACATGGTTACCAAGTCCGGGACGAATGACGTCCACGGCAGCGCGTACGAATACGTGCGTAACACCGACTTCGACGCGCGCAACTTCTTTGATCCTTCCGTGGCCCCCATGCACCGCAATCAGTTCGGCGCCACGCTCGGCGGGCCCATCGTCGTCCCCGAGATCTATGACGGGCGCGACCATACCTTCTTCTTCTTTGCCTACGAGGGCATGCGCGAGCACCGGGATTTTTATGACAACTTCCTCGTTCCCACCCTGGCAGAGCGCCAAGGCAACTTTGCCGACCTCTTGAATCCCAGTTGTTCCAGCCAGACGGTCCTGCTCAACCCTTTGGCGCTGATGCAGGGGTCCGTTCAGCCCTTTACCGACATCAGCCAAGTCCTTCCGCAAGCCGATCCTGCGGGGCAGGGACTTGTCAACCAGTACCCAACTCCCAACATTGCCAGTGCCACCTGTGGCGCCGCCAACTACACGGCCTTGGTCGACCGCCAGGTGAACACCGATACGATGACCGGGCGCGTCGATCATCAGTTTGACACCAAGAACTCGCTATTCGTCCGCTACAGTCTTAACTTTGACCGCGAGTTCTGGCCCTCCGGCACGGTCCCGGAAAGCACCACAACTCTTCCTGGGTATGGGAGGTTTTCTCACAATTCCTACCAGATGGCGGGCCTTGATTGGACCCATATCTTCAGTCCCAAGCTGGTCAACGAAGTCAAACTAGGGTACAACCGTTGGCAATTGCGGCAGTCGAATCAGGACCTGGGTAACGACCTGGCCTCAACTCTTGGAATCATGGGCCTGAACCAAATTGATTCAGTTTCGGCCGGTGTGCCCGACATGACCTATTCCGGTTATGCCAGCATCGGCGCTGACGCCAGCGTGCCGGAAACGGGCGCAGTGAATACCTTCCAAGTTGGCGACACTCTGACGCATGTGCTGGGCGCCCACACGTTGAGCTACGGAACGGATATCCGCCTGGTGCGACGCGGCAACTTCACCGTGGACAGCAACTACCGCGGAGCATACGGCTTCACCGGGTTTCTGACCGGCGGCTTGGGACAGTTGAGCGCGCAGGAGAAAGCCGGGCTTGCAGGTGAGATCGGGTTGCCCTGCGCGGCTACCGGCGGCTGTCAGTTCGGGAACAGCGTCGCCGATGCTTTGCTGGGCCTGCCTCAATACTGGCTGAACGGCTTTCAGGAGTACATCTCAGGAGCGTTTGGCGAATACGATTTCTTCGCTCAGGACGATTGGCGCGTGCGCCCCCATCTGACCGTGAACCTGGGCTTGCGCTACGAGTACAAGAGTCTGGTGACGGAGAAGAATAACGACTTTTCCAATTTCGATTTCAGCAATGGGGATCTAATGGTGGCGGGGACCAAAGCCGCAACCTTGTGGAGTTTTAATCCCACTCAAAACCCCATCACTGGGCAGTTGCAGATCAATCCTCAGCCCTGCACGGCGCAAACGTGTGCCCAACAAACTCTCAACTTGGGCAGCACATCGCGGAACCGCGCGCTGCAAGACCCCGATTACAAGAACATTGAGCCGCGCGTCGGCATTGCTTGGCAGCCTTTTGGTAATTCCAAGACGGTTCTGCGCGGCGGCTACGGGATTTTTTACGACCAGACCTTTGGCGACGTGTATTTCCAAAAAGCCGCTAACCCGCCGTTTGTTCATCTCGAGGAGGGCAGTTTTGCATTGGCCCTGGCGAGCGGGTTACAGCCGGGCAGCGGCGCCATTATTCAAAACGCTTTCACCGATTCGAGCGTTGCGGGCACGGCTTACCCCAGCATGAGTCCGTTCCAAATCAACTTCCGCAATGCCTTCATCCAGGAGTGGAGTGCCGACCTGCAGAGGCAGATTGGGAACACCTGGCTGATCGACCTCGGTTACCTGGGAACTCGCGGATTGCACCTGGTGCAGGAGACCGATCCCAATCAGCCCCTGAATATGACGGACGTCAGCGGCGCGTCAGCCGCCGTCCAAGCCTCGACCCTGGCGGCATGCCAAGCAGGCAGTTGCCTCTCACCTATTCCCTATCTGGCCAATTTCGCCTACACGCAGTCCGCGGGAAGTTCTATCTACCACTCGTTCCAAGCCAAGGTGGAGCGACGATTCTCCAAGGGGCTCTCCATTCTAGCTGCCTACACATACTCGAAGTCGATTGATACTGCGTCCGGTCCCTTCAGCGATGCACGCAATCCCAACTTCCCGCAAAACTCCTATGATGTCGCGGCGGAAAAGTCGGTGTCGGATTTCAACTTTCCCCAACGGTTGTCCCTGGCTTACCTTTGGTCCATGCCCTTTGGAGCGACCACCGGCAAGTTCCAGAATCCGAGCCTCAACTACCTGGTCAAGGGCTGGGAGGTGGGGAGCGTACTGACCGTCCAGTCGGGCCCGCCTTTCACTCCCGTCGTAAGCGGCGACGTGAGCGGCGCGGATGAAATCAACAATGCCACGGTGCAAGCCGATACGGACCGCCCGAACGTCGCGAGCACTTCGTTTTACCCTGCCAAGCAAACGCCGCAGCAGTGGGTGCTTCCCTCCGCCTTCAGCACGCCCAGCGACTTCACCTTCGGCAATGCCGGGCGGAACATCCTGCGCGGTCCCGGATTGGGAAGCTGCGATTTTTCGCTACTGCGAAACTTCCAGTTGGCGGAGTCGGCCAAGGTTCAATTCCGCGGCGAGATCTTCAATATCTTCAACCGCGCCAACTTCGATATTCCCCAGGCTATTGAGAATGGTCCCAGCTTTGGCCAGATCTTTAACACAGTCCAGCCGGTGGCCGGCCTCGCCTCCGGCGGACCGGGCGAGCCGCGAGAGCTCCAACTCGGCTTGTGGCTGATTTGGTGAGGCTGAAGCCGCAATCACTCAGCCTCCGGCTTCGCCGCTTGCTCCGAGGAAAGTCTTCGAAGGTGTGAGAAAATCCCGGGATGAGCAAAAGCAACTCGCGCAGGTCCGCAGAGGCGCAGGGGTCGAAAGGAAAACAAAGCAGTGATTTGTTGTCACTCTCGGCGTCTCTGCGCGAGTTTTTACATTTCTACTGAGGTCTCCGACCGGACCGGATCCAGGAACATTCCCCCCGTGGACCAGAGAAGCGGTTATGGCGACATACCAGCCAAGTGGATTCGCGAACACTGCGCCGTTAATCGCGGGTAGTCACATGTGGCAGATTCTTCTATCTCAATCCTGCGCAGGCATTCCGTGCTCTGTTCCTGGCCCCAGGTGATCGCCCCTATCCATGAGGGGTGTGGAACAATGAGGCCCATAAGAAGGAATCGACATTCAATCTGATGCCGATTTTAGAGTGCCCCCCAAATTGCCGAGTCATGGAAACCGCCTTTCATTTGAGTTTTTGGGCCCCACCCGGGCACATTTATTTGATTCGGGTTCCCATATTCATTCGGACCGGGGTCCGAGACATCCTGAAAAACCCACCGAACAAAACTACCCACAAGACGCTGCGAAGAAGGCCGCGGATCACGCCCTGACGTGCGCGAACGCTGCCGCGGCCGAGTTTCCACCTGCCTTCCCGGCAGAAGCCCGCATAGGAGCATAATCGCATATTTTCGATGATAACCGGTGTTATTCGCGGCAAGTAGACACCAGAACCGTATTGTTGTACACTCTTTGTTGTACACCCCTCAAGTTTGTGAGTTTCCGGCAAGGCTGCATGAAATTGCCGTCGGATAACTGTTCAGGTCGTTCTGCCGCCGGATTTCCGGCGAGGAGGAACGCGATGGCGCGAAGCAAGACTCCGATCATCAGCCTCGTCGAGACCGATCCTCTGGAAAGGTGGTCCATCGTGAAACGCTCTGACCGCTCGCAGATCCTCTTCCGGTACCGGAGGCGCTGGAAAACTTTGACGGGCCCCGGCTACGTTCCAACGGCTGCCTCACTGCTGCTGGCCCAACCCTTCTTGCTGCTTTTGTGGCTGGCGATGGGGGCGTTCCCGGCGTGGGCCCAAACGGGAGCGAGCCTTTCCGGTGTGGTGACGGACCCAACCGGCGCAGCCCTTCCCGATGCCGCGGTGACCATCAAGAACGTCGTCACAGGTGCAACGCGCACCGTCGCAACCGACGGCGTGGGGC
Source organism: Terriglobia bacterium (assembly GCA_052139985.1). Lineage (GTDB taxonomy): Bacteria > Acidobacteriota > Terriglobia > UBA7540 > UBA7540 > Bog-366. Next base: position 5,115 of record JBKQVI010000494.1, read on the forward strand.
ACTATCAGGCGTCCGGCCTGCCCGCGGGGCGCTTCGCGATTCGAGCGGCAAAACAAGGGTTCGCCGACGAAACGCGCATGGGAGTCAGCCTGGCGGCCGGCCAGGACACGACGGTCGACATCAGGATGCAGCGGAGCAGCCCCGACGCCTGCGCGAGTGGGCACGAGTTCGCCACCACCGATTGCACGCTGACCTGGCACGGCATCACGGTGTACGGTGCGTATGACATCGGCGCCGGCTGGGTGAGCCACGGGTTACCGGAAAGCGGCTATAACTATGAAGGCGAATCTCTGGTGAACCGAAACGGCTATCAACATCGATTCGTCGTCGCACCGAACAACCTGTCGCAGACGGGTATGGGCATCAGGGGCAAGGAAGAGTTTGCGCATGGCTGGTCGGTCGTGTTCAACGCTTCAACTGGCATCAATCCGCAATCCGGCCTTCTCGCCAACGCGTCAGAGACCGACATCATCAACAACGGCCTTCCCAGGGCGAGCTATTCGATAGCCATCGACGGGGCGCGCGCGGGCCAACCCTTCAATGACGAATACTATGGCGGTATATCGTCCAAGCTTTTCGGCACGCTGACCTTCGGTCGTCAGCGCTCTCTCGGCACCGACGCGAT
>JBKQVI010000495.1:0-3741 GCA_052139985.1 Terriglobia bacterium
ATCGACGCCATGAATTTCCCGTCCACCTGGAATTCCCCGTTTTCGAGTTTCCAAAGCGTCCACACGTCGTTCATTTCCGGGGGTTCCTTGGTTTGTACCAAACCGGGATTTGACTTGATGAGGTAAGTCCCCGCTGCCAACTTTTTGAATTCTCCTCGTGCCTTCTCGCGATAGCCCAGCCAGGCACGGGCCTCCGTCTCTTCATTCGCGAATTGGGGAAACGCCGGCGCGGGAAGGGCAGCTCCATCAATGTTGGAGGGGGGGTGGGGAAAGTCGATGAGCATCCCGAGCGACAGCATAAGAAGGAAAACGGGTATTCTCCACCACTTTGTGCTGCCCGAGAAGAATGGAAATCGATTCCGCATGGCGCCTCTCCTTTTTGAAAAGCCTCAAGCCATTGTACGCCGCTATGCCCACCAACGCTCCGGCTATCGCGTCGGCGGCGTAGTGGTAGCGGCCGTAAACGGTGGCGGCGGCTACGCTCGCGGCGAGGAACAGGAACAATGCTCCGAATCGCGGGGCGTGCTTGCGGACGGCGAGCGCCACGGCAGTAGCCGCCGCCACATGCCCACTCGGGAAGATGCAGGCTTGCACGCTGTAGTGATCGAGAAGCCACAAGTTCCACTTGCGCAGCAACGGCTCGGTGTGCGGCCCTGGGACGTCGTGGAACAATACGCGGGGAGGGATAAGAGGAAAGAAGGGATAAACAGCGTAGCAGAAAAGGGTCGCAAGAAGAACTGCCCCCCAGAAATCGTCAATTGGGCGTCGGTCGGGGGGGCCGGTGACTTCGCCTGCACTGCTCCGTCGCGTCGCAAAGTAGATAGCTGCGAGCCCTAGAGGTACCAGCGGGTAGCAGAGCAGGTAGACGAATTCCAGATAATGCTGAAGCCCGGGCGCGCCAGTTCGGAGCACGGCCTGAATGAATTCGTTTTGGAGCAGCACCCGATCCCACTGGATAAAGAGGCAATCCAGATGATGGGCGGCGTCGGGCCGAAGCAGCAGGCCGGATTCACGATAGGCAACCAGGATGATTACCCCGGGAAACAGATCGCGAGCACTGGCCAGCCAGCGGACGTGCTGGGCGCGGCTGAGTATAAGCATGGTTGCGACGGTCAGCGTGTTGAGGGCTACGATCAGCAAGCGCTCAGGCGCAGCCAGGCCGAATCCGAAGAAAGCGAGGGCGAAATAGACGAAGAAACCTATGGTGACTTGCTCGGCCAACGAAAGGCGCGATCGCAGGCCTAGAGCTGGGACCATGGGCGGTCCAGCCAGCGAGATGGGAATGGTGTCACTCACAAAGTTTGCTCCGAACAAAAAGTGATACGCGGGTAAAGTCTAATCTCGCCCGACAGCCCTAAGCTGCGAAAAACACGCATGCTGCCTTTTTTTGAATCGACAAAGTAGCCCGCGATATCCTCCCAGCCGGGACGGGCGTTCACGAAGTGCTTGCGCTTCGGGATTCCTTACGGACGGCAATTGCCAGCGACTTCCGATATTTGCCACAAGCCGCCCTCACCATGTCCGGTTCGAGGGTTCGATTCGTTTTGTCCATCTATCACTTTGCTCGCGTAACCAGCCCTTGAAGAGCGGATCAGGTTTTGGCAACTTACAGTGGGCTCAGATCAATTAAGTGGCTCCTTCTTGCCAACTGAGTAGAAGCTCCCTTCATTCACGACTGGCTTGAACCGATGGGCCTCGATTCACGTGCACAATGTCCCTTGGTCATCGGCGCGCCCCTGCTTGCGCGAGGGTCTGGGTTTTCAACGAGACCGCTCTGATCTCTTGGCTCACGGCGTCCCGCGTGTCCTGAAGCGTCGCCTGTACGGTGTCTCGAGGCAGGCGTTCCGCCAGCGGCTGGATCAGCCAGCGTAACAACACCGGGATGCCGCGGCTCATTCCGATCATTTCCATCTCAATGTACACTCCGTCGTCGCGCTGTTCGAGCCGCGTTACGTTGAACGTCCGCCAGACGTAACCTGGGCCATGATCCTCCGGAAGTGCGTGCTCGCTGGGTTTCCCATAGTCAGCTATCTCCCGCACCCGGACGGAAGTGCTCAAGCTGTATGCCCTGCCGGCACCCAGCCGCTCGATCTGGATTTCGTTGTCGGTCTCCACGGCGCCGGTCACGGAAAACGCCTTCTGCATCATCAGCAGGGTTAGCTTCTGATGGTCATGCGTTTGCTCGACCAGCTTTGCTTTCACCACCATGGGTCTATAGAAATCTTGATAGTGTTCGTAGTCACCGAGCACGCCCATCACGTCATCGAACTTGGCTTTCGGAACAAATACCGCACCGATCCAGTCATGGATCAGTCCCAGCGGCACCGTGTGTGGGCTATCGCCATCCACAGGATCTACCAGGACCTCGCCCGCCCGTAGTCGTTGGGCCAGGCCCCGGTCCTCATCCACCCACAGGAACGGGGCTTTTCCGCTGGCGCGCTCCTCCATGCGCATCTTCGCCGCGCAAACATAAGCGTCCCACGCCTGAAGGGTCTCTGGCTTGAGCTCTGTCGCGTTTGCCAGCACGGGGGCCAGCAAGAGAAAAAGAATTGCGACTTCCGGTCTGGATCTTAGGTCGCGTGGCCTCCGAACGAATCGGGCGAAGCGGCTGGCGAGCATGTGGGGGCTTCGGCTTAATTCCTTAGCGAGGTCTGTGCGAGATTGCGGTTGGAGATTCAACCGCAGTCGATCAGGCCCGGCGTCCACCGTAATTGTGAGCATGGCGTTTCCTTTCCACGATCCTCATGGGTAGGGCGCTCCGCGAAGGAAAAAGATAAGGCTTCGCGGTGGCAGCACCAAAGTAGTAGCTAGTGAACGGATGTCCACCAATCAGACCGTTGATGTGATCTCCATCACGCTTGATTTCCACGGACTCTGCGCGACTGAGTACAGCAGTACCGAAGGCAATAAGCGCGAGTAGACTCAATTCGGCAATTCTCTTGTTCACCTGTCCGCTCCGATGAGTGAATCGGCCTCAGCAGGAGCTTGCGTTCCGGCCGTCAATTGTTTCGCGGTCTCTACTAACCGGTTGTGCGTTCGCCCCCGCGCGCCAACTCGCTCCTTCGACCCGTAATACTTCAGGTACCAATCGACGAAGCGGCCAACGCCCTCCCGTAATGAGGTTTTCGGCTTGAAGCCGATATCACTCTCCAAGTCCGCGACGTCAGCAAAGGTGTCAGGCACGTCGCCCTGCTGCATGGGTAAAAGGTTGCGCTTGGCTTTCATGCCGAGCTTGTCTTCGAGAATGGCAATGAACTCTTGCAGTTCGACAGGGTCGCTGTTGCCGATGTTATAGATCCGGTAGGGCGCCGAACTTGTGACGGGGCCAAGAAGCTCGCCACTCCATTGCGGATTGGGTTGCGGTATTCTCTCCGCCACCCGGACGATGCCTTCCACGATATCGTCGACATAAGTGAAGTCTCGGCGCATTCTGCCATGGTTGTAGATATCAATAGGCCTGCCTTCCAAAATGGATTTTGTAAAAATAAAAAGCGCCATGTCAGGCCTGCCCCACGGACCGTAAACCGTGAAGAATCTCAAGCCCGTGCAGGGAAGCTGGTAAAGATGAGCATAGACATGCGCCATGAGCTCATCACTCTTCTTCGTCGCTGCATACAGGCTGAGCGGGTGGTCCACATTATCGTGAACCGAGAATGGCAGGTGCTGGTTGGCTCCGTACACTGAGCTGGAAGAGGCGAAGACCAGGTGCTTCACACGTGCGTGCCGGCATCCTTCCAGCAC
>JBKQVI010000496.1:0-4996 GCA_052139985.1 Terriglobia bacterium
ACCGGGGGCGGCGGCCGGTGCCCCCCGCCCCAATTAATGTCGCACTGTATAAAACGCAGTTCGGAAAACTGCCGCCAACAGACAAAAGGGTTGGCGACGGTAGAAAAGCTGAACCTGGCCAAACGCCGATACCAGGCCAATTCCAAGGCGATTACAACCGCCGACGATATGATGCAGTCCTCGATCGCGTTGATACAGGCCCAAAGTTCCGTAACTTACAACTGGAAATGACGGGGCGGCGAGAGGACGTTGCCCCACGTATCGTCTCGATTTGACGTGAAGGCGGCCTTGCATCGTCAGATGGCGAAGTGAACTCGCCGCTACGGCGGCAGACTGGGAACCCCCCGAATTGCCCTGCCTCTTTCTACTAGCCAAACTAGGAGAGCCGTGATACACTCCTAGACAGACTAGGAGCCGAAGATCATGGACAAATCCGCCGACTTACTCCCCGGCACACTTGACATGCTGATCCTCAAAGCCGTTTCGCTGAAGCCGCTCCATGGATACGGAGTTTTGTTACGCATCCGGCAAATCTCGGGAGACGCTCTGGAGATTCCACAAGGATCCCTGTATCCGGCGCTCTACCGCTTGGAACATCAGGGGCACATTGCGGCCGAATGGGGTCAGAGCGAGAACAACCGCCGGGCGAAATACTACACGGTCACCGCGGCGGGAAGGCGGCGATTGCGTGAGGAAGCCGCGGGATGGAACCGGCTCGTCTCTGCCATTGCCGCAGCCATGAACACGACATCCGAGGAGGTGTGACATGTTGGCTCGCCTTCATTCTTTGTTTCGTGGGCTTACGTCGCGGCGTGATTTCGAAGCGGGTATGTCGGAGGAGCTACGCTTCCACCTCGATCAATACACCGAGGACCTTGTTCGCTCCGGCATTCCGGTGGAGGAAGCTCGGCGGCGCGCGCGCATGGATTTTGGCGGGATCGACACGGTTAAGGGCGACTGCCGCGAAGCGCGCGGCCTCCTTGTGTTCGATGAGCTTAAACGAGAGTTTCGCTACGCCGCGAGGTTACTACGAAAAGCGCCGGGGTTCGCGACCACTGCTCTCCTGACCGTCGCGCTGTGTCTGGGTGCCAATCTCACGATCTTCGCCGTGATTGACTCGATCCTGCTCCGCCCGCTGCCATTTCCCGACGCCCGGCGGCTAGTGACTTTGTACAATACCTATCCGAAAGCAGGCGTCGAGCGCGATGGCTCCTCGCTAACCAACTATTACGAACGCCGCGGCCGCATCCCCGCTTTCAGTTCGCTCTCGATCTACCGCTACGGTACGGCCATCGTCGGAGAGCCCGGCTCAACAGAACGGGAGCAGATCACGCAGGTGTCGCCGGACTTTTTCGCCACCCTCGGAATCGCCCCGATAATGGGACGCACTTTCACGGAACAGGAGACCACCTATCAAACCGACAACGTCGTTATCCTCAGGGACGACTATTGGCGCCGGCACTTTAACGCCGACCCTCACGTAATAGGACGGCAGATTCGCGTGGACGAGTTTCCGAAAACCGTGATCGGCGTGTTACCTCCGGGCTATCGCTTCCTGTCTTCGGAAGCTCAACTGTATTTCCCGCTGGCTTCTCGCCCAGAGGATCGCACTCCCGCGGGCCGGCATTCGGGAGGGAATGTCATCCAAATGATTGCCCGGCTCCAACCGGGCGCTACTCTTGGGCAGGCGCAGTCGCAAATCGATGCGCAGAATGCCAATCTGGAGGCCGATGACCCCCAGGCCAAAATGATTGCAGATGCCGGCTTTCGTACCATCGTGACGCCGCTCCATGCCGACCACGTTGCCGCGATTCGGCCTACCCTGCTGCTGCTGCAAGCCGGCGTGCTGGTGCTTCTGCTGATCGGTACTGTCAATCTCGCCAACCTGCTGTTGGTTCGTGCGAACAGCCGGGCCAAAGAACTTGCGGTCCGGCGGGCGCTGGGCGCAAGCCGGGCACATCTTGTGAGCGAGCTGATTGTCGAGACTACACAACTCACACTTTTCGGCGGACTACTGGGTCTTGTCGTTGCGGCTGGTGGAATCCGGCTGGTGGCGGCGCTGGGCGCTGATCGTCTACCCCTGGGAGCTCACGTTGCCTTCGATGCGCGGGTCGCGCTAGCCGCTCTGCTGGCAGCAATTGGCATGGGCATTGCGCTCGCTCTGCCCATCATCTGGCTCCATTTTCGAGGTTCGGGCAATCCACTCCAATCGGAAACCCGCGGCGCCACCACGGGCCGCACCGCTCAAACGCTAAGGCAGGGCTTCGTCGTCGCGCAGATTGCCTTGGCATTCGTGCTGTTGGCCGGGGCCGGACTACTCGGCCTTAGTTTAAAGCGGTCGATGGCCATTTACCCCGGCTTCCAGTCCGATCACGTTCTCACCGGCCAAATCTCTCTCATCGGAAACAAGTATCCCGCGGCATCGGCCGGTCTCGCATTTACCGAGAGATTAGTGGGTGAACTCGACCGCCAGCCCGGAGTGTTGTCCGCCGGCATAGTTAACAATGTGCCTTTCAGTGGCAGCAACGGCAAGAGCTCCGCAACGGTAAAAGGGTATGTTCGCAGCCCCGGCGAATCAGCGCGCGGCAACTACTCGTATGGCGTTGGCGGGGATTACTTCCGCGCCATGGGCTTTCGGTTGCGAGGGGGGCGATTCCTCACTTCAGCAGATTCACGCCGTCCCGAACGAGTCTGCGTAGTAGACCAGGACTTCGCGCACCACTACTGGCAACACACCAGCCCTTTGGGCCATCAACTCTTTCAGGGTTCCGAACCGGGTCCTGACAGCGAGGCATTCACCATCGTCGGCGTCGTAGACAGCATTAAACAGGCCGGCCTGACCGATGAGACGGCACAAGGCGCGGTCTACTATCCCTACATTTACCGCGCCGAGAGCAATATATTCGTGGTCGCTCGCGCCATCGTGCCGCTGGAATCGCTCCGATTGACGCTTCAAAGGGTGGTTCGGCAAATCGACCCCGAGCTGTCCGTCAACGATATTCAGTCAATGGATGATCGCATCGCCGACAGTCTTGTCGCGCGCCGCTCGCCGGCACTCCTGGCGGGACTATTCTCGGGAATCGCGCTGCTGCTCACCGGAATCGGCACCTATGGTGTTTTGAGCTACGCCGTTGCGCAGAGGAGGCGTGAGATCGGCGTTCGCATGGCGTTAGGCGCCCAGCCTCGCCAGATTCGCACCCAGTTTCTCGCACTGGCCATGCGTCTTTTCGTTGCCGGCGCGGCACTGGGCAGCGTCGGCGCCTGGCTAACTGGCCGAGCCATGCAGACTGTTCTCTTCCACGTCCCTGTTCTAAGCATTTTCGCGCTCGGTTGCGCCGCCGGGATCATGGCGGTGATATCGCTTGTCGCCTGTCTGTTACCCGCGACCCGCGCAGCTCGTATCTCTCCCATGCAGGCTCTTGCGGACCAGTAGAATCGGTTGCCGAATAGGGTCGGTGGACAAAACGCAGGGCTGGTTGGCGGAAACTCACGGCGAGCGCGCTTCGAAAGTCGAGAGGTCCGGGAAGTTTGCCTTAGCTTAAGGTGTGGTTGGCTAGGTTGATGGTCACAACGTCATCCGGCGTCTTGGTGGTGCCGCCGTCGCTCTGCGGATGGAATTCAATGCTCATGGTGGTGGCGTTCACGACGACTCGGAGGTATCCGTAGTCCGTGTCGTCATAGCTTTCGAGCGTGAGCGTGTCGTCGATTTTGTAGGGAGTACGATAGATCGAGCGCATTTTCGAGAGCGGTGAATGGCCGCCGCATCCCGCCACCAAGAAAGGAATCTGGTAGGTGTTCACGGTCCGCGTGTAGCGCTGATAGTTATGCGAATGGCCGGCGAATACGGCGTGGGGCCAGACCCCTGCTGCCTGGCACGCGCTGTCGATGTCCTGCAACATCAGCGGACTGCCCCCGTGGTCGGATCCTCCCGTGAACGGCGGATGGTGCACGGCGATGATGATTGCGCCGGTGAAGCTTTCGCTCTTTGCCCGCTCAAGCGCGGTGGTTAGAAAGGTAATCTGGCGGTTATCCAGTACGGTGTTATTGCCGTTTTCACCCGAGATGACGCCGGGGTCCTCGAGAACATTGCTGTAGATGCCGAGTATTTTCACGAAGGGCGCATCGAGGGTGAAGTAGACGCCGGACTGAGTCATGGTGGTGCGCACCAAGCCTCCGGCGTCAGGCGACGGAGCCGGGCTGGGTGCGCAAAAGTTGCTCAGAAAGGCAGCCAGTGTCGGAGCGGGGTCGCTAGCGTAGACTACACCATCGTGATTGCCGGCAATCGCGAGTATCGGCGCGGGATAATCGCGATAGGGCTCATAAAACTGGTCGTAGTAGTAGGTGGCCTCACCGAAGTAGTATACGACGTCGCCGAGATGAAATAAGAATGAGGGCACGTCGGCCGCATTCGCTTCGGTGAAGTCGGTCACCATCTTGTCGGCAACCAGCGACTGGGTGGCCGGCCCCACGACGCTTCCCGTATCGCCGACGGAATGGAAAACGATCTGTCCCGCCTGCTGAATGGCCTGTATCTTGGCGGCGCCTGCACTTCCGTAAACTTGCTGCAATGTCAGGATCGGTTCCGTTGCGCCGCCGACGGGCTGAGGCGCTGGTTCGAGCGTGGTCAGTTCCTTCAGACTCTGGTCGGTGACCGGGTCCTTGAAACCGGCAGGATCGGGCGAAGGCTGGGGTTGGTTAAAGACCGGTTGCCCGTTGCTGGCAGCAACGGCCCTGGGCTTTGCACTCTGCTTGCGAGTCTGCTTTTTCGGCATCGCTCGGTTCCTTCGCAGTCGATGTGTTAACCGACATTATGTCGCTGATTTCGACGAGTATACCATACCGAGATGCACCGCGTGGTAAGTAGCGCCGCCCGTAATCCGTCCGTAGGGATTTGGCAGCGGTGGGTGCGGAGGCCGGATTGCGGGGTGGGAGTGAGGAAGAGACTGGTGGGGGGATTTCACCCCAAGGGTGGTAGATTACGGAGATGATGAAAAGG
>JBKQVI010000497.1:0-3244 GCA_052139985.1 Terriglobia bacterium
CGGGTTCTGGCAGTTCGGCGGGCAGGAAGGATCCCGGTGGTGGTCGAGATGCTGTCGGGGCCTGTGTGACGGCGAATCGGGCGCGGGCCAACGTGACCACCGACTCCTCCGTGATCTTCCCGTCCCGCGCCAGTGACAGCTCCTCTCCGGTCAAGACGGTGGGGAGGCCGACCCCGTGCCCGAGGATCGCGACGGCGGCAAACGTTGCGTGTCGCGCTTGTTGGACGCCGAGCAACATGCCGCCCATCGAGTAGTTCATCTTCTAACTCCGCAAGAGATCCTGCACGGCCTGAGGTCAGGCTGAGAGGAATTATGAAAACTCAGCTTGACCTCGGGCTAGACTGAAGGCAGTGACCAGTGACGAGTGACAAGCAAAAAGAGGGACACTCGCTGGCTCGTCACTTGTCATTGGGCGCAGCGTCCGGGTGAGGTTCGCTTTTTCAGCCCCGGAGGGGCGAAAGATCGTAGCCCACGGCGTGAGCCGTGGGACCATCGGCCCGACAGAGGCTGAGCCCCTTTAGGGGCGAAAGAAATTGGGGCGAGATATAACGGCCAGTGGCATTTTTCTTGGGCGATCGCACAGCGGGGACTCGAGGAAATTGATCGGGTTCTTTTGCCCCTCCGGGGCTAGGGCAGGCGTCACGTAAATTCGCTACCTGTCCCGATGTTCCGGATCGGGAAGCCAGCCTCTGGAAAAGTAAGATGTTAAAGCGAAAGGAAAGCAGCGATGATTGATTCCAATGTGAATTTGTTTCGTTGGCCTTTCCGGCGCCTGGCGGGTGATGATCCTGCCGAGCTAGTGGCGCGCCTCCGAAAGAAAGGAGTGACGCAGGCTTGGGCAGGCAGCTTTGAGGGTTTGCTGCATCGGGATGTGGCGGGCGTGAATGCGCGCTTGGCTGCTGCCTGCCGCCAGCACGGGCCGGATTTCCTGGTTCCCATGGGCACCGTCAATCCCAAGCTGCCGGACTGGCAGGAAGATGTGCGGCGCTGCCACGAAGTACATCACATGGTGGGCATCCGCTTGAATCCGAACTATCACGGCTATACGCTGGATGACCCGGTAGTGGCAGAGCTGTTTTCGCTGGCGGCAAGCCGCCGTTTGATCGTACAGATCGCGCTGGCAATGGAAGACCCCCGCACTCAGTTGCCGCTGATGCAGGTGCCGCCCGTGAACGCCGCGCCTCTCGCCGAGCTTATCCAGCGTACCCCGGACCTGCGCCTGGAGCTGCTCAACCGGGGTTACTGGGCGGGAGTCCCCGCTCTGGACATTCCCAAGATTGCGCAGTCCGACAATGTCTATTTCGACTTCGCCATGGTGGAAGGAATGGGGGGAGTCGCGAGCCTCATCGCCAAAACCTCGCCTGCGCGCGTGGTCTTCGGTTCACATTATCCGTTCTTCTATTTTGAGTCCGCGGTGCTGAAGGTCCGGGAAGCAGGCCTGCCGGAGAATGAAGTGCACGCCGTGCTCGAAGGCAACGCCCGGGCGCTGCTCAAACGATAACGCGTTTCCCAGGATTTCCGGCGGCCGGAATCGCGCCCGCCAGAGAGGCCGCGCGCCGCCGGCGGGGGAGAAGGTTTCCAGACTATCCAGGAAGGGAAGTTCGAACATGAAAGATGGAACATTGTCGCGTCGCGAGTTCTTGCACCGCACTTCCGCGGGACTGGCGGTTGCCGGCGTTGCCGGCCGCGGCTCCGCCGTGTCCACGCAGCCTTTCGCGGCTGGGGATCAGGCCGCGAAAGTAGGTGAAACGTACGATCTTAAGTCGCTAAGAATCTGGGACGGGCATACCCACCTGATCGATTTCGCCGGTTCAACGCCGGCGGAACGGATGGCGGACATGCTCCGTTTTGGCGACCGCATGGACATTGAGCGGATGTGCGTGTTCTTGGGTATGAGTGAGGCGTTTCATGGTGGCCGGGAAGAAATGCGCCGGCAAAACGATGAGGTGCTCGACGCCGTCAGCCACTCGAACGGCCGTGCCTTCGGTTACGCCTTCATGGATCCCTTCTCCGACGTGCCGGCCTGCGTGGACGAAATCAACCGTTGTGTGCGCGACGGCCCCATGGTCGGCCTGAAGTTTGAGTACGATACGATCCGGCACCCGAACGACCAGCGGCACGCTCCAACCTATGGAACACCCCGCGACCTCAGCGTCCTGGATCCCATTCTCGAACGCGCCGCTGAGCTGAATGCCGTCATCATGCACCACACCTTTTTCAGCACCCTGGGCCCACAGGATATCGCTGAATCGACCCCCATGGAAATCGCCGAACTTGCCCGCCGCCATCCCACCGTGACCATGATCTGCGGCCACACGGGAGGCAACTGGGAGATCGGGATTCGCGCCATCCGCGACGTGAAAAACGTTTACGCCGATCTCTGCGGGTCCGACCCCACCGAGGGTTACACGGAAATGGCGGTGCGAGAGCTGGGTCCGAAACGCGTGATGTACGGCAGCGACGCCGGCGGCCGCAGCTTCGCTTCGCAGCTCGCTAAGGTGATGGGCGCGGACATCCCCAACTCGACGCGCCGCCTGATCCTGGGCGGGAACCTGCGCCGCGTGTTGCAGCCCATCCTCGAAGCCAAAGGGATGAAGGCATGACCAATGCCCGCGTAAACTCGTTGCGCTGACCTTTTGGCTCTCGTGGAGGCGCCCTTCCGGGCGGCCGAGGATGTGGCAAGTAGGATCAACCCTTGGCGTGCTCCTTCAACCACGACGGCAGGGCCGTCGGCTGGACACAAGGGGCACACGCCGTCAGCCCCGAAGGGTCCGTCGCGGTAAAGGTCGCGAGCGATGTCGATCAGAACTTGCGCGAACTCGGCGAAGATTCGCTAGTCGCGATGCTCGTTGGCGTAGGCCAGGTTGCTGCGAGAAACTGGTCCACGAAAACCCATGCGATAGAGCTTGGGCTGCTGGGCATGAAGACACGCTTCGATGTCTAGGAACTTGCACGCAATTTCAAACCAAACGTTAGGACACCACTGACCATAAATCTCAATATCAATCTCTTTTCGAGGTGAAGAATGAAGGAAAACGAACTAGCCATAAATGGTGGGAAGCCGGTCCGCAAGGCGCCGCTGCCATTGGAATTCCCGGGTGTTCATCACATGGATGACAAGGAAGTCCAAGCGGCGGTGAAAGTGCTCAAGTCCCGGTCGCTGTTTCGATACTACGGCGTGAAGTTGCAGAAAGAAGTCGAGAAGCTGGAGACCGAGTTTGCGGAACGCCTGGGAACGAAGTAT
>JBKQVI010000498.1:0-3154 GCA_052139985.1 Terriglobia bacterium
CCTTTTCATCATCTCCGTAATCTACCACCCTTGGGGTGAAATCCCCCCACCAGTCTCTTCCTCACTCCCACCCCGCAATCCGGCCTCCGCACCCACCGCTGCCAAATCCCTACGGACGGATTACGGCTTTAGCGCGCTCGAAGGTCATGACGCCCTTCTTCATATCCGCGTCGATCGCGAGCGAGTCGCCGGGCGCCACTTTGCCGTCGAGCAACTTCATGGCGAGCGGATCCTGGATAAGCCGCTGGATCGCGCGCCTGAGCGGGCGCGCTCCGAACTGCGGATCGTACCCCTCGCGGAAGAGCAGTTCGTGCGCTTTGTCCGTCAGCGTGATCTCAATCTTGCGCTCGGAGAGCAGCCGGCGAAGGTTCTGAAGCTGAAGGCCGATGATCTTCTCGATTTCCGGCTTGCCGAGGGCATTGAAGATCACGATTTCGTCGATGCGGTTCAGGAACTCCGGCCGGAAGTGCTGGAGGAGCGAGTCCTGAATTTTCTTCTTGAGCTCGTCGCTCAGGATGCCCGCCTCACCCACCGCGCTCCCTTTCTTCGCGGTCACGCCGATGGCGTGATCGACGCCGTTCATGGCCTCGTGAATGAACATGCTGCCGATGTTCGAGGTCATGATGATGACCGTATTCTTGAAATCCACCGTGCGGCCCTTGCCATCCGTCAGCCGCCCGTCATCGAGGATCTGCAAGAAGATGTTGAACGCGTCGGGATGCGCCTTTTCGATTTCGTCGAACAGCAGAACGGAAAAGGGTCGGCGCCGCACGAGTTCGGTCAACTGGCCGCCTTCCTCGTACCCCACGTAGCCGGGAGGCGCGCCGATCAGCCTGGCGACCGCGTGCTTCTCCATGTACTCCGACATATCGAGGCGGAGCATGGCGCGCTCGTCGTCAAAGAGAAACTCGGCGAGGGCGCGGGCCAGTTCCGTCTTGCCCACACCCGTGGGACCCAGGAACAGGAACGAGCCGATGGGCCGGTTCGGGTCAGACAAGCCCGCCCGGCTGCGGCGCACGGCGTTGGCGACCAGCCGCAGGCCTTCTTCCTGGCCCACCACTCGCTGGCGCAAACGTTCTTCCATTTTCACCAGCTTGGCCATCTCGCCTTCCAGCATCTTGGAGACGGGAATGTGCGTCCAGCGCGAAACCACTCGCGCCACATCTTCTTCATCCACTTCTTCCTTCAACATGCGGCCGGTCTTGTCGATGCTCTGGAGCTTGGTGTTCGCGGCAGCGAGTTCTTTCTCGAGAGAAACCAGCTTGCCGTAGCGGATTTCCGCCGCTTTGTTCAGGTCGCCCTCGCGCGTCACTCGGGCTTCCTCAACCTTCGCCTGCTCAATCGCTTCCTTCAGGCGGCGGATCTCCGCGATGACTTCCTTCTCCGCCTTCCAGCGCAATTTCAGATGGTCGGATTTCTCCTTGTACCCGGCCAGCTCTTTTTCGAGAGTTTGCAAACGCTCGCGCGAGGCTGCGTCGTCTTCTTTGCGTAAGGCCTGCCGTTCGATTTCAAGCTGCGTCACACGGCGCTCAATCTGGTCGATCTCGGCCGGCATGGAGTCGATCTCAATGCGCAAGCCGGACGCCGCTTCGTCAATCAGGTCGATGGCTTTGTCAGGCAGAAAGCGGTCCGAGATATAACGGTTGGAAAGCACCGCCGCGGCGACAATGGCCGAATCCTTGATGCGCACGCCGTGGTGAACTTCGTACTTTTCCTTCAGGCCGCGCAGAATGGCGATGGTGTCTTCCACCGTCGGCTCGCCCACCTGGACGGGCTGAAAACGCCGTTCGAGAGCTGCGTCCTTCTCAACATATTTCTTGTACTCGTTGATCGTGGTGGCGCCGATGCAGCGCAATTCGCCACGCGCGAGCGCCGGCTTCAGCATGTTGGAAGCGTCAATCGAGCCTTCTGCCGCTCCCGCGCCCACCAGGGTGTGCAATTCGTCGATAAAGAGAATGATCTGGCCGCTGGCTTCTTCAATTTCTTTGAGCACAGCCTTCAGGCGGTCTTCAAACTCCCCACGGTACTTCGCACCTGCTACCATCGCGCCCAAGTCAAGCGCCACGATACGCTTCGATTTGAGCGATTCCGGCACGTCGCCCGCCACGATGCGCTGCGCGATGCCTTCCACAATGGCCGTCTTGCCCACACCCGGCTCGCCAATCAGCACGGGGTTGTTCTTGGTGCGGCGCGAGAGGACTTGAATCACACGGCGAACTTCCTCATCGCGGCCAATCACCGGGTCGAGCTTGCCCCGGCGGGCCAGTTCCGTCAGGTCGCGCGCGTACTTCTCCAGTGCCTGGTACTTGCCTTCGGGATTCTGGTCCGTAACGCGTTGCGTGCCGCGCACCGACACGAGCGCCTGCAAAATGGCGTCGTGCGTAACGCCCAATCGCTGCAGGATGCGTCCTGCCGGGTCGTTGGTCTTTTTCGCCAGGGCTAGCAACAGATGCTCGGTCGAAACGTATTCGTCCTTGAACTGCTCGGTTTCCTTGAACGATTGGTCAAACACTTCCTTGAGGGCCGGAGAAATGTAGTTGTCTGTCGAACCGCCCACCTTGGGGAGCGCCTCGATGACCTTGGTTGCTTCCTGGCTTACAACCGCGGGCGTTGTGCCCAAGCGCTGGAGAATTCCCGGAACAACGCCCTCCGGCTGCTCGACGAGTGCGAGCAGGAGGTGTGCCGGCTCCATCTGCTGGTTGCCGTTGCGGCCGGCGACTTCCTGCATCGCCTGAAGCGCTTCCTGCGCCTTTACCGTAAATTTGTCAAATCGTGTGGCCATAGTGAAATCCTCATTTGGCGGTCAGCTATCAGCTTTCAGCTCTCAGTAAGAAACGTGTCCCTTCCCTGAACCCTTAGATGATTGTTGGGCGCCGATGGGTCCCAGCAAGCATTCGTAGCGCGGACCTGCTTTCCAAGGTCCGCGGCTTTTGAGCTTGCGCGCCGTTGCCCGGGCGCGTAGATTATCGCCATGTCGCGCCTGCGCCGGCCGTTTCTGTTCGACCGATTCATCTTTGTGACGGTAAAATTGTTGCCGTGCAGGACAAGGTTGGATAAGGGGGATTTCGAGCGCCTGGCGAACTCCTACACGCGCATGCGGAAGAAACACGGCTTTCTGCTGACGGCGTGGGTTTTCCTGCCCGATCATTGGCAC